>NZ_BJDO01000013.1 GCF_005405185.1 Secundilactobacillus hailunensis
CGTATTTTTTTGGAACGCGGCTGGTTCAAACCATTGTCCAAAAAACTGCCAACTAAAAAAGCACCTAGACCAATTGAGGTCTAAGTACTCCTATAAATCTAAATCAACTCTACTTGACGAAGTGCCACTTTTAAAAAGGGTGTACGTGAAACGTACACCTTTTTTTATGCAATTTAACCGGGTTACGACTGTTGGTCGATACTGGTTTATGATAGAATTACACAAGGAAACTAAAAAGAAAAAGTGTGATGACGGTATTTTGCACTGCAGGCTAGAAAACAGAAAGAAGGAAAACTGCTACTGATTTGAACCTAGCCAAAATCCAGCTGAAAGTGCAACGCATCTCGTTAACATTTTGTTCAATCATTAAAATAAAATGATGATTGGGATGCTGCCTCAAATATGAGGGATATTGAAAACTTTGTCTTAGCCGACTAAATAATAGGCTGCAAAGGGATGTACCGGCGGCTAGCCGGGAATTAACGCTTGTGGACTATCAGATACCGGTGTAGTGGTTTTAAACTAGCCAGGATAGGTTGAAGCAGGAATCATCAATAACTGTATCAGTTATTAGTAGCAGACACATGATGTCGGATTTAAAGTATAAACGCGTTGTTTTAAAGCTGAGCGGGGAAGCCTTAGCCGGTGATCAAGGTTTTGGTATCCATCCACCAGTGATTGAAACGGTTGCCAAGGAAATTAAAGAAGTCTATGATTTAGGCCTTCAGATTGGAATCGTCGTTGGTGGCGGTAACATGTGGCGCGGTGAATCAGGTGCTCAGATGGGTATGGAACGCGCTCAGGCTGACTATATTGGGATGCTGGCAACCATCATGAACGGTCTTGCTCTGCAGGACAATCTTGAATCGATTGGTGTGCCAACCCGGGTTCAGACCTCGATTGAGATGCGCGCCATTGCCGAACCCTATATTCGGCGCAAGGCAATTCGTCATTTGGAAAAGGACCGGGTCGTTATTTTTGCCGGTGGTACTGGCAGCCCTTATTTTTCAACCGATACCACGGCTGCTTTACGAGCAGCTGAAATCAGCGCTGACGCAATCTTAATGGCTAAAAATGGTGTTGACGGTGTTTATTCAGCTGATCCAAACGTTGATCCAAACGCCGTTAAATTCGATCATCTGACCCATATGGATATTATCAATAAGGGGCTGCACGTGATGGATTCAACGGCCAGCACTTTGTCGATGGATAACAATATTCCATTGGTCGTGTTTAACTTGAATCATCCTGGAAACATTAAGAAAGTTGTCCTTGGTGAAAATATCGGGACAACGGTAAGGGGGAAATAGGTATGGCAAACCCAATTATTGACGAAGCAAAAGTTAAGATGCAAAAGGCAGAAAAGGCGTTAAACCGTGAGTTCGGTACAATTCGTGCCGGCCGTGCAAATGCCAGTCTGTTGAGTCGGGTAACGGTTCAGTATTATGGTGTCGAGACACCCATTAATCAGGTGGCTGCAATTACCGTGCCAGAACCACGGGTCATTTTAGTTACCCCATTTGACAAGTCTGCTTTGGAAGACGTGCAAAAGGGCATTATGGAATCAGACCTGGGGATTACCCCAGCTAACGACGGTTCCGCACTGCGGTTGGTTGTTCCTCAACTGACTGAAGAACGCCGTAAGGAATTGGCTAAACAGGTTAAGGCGGTTGCTGAAGAAGGCAAAGTGGCTGTTCGTAGTATCCGGCGTGATGCAATGAACGACTTGAAAAAGGGTCATAAGAACGGTGATTTCACTGATGATCAAATTCATGATCTGGAAAAACAAGTTCAAAATGAAACTGATGCGGCAGTTAAACAAATCGATAAGCAGACCGATGACAAGGAACAGGAAATTATTACTGGCTAGTCATTGAACGAAAGGAACTTACACATGGCAAATGACGATGAAACAGTTGAAATTACGCCCGGCACACCACAGTTTGCCAAAATGGTTTTCAAACTGAATGATGCTGTCACCGATGACAACTTAGCGGTTTTAAATTATAACGGTAATGAGCTGACTCAAATTCAAGATGGTGTTTACGCGCAACCTGCTTTTGTGAATGACAACTTTAACCTCTTCTTTGTGATCACGCAGTTGATTGAAGAAGATTGGATCATTGCCTTTTCAAAAGCCACGATTGAAAACGATTCTGAAATTACGGATCTGAGTGAACCGATTCCAACCGGTGAAGGGTTGAACAAGCTTGGTGAAGTTAGCCCAGATGATGCTAATAATTTGTTGCAGTATTTTAATACGTTATCTGACGCTAATCGTGGTGAATGGCGTTTACTTCAGTAGCTTATTTAAATTCTGTTAAATAATCGCTTAAAGCAGAGTTGGGATAGTCGACAACTCTGTTTTTTGGTATGATTAGTTTTTGAAAGCTAATTTGGAGGTGCCATCTTGTTTTCTTGGCTTAATAATAATCAATCAGGGGAACCTGAAAAAATAGAATTAGATCCGAATAACATTCCAGCGCATGTGGCCATCATTATGGACGGCAACGGTCGCTGGGCCCAAAAACGGCATTTACCACGGGTTGCCGGCCATAAGCAAGGGATGGAGACCGTTAAGACCATCACGAAAGCGGCCAGTGATCTGGGCATTAAAGTGCTGACACTCTATGCGTTTTCAACTGAAAATTGGAAGCGGCCAACGGATGAAGTGAATTATCTGATGAAGTTGCCTGTCGACTTCTTTGATACCTTCGTGCCAGAATTGATTAGTAATAATGTCCGGGTCAACGTTATGGGCTATACGGATCAGTTACCAAAAAAGACCCAAAAAGCAGTTGCGGATGCAATCGAAGATACTAAAGATTGTGATGGCATGGTCTTGAACTTTGCGTTAAACTACGGTAGCCGTGCGGAAATTACTACTGCCGTGCAGGAAATCGCGCAATCAGTGCAGCAGGGTCAGCTGAAGCCAGAAGATATTTCGGCAGACACAATCAGTTCACACCTGATGACGGCACCATTGGGACAGTATCAAGACCCAGATGTGGTCATTAGAACGTCAGGCGAGGAGCGGATCTCTAACTTCTTGCTGTGGCAGATTGCTTACTCGGAATTTGTTTTCATGGCGCCGCACTGGCCTGAATTCACAGCGGAATTATTAACGGAGGCAGTTTATGAGTATCAGCATCGTAAACGCCGCTTTGGCGGGTTAACGAAATAACTGAGGTAAAAAAGGAGTTTTTAAATGAGACAACGGGTTATTACGGCGGTGATCGCCTTAATTATCTTCATTCCAATAATCATTGCTGGGGGCGTCTGGGTCGATATTGCGGCTGCCGTTCTTGGCTTGATCGCACTTTCTGAAATTTTAGTCATGAGAAAAAAGTTGATCATTTCGTGGGAGGCGGTTTTATCAGCACTGGTTTTGTTGCTGATCGTCCTGCCCGATTTCTGGCACGATTTTTTGCCGGGACACTTGAATGTGACCTTCGTGACCTATGGTTTGGTCGTGTTACTCTTAATGTACACTGTTTTTTCCAAGAACCGGTTTTCGTTCGATGACGCAGCGGTTTTAACACTGGGGGCAATCTATATCGGCGTTGGGTTCCACTACTTTATCGTGGCTGATCAAACGAGTCTGACCACCATTTTCTTTGCGCTCTTTACCGTTTGGATCACCGATAGTGGGGCTTATATGATTGGCCGTAAACTCGGCCGGCACAAGTTAGCACCGCATATCAGTCCTAATAAGACCTGGGAAGGGTCAATTGGCGGGACAGTAGTGGCAACCATTATTGTGGCGATCTACGTTTATTTCTATCCCCAAGGCGACTATAGTTGGTTAGTCACGGTATTATTCACAATCGTGCTGTCGATTATCGGTCAGATTGGTGACTTAGTGGAATCAGCATTAAAACGTTACTATGGTGTCAAGGATTCTGGTAAGATTTTGCCTGGTCATGGCGGTATCTTAGACCGCTTTGACAGTCTCTTGCTGGTATTGCCAGCCTTACATTTGCTGGGCTTTATGTAAATTAGCAAATCGAGTTTATTACGAAAGGATCGACGTCTGTGATTACGACCATTATTACTTTCATCATCGTGTTCGGCCTGATTGTTTTTATTCACGAGTTTGGTCACTTTTATTTTGCCAAACGGGCGGGGATCCTCGTACGTGAATTTTCAATCGGAATGGGACCTAAACTGTTTAATTACCGGACGACCGATACCACCTACACGATTCGGCTATTGCCAGTGGGTGGCTACGTTCGCATGGCCGGTGCTGAAGACGATGAAGATGAGTTAAAACCGGGGACACCTGTCAGCCTGTACGTGGGTGATAATGATCAGGTGACCCGGATCAATACAAGTAAAAAATCTACGTTATTTAACGGTATCCCCATGGCAGTCACAGCTACTGATCTGGAAGATGAACTCTGGATCGAGGGCTATGAAAACGGCGATGAGAGTGAAGTTAAACGGTACAACGTGGCCCACAACGCAACGATTATCGAAACGGATGGCACGGAAGTCAGAATTGCACCGCGGGATGTTCAGTTCCAATCAGCTAGCTTAGGGCATCGTTTGATGACCAACTTTGCTGGACCGATGAATAACTTTTTCTTGGCGATCATCGTTTATACGATTTTGACGTTTGTCGCTGGCGGTGTGACCAATAACAGTAACCGGGTCAGCCCAACCACGTCAGACGTGACGGTGGCCCGCTCTGCTGGGATCAAGAATGGTGACTACATTACCGCTGTCAATGGTAAAAAAGTCAACAGCTGGGATCAAATTGCCATCCAGATTCAGGGTCGGGCTCATAAGCAGACCACTTTTAAGGTTGAGCGCGGTAAACAGGCTAAGACCATTCAAATGGTGCCGGCCGCTTCCAAGGTCAACAACAAGACGGTTGGTGCGATTGGAATTACCCAGTATCGTAATCACGATGTTGGCGCCATGCTGCTCTCCGGCTTTACGCAGACTTGGCAGATGACCATCCGGCTGTTAGCCGCCATTTGGTCGATGATCTCTGGGCACTTTAGTCTGAATGATCTAGGGGGGCCAGTGGCAATTTTTGCCACGACTTCCACGGCGGCCTCCGAAGGGATACTGGGCATTTTAAGCTTCCTAGCGTTTTTGTCGCTTAATTTAGGAATTGTGAACTTATTGCCGATCCCGGCACTTGATGGTGGTAAAATATTAATTAACGTGATTGAGGGTATTCGACGCAAACCGCTCTCAGAAAACGTTGAAACAGCGATTACCCTAGTAGGGGTAGCCTTCTTAGTTGTTTTGATGTTACTGGTGACGTGGAATGATATCGAACGCTATTTCATTAAATAAAACCAATATAAACGGTTAAAAAGGAGTTCAATTGAGTATGAAACAGTCAAAATTGCTGATTCCAACATTGAAAGAGGTACCTAGTGATGCGGAGGCGTTAAGTCATCAGATGATGCTTAGAGCCGGCTACATTCGCCAGGTGACTGCAGGAATGTATGCTTATTTACCTCTGGCATTCCAAGTCCTGAGCAATATTGAAAAGATCGTTCGGGAGGAAATGGCCAAGATCGATGCTGTTGAAATGGTGGTCCCAACTGTTTTACCAGCGCAACTCTGGAAGGATTCAGGTCGGTATGATACATACGGCCCAACCTTGTTTAAGTTCAAGAACCGGCACGACACGGACTTTATCTTAGGCCCAACGCATGAAGAAACGTTTACCACGCTGATTCGTGACAGTATTAAATCATATAAGAAATTACCACTGACTTTGTATCAAATCCAAGCTAAGTACCGTGATGAAGAACGTCCCCGCTATGGGTTGTTACGTGGTCGGGAATTCATCATGAAGGATGCTTACTCATTTTCAACTAATTACGATGATCTGGATAAGGTCTATCGTCAAATGGAAGGTGCCTACCGACGCATCTTTGACCGGATCGGCCTGAAATACCGGACGATCATTGGTGATGCCGGTGCCATGGGCGGGAAAGATTCCAAAGAATTCTCCGCCATTGCCCCAATCGGTGAAGACACCATTGTTTACGTGGATGAATCAGATTACGCAGCCAACCTTGAAATGGCCACTAACTTGTATACACCAAAGAAGTCCCATGCAGCGCAACAAGATCTGGAAAAGGTAGCAACTGGTGATGCTAAGACCATTGATGACGTGGCTAAAAAGCTCGATGTCAGTCCCGATGATCTCATCAAGAGTATGCTGTACATTGCCGATGACAAGCCCGTTTTGGCGTTGCTGCGCGGTGATGATGAACTGAATGAAGTTAAGCTGAAGAACTTCCTGCATGCCGACTTTTTCGCACCTGCTACCAATGACGATGCTGAAAAGTATCTGGGTGCTTCATTTGGCGCCTTGGGTCCCGTGGGTGTAGGCGAAGACGTGACCATTGTGGCTGACCGCTACGTTCAAGATATGGTCAATGCTGTCGTGGGTGCTGATGAAGATGGTTTCCATTACAAGAATGCCAACGTTGAACGTGATTTCCGGGTCGATCAATTTACCGATATCCGGACCGTTAAGGAAGGCGATATTTCACCTGATGGCGCCGGTAAGCTGAAGTTTACCCGTGGGATCGAAATTGCCCATATCTTCAAGTTGGGCACCCGTTATTCAGAAGCGCTTAATGCCAAAGTCCTCGATGAAAATGGCCGTTCAGTGCCAGTGATCATGGGGTCTTATGGAATCGGTGTGAGCCGGTTATTGTCAGCTATCACTGAACAGCAGGCTGACGAACACGGTCTGGTATGGCCACGCGCCATTGCACCATATGACCTGCACGTGATTCCTGTGAACATGAAGAATGATACACAGGTTGATCTGGCTAACCAATTAACGGACAGTCTAACGGATGCTGGTTATAGTGTTCTGATCGATGACCGTAAGGAACGGGCCGGTGTTAAATTCGCCGATTCTGACCTGATCGGGTTACCGATTCGCATTACGGTGGGTAAAAAAGCCAGTGACGGCATCGTGGAAGTTAAGATTCGTAAGACTGGTGAAACCGTTGAAGTTAAGGCTGATGAAGTCGAAAATACGGTAGCTATTTTACTAAAAGAAACCGATGCTAAACCAGAAGATTCAGATACGACGAACGATTAAAAATTTGTGTGGGACGGGCTCGAGAAATCAAAACAATTTTTGTTTTGTCTCGGGTCCGTTTTTACGTTAAAATAACGGCACTAAGCAAAAATAAAGGGGGCAGTTTGGTGTGGCCTTAGATCATCAGGCATTATTTGAAAAATTATTACAGCAACTCCAATTATCAGATTTAGCTGACCAACCATTCTTTAAAGGGGCAGCACTGGAAAAACTGACGGTGCACGAGAAGTCCAAACGCTGGCATTTTAATTTTAACTTACCAACGATTTTACCCTTCGAGGCGTTTACAACGTTTTCCGGGCAACTTGAAAAGGCGTTTCAATCAATCGCTAAGGTGGACTTTGAGATTCATACCGAGCAGACTGATCTTGATAACCGGCTGATCGGAGACTATTGGAACTGGGTCGTGCAGCACAGTGGGGTAACCTCACCGCTGCTGCAGGAACTTTGTCGCGATCAAGTCCCCAAGGTTCAAGACGACCGGGTGATCTTCATGGCTGAAAATGAAGTGGTGAAGAACTTTTTGGTTGGCCAAGCATTAGGACCAATCGAAAATCAATATGAAGCTGTGGGTTTTCCTAAATTTGCAATCCATACGATGGTTGACGAATCAGCTTCACAGGCGAAGATTCAGGAATTTAAACAGCAAAAGGCCCAGTCGGATGCGCAGCTGGCCCAAAAAGCAGTGGCTGCTATCAAAGTGGCTAACGAGAAACGGGAAAAACAGGGGGTCGCACCCGCTAGTGGACCAACTGTGATTGGCCGCAAAATCAAGGCGGATGATGAGCCCGTCCAGCTTTCAACGATTGAAGATGAAGAAAAATCAGTCACGGTTCAAGGCTACGTCTTTAATAAGGAAGTCCGAGATCTGCGTTCTGGCCGGAAATTGATGATTTTGGAGATTACCGATTACTCCTCCTCAATTGCGGTGAAGAAATTCTCCCGTGATGAAAGTGATGAAGCCCAGTTTGAAGGTTTAAACGAGGGTGACTGGATCAAAGTTCGTGGCAGTGTCCAAGAAGATAATTTTATGCGCGATCTGGTGTTAAACGCCTATGACATTAACCGAGTTACGGTGCCGGCCCGTCAGGATAAAGCCCCTGAAGGTGAGAAGCGCGTTGAACTCCACCTGCACACGAATATGAGTACCATGGATGCCACCAATTCAATTTCTGATTTTATTAAAACGGCTAAACGGTGGGGCCATAAAGCAATTGCCATTACCGATCACGCTGGGGTACAGGGATTTCCCGAAGCGTACCGGACGGCTTCTAAAAACGACATCAAGATGATCTACGGGGTGGAAGCTAACCTCGTTGATGATGGGGTGCCAATTGGGTATAACAATGAGCACCGGGCACTGGAAGGCGCAACGTACGTGGTCTTCGATACTGAAACCACGGGGCTGTCGGCCATTTATGATCGGGTGATCGAACTCTCCGCTGTGAAAATGCAGGGGAAAGAAGTCATCGATCAATTCGAGGAGTTCATTGACCCTGGATTCCATTTGTCGGATCAAACCACTAATTTGACTAGTATTACCGATGATATGGTCCACGGATCAAAGTCGGAAAAAGAAGTCTTCGAACTCTTCAGAAAATTCTACGGCGATGCTATTATTGTTGGGCATAACGTCACGTTTGACATTGCTTTTATGAATGCCGGCTATCAGCGGTATGATTTGCCAGAAATCACCAACCCTATCATTGATACGTTAACGTTGGCACGATTCTTGTATCCCAACATGAAGGGATACCGTCTGAACACGTTGGCTAAAAAGTTCCACGTCTCACTGGAACACCATCACCGGGCGATTTATGATGCGGAATCCACTGGTCATTTGAACTATCTTTTCTTAAAGGATGCAGAAGATCGCTACCACATTCAATACCATGATCAGTTAAACGATCACATGAGTGAAAACGACGCGTATAAACACGCACGGCCGTCTCACGCCATTGTTTTGGCGCAGACCCAGGCTGGCCTGAAGAACATGTTCAAGCTCGTCTCCATGTCTAACGTGGATTACTTTTACCGGGTACCGCGGATGCCAAGAAGCCAGATTGAGAAACTGCGCGATGGTTTACTGATCGGCTCCGCCTGCAGTTCTGGTGAAGTCTTTACCGCGATGATGCAAAAGGGTTATGCCGAAGCCCGCGATAAAGCTAAATTTTACGATTACCTTGAGGTTCAGCCGTTGGCCGCTTATAAGCCATTGATCGAGTCTGGACTGATTCAGAACAAAAAAAACCTGGAAGAGATTTTGACGAACATGGTCAAACTGGGTGAAGAATTAGGCAAGCCAGTGTGTGTCACCGGGGATGCCCACTATCTCAATCCAGAAGACGCGATTTACCGGAAGATCTTAATTAATTCGCAAGGTGGGGCTAACCCACTAAACCGGCAGGAATTACCTGACGCGCATTTTCGAACCACTGATGAGCTGTTGGACGATTACAGTTTCTTGGGCGAAGAAAAAGCCAAAGAAATTGTGGTGACGAATACCAACGCCATCGCGGATGAGATTGATGACGTTCATCCGTTGAAAGATAAGCTGTACACGCCACGGATGGAAGGCGCGGAAGATGAAATTCGCGAACGGACAATGAATACGGCACACGCCTTTTATGGTGATCCGCTGCCAGAACTCGTTCAGCACCGGCTTGACCGGGAACTAAAGAGTATCATCGGTAACGGGTTCGCCGTGATCTATCTGATTGCTCAACGGCTGGTAGCCAAAAGTAACAAGGACGGCTACTTAGTTGGTTCCCGTGGGTCAGTGGGGTCCAGCCTGGTGGCGACTATGACCGGGATCACCGAAGTTAATCCGCTGCCGCCGCATTACCGCTGCCCTAACTGTCAATATTCGAAGTTTTATACCAAGGGTGAATACAGTTCTGGGTATGATCTACCGGAAAAGAAGTGTCCTAAATGCGGCACTTTGATGATTGGCGACGGCCACAACATTCCGTTTGAAACCTTCTTAGGGTTTACTGGGAATAAGGTGCCTGATATTGACCTGAACTTCTCTGGGGATTATCAACCAATTGCCCATAACTATACGAAGGTCTTGTTCGGTGAAAAGAACGTTTACCGGGCTGGGACGATCGGTACGGTGGCTGATAAGACGGCTTACGGCTACGTGAAGGCGTATGAGCGGGATAAGGAAAAGCACTTCCGCAACGCTGAAATCGACCGGTTAGCCAAGGGCGCTACCGGGGTCAAACGGACCACTGGACAACATCCGGCTGGTATCATCGTTGTGCCAGATTACATGGACATCTATGATTTCACGCCGATCCAATACCCAGCCGATGACCAAAACGCGGCTTGGCAAACGACCCACTTTGATTTCCATTCGATCCATGATAATATTTTGAAAATTGATATTTTAGGGCATGATGATCCCACCATGATCCGGACGTTGCAAGATTTAAGCGGAATCGATCCCAAGTCGATCCCAATGGATGATCCGGGTGTTATGGCACTGTTTTCCGGTACCGATTCACTGCACGTCACACCAGAACAGATTCAATCCAAGACCGGGACGCTTGGTGTGCCGGAATTTGGGACGCGTTTCGTCCGGGGAATGCTAGAAGAAACCCACCCGAAAAACTACTCAGAACTGTTACAAATTTCTGGACTGTCTCACGGGACCGATGTGTGGTTAGGTAACGCGGAAGAATTGATCAAAAACGGAACTGCTACGATTGCCAACGTCATTGGGTGTCGTGATAACATCATGACCGACTTGATCAACTGGGGCATGGATTCTGAAACCTCCTTCCAAGTGATGGAGTCGGTTCGTCACGGTCGCGGGATCCCCGATGAATGGCAGCAAAAGATGCGTGAATCTGAAGTCCCAGACTGGTACATTGATTCCTGCCTGAAGATTAAGTACATGTTCCCACGGGCCCATGCGGCGGCTTACATTTTAATGGCGCTGCGGGTGGCTTACTTTAAGGTATATTTCCCACTGGTATACTACGCAGCTTACTTCTCAGTGCGTGCGGATGACTTTGACGTCGTGGCCATGGCCCGTGGCAAGGAATCCGTTAAGGCTAAGATGAAAGAGATCAATGATGAGGGCATGGATGCTTCTACCAAAGACAAGAACCTGCTCACCGTGATGGAGTTAGCCAACGAAATGCTGGAACGGGGCTTTAAGTTTAAGATGATTGACATTGATAAATCGGCTGCCAGTGAGTGGCTGATCGATGGCGACACCCTGATTGCACCGTTCAATTCGGCACCTGGATTAGGGCTGAACGTGGCTAAGCAGATCGTGGCTGCCCGTGAAGACAAGCCGTTCCTATCGAAGGAAGATCTGGCTAAACGCGGGAAAGTTTCCAAGACGCTGATCGAATTCATGACCGATAATGGGGTTTTGGACGGATTACCAGATGAGAATCAACTGAGTCTGTTCGATATGATGTAGTCAAAACAAGGCACAGTGGGCATAGCAGCGCGCTTTTGGTTTGCTATTATGCCAAGCTTGTGCTATCATACAACTTGTAGATATTTCGGAAAGGAGTGAGCAGCGATGCTCGCTCTTTTTATTGGAAAAATGGTATTGGAGGTAACAGATTGGAGAACGTCGTAGACATTGTTTCGGCTCTGGCAAAGCCGATTGTAGAGACGCATCATTTTGAACTGGTGGACGTGGAATTTGTTCACGAAGGCAAAAGCTGGTACTTACGGCTCTATATCGACAAACCGGGTGGCATTACGATCGATGAATGTGCATTAGTGAGTGATGAGTTAAGTGAAAAACTGGATGATATCGATCCCGATCCAATTCCCCAAGCGTATTTCTTGGAGGTATCCTCTCCGGGTGCTGAACGGCCGCTGAAAAAAGAAGCTGACTATGAACGGGCGGTCGATCATTACGTTCACGTTTCGCTCTATCAGAAAATGAACGGTGAAAAGGCATTTGAAGGAACACTGACCGCTGTTAATGCCGATGAATTAGGTTTAAAAATCAACCTAAAGGGCCGAATGAAAGACCTGGTCATTCCAAGAAAAAACGTTGCCAAAGCAAGATTAGCAATTAAGTTTTAACAGCTAAAGGAGACTATACGTAATGAGTAAAGAACTAGTAGGTGCCCTTGACACACTAGAAAAAGAAAAGGGTATCAAAAAAGAAATTGTGATCGATGCACTTGAAGCGGCATTGACCTCTGCTTATAAGCGGAACTACGGCCAAGCCCAAAACGTGGAAGTGGACTTCGACCAAAAAAAGGGTGACGTACACGTTTACGCGGTTAAGAAAGTCGTTGATCAAGTGTATGACTCCCGGTTGGAAGTGAGTCTAGACGATGCGCTACAAGTCAGCCGCGGTTATGAATTAGGCGATGATATCAAGTTTGAAGTGACACCGAAGAACTTCGGTCGTATTGCTGCTCAGACTGCTAAGCAGGTTATCATGCAACGGGTCCACGAAGCCGAACGGTCACTGGTCTTTGACCAGTACAGCCAGTATGAAAACGAAATTATTACTGGTGAAGTTGAACGTCAGGATAACCGCTTTGTTTATGTTAATCTAGGTGACGTAGAAGCCGTTATGAGCCGTCAAGACCAGATGCCTAACGAAACTTATCGGATGCACGATCGAATCAAAGTGTACGTGACGCGTGTTGAGAACGCCGCTAAAGGGCCACAAGTGTTCGTTAGCCGGACGGATTCGGGACTGCTGAAGCGGTTATTTGAAGAAGAAATTCCGGAAATCTACGATGGTACCGTTGAAATTATGTCGATTGCCCGTGAAGCGGGTGATCGGGCTAAAGTGGCGGTACGTTCAAATAACCCCGATGTTGACCCAGTGGGAACCAGTGTTGGTCCCCGTGGACAACGGGTTCAAGCCATCGTTTCAGAACTTGATGGCGAGAACATGGACATTGTTGAATGGACGGATGACGAAGCGAAGTTCATTGCTAACGCTTTGAATCCAGCCGAAGTGATCGACGTAGTCTTTGATGAGAACAACGAACGGGCATGTACCGTGATCGTGCCAGATTATCAATTATCATTAGCCATTGGTAAGCGGGGTCAAAATGCCCGTTTAGCTGCCAAGCTGACCGGCTATAAGATCGACATTAAGTCTGAAACTGAGGCTGAGACGATCTTTAAGGATAAGGACCAGCCTGCTGACAGCGATGATACTGATAGCGACGATACCGATTCTGAGGCACCGCAAGAAGCACCATCAACGCAATCAGCCGACGATGAGACTGCGACGACTGACACTGATACTGACGCAGCTGATAACACGACTGAGTCAGAACCTGAAGATACCCCAGAAAATTCTGAGGATGACGGGACTGAAGACTAAGGAGGTCAGCGTACATGAAGAAACGTAAGGTACCAATGAGAAAAGACATTGTGACCGGTGAAATGGCGCCGAAAAAAGACTTGGTCCGAATTGTCCGTGACAAGGATAACAATGTGTCTGTTGACCCAACGGGGAAGAAATCAGGCCGTGGCGCCTACATTTCATTGAACGTTGCGATTGCTAAACGGGCACAAAAGGAACGGACTTTTGACCAAGTCTTTGAGACCAAAGTCGATGCGAAATTTTACGATGACCTAGTGGACTACGTGGACCACCAGCAAGCCCGTCGTAAACTTTTTGAAGATGGAAAAGCCTAACCGCTTTTTACAGCTTTTAGGACTCGTTCGCCGGGCTAATCAGTTAGTCACAGGTGAAGGATTTGTCTTAAAAGCGATTCGGAACCAGAGCATCTCAGTGGTGATACTTGCCAGTGATGCCGGTCCCAGCAGCATGAAAAAGTTAAGTGATAAGGCCACGTTTTACCACGTTGACTTAATTACCGCATTTACAAAGGAACAGCTTAGCCAAGCGACTGGTATGAACCGGTCAGCTTACGGCGTAAAAGATCCTGGATTTGCTAGAAAGTTAATTGAACTAGTTAATACCAAAGGAGAGTGAAGATATGGGAAAAAAGCGAATTTACGAATTAGCTAAAGAACTCAACGTCTCAAGTAAAGCCATTCTCGACAAAGCTCAAGAAAAAGGTTTTGACGTTAAAAATCATATGTCATCATTAGGCAGTAACGAGGAACGACAATTGCGAGAAAACTTCTCAAATAAAAATAAAACCACAACTAATAAGCATCAATCAAGTCAGGCTAAGCCAGCACACGCTGCACAGGCAGCTAAACCGGCCCAAAACCGTGACCAGCATCACACCACGAGTAACAATAATCAGACTACGCACAGTCGTAGTAGCCAGGCTAGCAATACTGGTGCACATAATCGGACACAGTCCAGCAATGGCAACCGCTCAAACGGGCAAAACCATTCAACGAACAGTCGCAACCAGTCGACGAACCATAGTAATAACCAATCGACTAACCGCAGCCAGTCCAGCAACCATAGCCAGTCCAATAACCGCAACCAATCAACGAACCACAGTCAATCAGCTAATCATGGCCAGTCCAACAATAACCGGTCACAATCAAGCAATAATAACCGTAGCCAATCCAATAACCATTCAAACGGTAACGGCAGTAACAATAACCGCGGTGGCGGTCGTTTTGGGGGCAGTTTAAACAGCGGTAACGGCCGTAATAGCCGGAACAATCGTAATAACCGCAACAACAATCGTCGTCGTAACAACAATAACAAGAAGTACAAGCGAAACCAGCGGATCAAAGAAACCAACCATCCAAAGGGTGCGCCAGAACGTAAGAACAAGGCGCTGCCAGAAACTTTGATCTATCAAGTAGGGATGAACTCTCAAGAAATTGGGAAACTTCTTCACCGTGAGCCAGCTGAGATCGTTAAGAAGTTATTCATGTTAGGCGTTATGGTTAACCAAAACCAGTCATTGGATAAGGATACCATCGAAGTCTTGGCTTCCGAATATGGGATCGATGCTAAGGAAAAGGTCGAAGTTGATGTTGCTGATATTGATAAGACCTTCCAAGAAGAATCGAACAATACTGACCATCTTGAAACCCGGCCACCAGTTGTTACCATCATGGGTCACGTTGACCATGGTAAGACAACGCTGCTGGATCATTTGCGTCATTCTCACATTACTGCCGGTGAAGCCGGTGGGATCACGCAAGCTATTGGTGCTTATCAAGTGAAGCACCAAGGTAAGACCATTACCTTCCTGGATACCCCAGGACACGCGGCCTTCACTGAAATGCGGGCCCGTGGTGCTGATATTACCGATATTACGGTCTTAGTGGTTGCTGCCGATGATGGTGTCATGCCGCAAACGGTTGAAGCCATCAACCATGCCAAAGCTGCTAAGACACCGATTATCGTGGCGGTCAACAAGATCGATAAGCCAGGTGCAAATCCAAACCACGTCATGGAACAATTGACCGAATATGGTCTGATTCCAGAAGACTGGGGCGGTGAAACGATCTTCGTTCAGATTTCAGCTAAGTTCGGTAAGAACATTGATGAATTGCTGAACATGATCTTGCTGCAAGCTGAAGTGATGGAATTGAAGGCTAATCCACAGCAACACGCTGCTGGTTCAGTCATCGAAGCCAAGTTGGATCCAGGCAAGGGCTCTGTAGCTACGCTCTTGATCCAACAAGGAACCATGCACGTTGGTGATCCAATCGTGGTTGGGAATACCTTTGGTAAAGTTCGGACAATGGAAAATGAAAATGGTAAAGAAATTAGAAAAGCCTTACCATCGACACCAGTTGAAATTACTGGTTTAAGTGATGTGCCAGAAGCCGGGGATCGTTTCGTCGTCTTTGATGATGAAAAGACTGCTCGTGCCGCTGGTGAAGAACGGGCTAAGAATGCCTTAATGGAAGAACGTCGCTCGAAGAATACGGTCACCTTGGATAACCTCTTTGATACCATGAAAGAGGGAGAGATGAAGGAAATCGACCTGATCATCAAGGCTGACGTGCAAGGTTCTGTTCAAGCATTAGCTAACAGTTTGAACAAGATCGAAGTTGAAGGCGTGCGGGTCAATATTATCCATACTGCCGTTGGTGCGATCAACGAAAGTGATGTAACGTTGGCTGAAGCAAGTAACGCCATTATCATTGGGTTTAACGTACGGCCTACACCACAGGCCAAAGCCCAAGCTGACTCTGATAACGTGGATATTCGCTTGCATCGGGTTATCTATAACGCTATTGATGAAATCGAACACGCCATGAAGGGTAAGCTTGAACCAACCTACAAAGAAGAAGTCATCGGTGAAATTGAAGTTCGTGAGATCTTCAAGGCTTCTAAAATTGGGACGATTGCCGGTGGTATGGTGACTGACGGTCACATTACCAGCGACAGCGATGTCCGTTTGATCCGTGACTCAGTGGTCGTTTATGAAGGTAAATTAGGTAGTTTGAAGCGGTTTAAAGATGACGTTAAAGACGTTAAACAGGGCCATGAATTAGGCTTGACCATTGAGAATTACAACGACATTAAAGTCGGCGACGTTGTTGAAGCTTACATTATGAAGGAAGTTCCAATCGAATAAAGAGCTAACGAGGTGTTAGAATATGGCACATTATCGTCTAGGACGGCTAGAACAAGAAATTCAGCGAGAAGTTAACGATATCTTACTGAAACGGGTTCGCGATCCGCGAGTACAGGGCATCACCGTAACTGGTGTTGTTGCCACAGGTGATTATCAGCAGGCGACGATCTATTACAGTATCCTGTCTGATAAGGCTTCTGATGGTGAAAAAGCTGCTCAGGGATTGACTAAAGCCACTGGATTGATCCGTAGTGAATTAAGTTCTCGCTTGAATATTTTCAAGGTGCCGGAACTGACATTCGAACGTGATGAATCCGTCCAGTATGGGAGTCACATCGATGAATTGCTCAATAAGCTTCATCGTGACGACGCTAATCTGTAATTGAAAAAAGTCGCCTGCAGAAAGTTCTGCGGACGACTTTTTTCGTGTCGTTATCACGTACTCACGTGATATAATGGCAAAGTTAGACAGTTTATACGAAATGGAGTGGTCATATATGGATGGCATTATTCCACTATATAAAGAACGGGGCATGACGAGTCATGACTGCGTTAATCACGTACGTAAAATTATTCATATGAAAAAAGTTGGCCATTCAGGAACCTTAGATCCTAATGTGGATGGTGTGTTGCCAATCTGTGTGGGCAGTGCCACTAAGGTAGTCGATTATTTGATGACCCATAAAAAGGTTTATCGGGGCAGCGTGACGCTAGGCTTTGCCACCGAAACGGAAGATTTAGACGGATCAGAAATCAAGCGCGTGACCATGACTAAACCGGTGGCTGATGCGCAGATCGATGCCGTTATGGTCGGAATGATTGGTGAACTGGAACAAGTACCGCCAATGTATTCAGCTGTTAAAGTGAACGGCCGAAAACTGTACGATTATGCGCGAGCGGGGCAAACGGTTAAGCGGCCTGTTCGAACGATTACAATTCTGGACTTTAAACGGACCAGTGACAGTCAGTTTGACGCGCAGACCGGCACCCAGCGCTTTGATTTTGAAGTGGCTTGCACTAAGGGGACGTATGTCCGGACGTTAGCCGTTCAAATTGGGACTGAATTGGGCCTGCCGGCAGTCATGTCCGCCTTGACCCGCGTTGAAAGCGGTGGTTTTACCATTGACGAAACCGTTTCGTTAGCAACGCTCAGGGAACAAACTGCCAAGGGGACAGCGGATTTTCTGTATCCCATCGACCGGGTATTGACCCAGTATCCCACCATTGAGATTTCCGATGAAATCTGGTCCGTTGTGCAGCATGGTGTTTGGCTGCTGCCCGATGAAGTCGATACGGATGCACCAATCATTTCACTCAAGTATCAGGGGCAGATCAAGTGTCTATATCAACGGGTAGAAGACCGGTATAAGCCGTTAAAAATGTTTAGTATTAAGTAGAAAGTTGGGGCAATAATATGCGAGTCATTCAGATTCATCATCCATTAACAGCGGCCAAAGTTATTGATCGACCGGTGGTTTTGGCGATGGGCTTCTTCGATGGGGTGCATCGCGGCCATCAGGCGGTGATCAACCGAGCTCGCACCATTGCGGATGAACGGGGGTTAGCACTCGCCGTTTTGACCTATGATCATCATCCGGCATTGGTTTATCAAAAATTAACACCGGAACGCAACCGTTATTTAACGGTCAATGCACGTAAAATGGCACTTTTTGAACAGTTAGGCGTGGACATTGTTTATCAAATCAATTTTGCCAGCCAGTTTGCAGCGCAGACACCGCAAGAATTTGTCGATCAGTATCTGATCGGTTTTCACGCTGCGGTGGTAGTTGCAGGGTATGACCATACCTACGGACCAAAAGATGTGGCGACGATGGACAAATTACCAGAATATGCCCAGAATCGCTTTGAGATCGTGGTCGTTGGTGAAAAAGAACTGCAATCGAAAAAAATCGGTTCATCACGAATCCGCCATAATTTAGATCAGGGCGATCTTAAGACGGTCAATGACCTGTTAGGCTACCGGTACCAAACTACGGGAACCGTCATGCATGGTGAAGCCAGAGGACGCACACTGGGCTTTCCAACTGCCAATGTCAGCCATGATGCGCAGTACTGGTTACCAGGAATCGGCGTCTACGTGACCCGGGTCAAAGTCAACGGCAAATGGTATCAAGCCATGACGTCGATTGGCCGTAACGTGACGTTTGGCGAAGGGCGTCCGGTGACCGTTGAAGCTTATTTATTAGATTTTAAGCAAGCCATTTACGGTGAGATTGTGACCGTTGAGTGGGATTACCGATTACGCGGCGAAATTAAGTTTGATTCAGTTGCGGGACTGATTAAGCAGTTAAATCAGGATGCTCAGGATACCAAAGCTTATTTTGAGGCTCATCCGATCACCAAATTAGCACTCGAATGAATTAATTGCTAAAAATGTTAGCTGAATACTTGACTTAAAAAACAGTGTTTGATACATTATATATGTGTCTTAGCACTTGTACTATGGGAGTGCTAAAAAGAGGTGATGATCACGTTAACGGACAGACAGAATATGATTTTAAAAGCAATTGTTCGCGATTATACGAGCAGTGGCGTTCCTGTGGGTTCGAAGGCGCTAGCAGCACAGTTACCGATGCACGTCAGTTCGGCGACGGTGCGTAACGAGATGGCCGCTCTAGAAGAGCTGGGTTTGATTGCGAAGACCCATTCTTCGTCCGGCCGGATCCCTTCCGTGAAGGGCTATCGTTATTACGTGGATCATTTGGTTCAGCCGGATCCAATCAAAGCCAACGACATTGATATCATTAAGTCTTCACTTGAAGGTCAATTTCTTAAAATTGACGAAATTATTGAAACATCGGCAAAAATTTTATCGAATTTAACGTCATATACCGCCTTTTCACTGAAACCGGAGCATAAGCAAAGCCGGTTAAGCGGTTTTCGGTTAGTTCCGTTGGGGAAGCGGCAGGTGATGGCCGTGCTGGTGACGGACAACGGCGATGTTGAATCACAAACGTTCAATATCACGTCTAAAATCACTAGTGACCAGCTTGAAGCGGTGGTACGTCTGATTAACGACCAGTTAGTCGGCAAACCGTTAGACGAGGTGTTAACCGCACTGAAGTCGGATATCCCAATGCAGGTTGCCCATTATTTGCAGCAGCCTGAAGGGTTCTTGAAGATCTTTGGCGATGTGCTGACCAAGGCCGCTCAGGAGCGGTTCTACGTTGGCGGTCGGCTGAATCTATTGAACTTTTCCGACAGTAATGACGTGGATGAATTAAAGTCGTTGTATACCTTAATGGATCACAGTGATGATATGGCCGATGTTTTAGGCCAGCCCACTGATCACATTCAAGTGAAGATCGGCAGTGAAATGACTAACGATATCTTAAAGGATTACAGTTTGATCACTGCCACCTATGATGCGGGGAACCATGGTACCGGCGTTATTGCCCTGCTGGGGCCGACGCGGATGCCGTACTCGCGGATGATTGGTTTAGTTGGCGCTTTTCGGCAAGAGCTAGCGCAGCGACTCATCGATTATTATCGATATTTTGATCAGTAGTAAAGGGGTGTTATAGTGGCTGAAGATAAAGCAGACCAAGCAGCAAATAAAAAGGCGGATAAGCAAAAAGACACCAAAAAATCCGCTGCAAAAAACGCACAGGTAGACGACCAGCAATCTTCAGCTGACGCAAGCAAGTCAGCTGATCAATCAGCCTCAACGGGTAAGAAGAAGTCCGTAGATGACGCTTTGACAAAAGCGCTCGCACAAGTTGGCAGCTTGCAAAAGCAGTTAGACAAGGCTTCTGATCAATATCTGCGAGCTGAAGCTGAGATTCAAAATATTCAGACGCGCAATAAAAAAGACCAGGCTGCGTTGATCAAGTATGATGGCCAGCAATTGGCACATGATATTTTACCGGCACTGGATAATTTGGAACGCGCTTTGAGTACGCCGGTTGAAGGCGAACAGGCCGAGTCGTTGAAAAAGGGAATTGAAATGGTTCAAAAGCACTTGATGGATGCCTTAACCAGCAATGGCGTGACTGAAATCAAGGCTGAAGGCGAAAAGTTCGATCCGAATATTCACCAAGCTGTTCAAACGGTAGCGGCAGAATCTGATGATCAAAAAGACCATGTTACTAAGGTCCTGCAAAAAGGTTACCGTTTGAAAGACCGAATTTTACGTCCAGCGATGGTAATGGTTGCACAATAACGTAATCAATTTGAATCTAATTTAAATAAAGAGGGTAAATTATTCATGGCAAGTAATAAAATTATTGGTATTGACTTAGGTACTACGAACTCAGCGGTGGCTGTTCTGGAAGGTAACGAACCAAAGATCATTCCTAATCCAGAAGGTGGCCGTACGACGCCATCAGTTGTCGCTTTTAAAGATGGTAAACCATCCGTTGGTGCTGTGGCTAAGCGTCAAGCGATCACTAATCCCAACACGGTTTCTTCAATCAAGAGCCACATGGGTGAAAAGGGCTACAAAGTTACCATTGAAGGCAAGGATTACACCCCAGAACAAATTTCTGCAGACATTTTGCAGTACATTAAAGAATTTGCTGAAGATTACATTGGCGATAAGGTCACTCAAGCGGTAATCACCGTTCCTGCTTACTTCAACGATTCTCAGCGTCAAGCAACTAAGGATGCTGGTAAAATTGCTGGCTTAGACGTTAAGCGGATCATCAACGAACCAACCGCCTCTTCATTAGCCTATGGTCTTGATAAGAAGGATGCTGATGAAAAGATCTTGGTCTATGACCTTGGTGGTGGGACCTTTGATGTTTCCGTCCTTGACTTAGGCGATGGCGTGTTCGATGTTCTTTCTACTAACGGGGATACTCACCTTGGTGGTGATGATTTCGATAAGCGCATCATGGATTGGTTGATCGACCAGTTTAAAGCCGATAACGGGATTGATCTTTCTAAGGATAAGATGGCGATGCAACGGCTGAAGGAAGCTGCTGAAAAAGCTAAGAAGGACTTATCTGGTGTGACTGAATCATCAATCAGCTTGCCATTTATTTCTGCCGGCGACAATGGTCCGCTTCACTTGGAGACCACGTTGACTCGTGCTAAGTTCAACGAATTAACTTCTGACTTAGTTGAAAAGACCCGTGTCCCAGTTGAAAACGCCTTAAAGGATGCTAAATTATCAGCTGATGATATTAACGTTGTCATCTTAAACGGTGGTTCAACTCGAATCCCAGCCGTTCAAGAAGCTGTTAAGAAGTGGACTGGCAAGGAACCTAGCCACTCAATCAACCCTGACGAAGCCGTTGCTTTAGGGGCTGCCGTTCAAGGTGGTGTCTTAACTGGTGATGTTAAGGACGTTGTTTTGCTGGATGTTACCCCACTTTCACTTGGTATTGAAACCATGGGCGGTGTCTTCACTAAGCTGATCGATCGTAACACCACGATTCCAACTAGCAAGTCACAAGTCTTCAGTACCGCTGCCGATAACCAACCAGCCGTTGATATTCACGTGCTGCAAGGTGAACGACCAATGGCTGCTGACAACAAGACTTTGGGTAATTTCCAATTAGCAGACATTCCAGCTGCACCTCGTGGGGTTCCTCAGATCGAAGTTACTTTTGATATTGACCGTAACGGTATCGTTAACGTTTCAGCCAAGGATAAGGGAACTAATAAGGAACAAAAGATTACCATCAAGAGTTCCGGCGGTCTGTCAGACGAAGAAGTCGACAAGATGATGAAGGAAGCCCAAGAAAACGAAGAGGCCGACAAGAAGCGTAAGGAAGAAGCCGACTTAAAGAACGAAGTTGACCAATTGCTCTTCACTGTTGACAAGACCTTGGACGAAGTTAAGGGCAAAGTCTCAGACGACGAGATCAAGAAGGCTAAGGACGCACGTGATGCCCTTAAGAAGGCCCAAGAAGACAACAACGTTGAAGAGATGAAGACTAAGAAGGACGACTTGAACAAGATCGTTCAAGACCTTTCAGTTAAACTTTATCAACAAACTAAAGATCAAAAGGGTGCCGATGGTGCTAAGGCTGATGCCGGCGCTGGTGCTGACGGTGCTAAGTCCGATGATCAATCTGGTAAGACAGATGATAAGGGCGACGGTAAGACCTTTGACGGTGACTTCTCAGAAGTTAATGATAAAGACAAAAAGTAATGATTAACTAGATAGCAGACAGGAAGTCAAGGCTCAAACGCGGGCTTTGGCTTTTTGTTTTAATGGAATTATGCTATTCTATTTGAGTGAACGATTATTGGTTCAAATGATCATTTAAATGAAAAACGGTCATTTCAAATAGGCCAAGTACACTGTCGTGAGTCTTGATGATTTAGACAGTCGACGCACGCAATGCTTACTTTTAGGAGGTTAACATGGCTGGTAAAGATTATTATGAAGTGCTTGGGGTCTCAAAAGATGCGTCCCAAGCTGAGATTAAAAAGGCCTACCGCCAATTATCGAAGAAGTACCATCCCGATATTAACAAGGCGCCTGGTGCTGAAGAGAAATTCAAAGAGATCACTGAGGCCTATGAGGTCTTAAGTGACGAACAAAAACGGTCGAATTACGATCAATACGGCTCAGCTGATGGCCCTCAAGGCTTTGGTGGCGCTGGTGCTGGCGGAGCCGGTGGTGGCTTCGGTGGCTTTGGTGATGCTGGCGGTAGTTTCGGCGGTGGCGGTTTCGAAGACATTTTCAGCCAATTCTTTGGCGGTGGTGGCGGCGGTGGCCGTCGCAACCCGAATGCACCGCAACCGGGACGTGATCTGCAGTATGAAATGACACTGAAGTTTGAAGAAGCGATCTTTGGTAAGAAGACCAAGATCAAGTATAATCGTCAAGCACAATGTCATACCTGTCACGGTAGTGGTGCCAAGCCGGGTACCAGTCCAGAAACGTGTCACAACTGTGGCGGTTCTGGTTACGTGACTACGGAAACCAATACGCCATTGGGCCGGATGCGCAGTCAACAGCCTTGCCCAGTTTGTCATGGTACTGGTAAAGAAATTAAGGAAAAGTGCCCAACCTGTGGCGGCTCTGGTCACGAGGAAGAGCGGCATGAAGTTGAAGTCAACATCCCAGCTGGGGTGGATGACGGTCAGCAAATGCGGCTGCAAAACCAAGGTGAAGCCGGTGAAAACGGTGGCCCTTATGGTGACTTGTTTATTCTGTTTAGCGTCAAGCCAAGTAAGGTCTACACCCGTGATGGTGCCGATATTTACTTGGATAAAGACATTAGCTTTACGCAGGCGGCATTGGGTGACGAAATTAACGTTCAAACGGTTCACGGTGACGTTAAGCTGAAGATTCCGGCTGGAACGCAAACTGGTTCAGTCTTCCGTTTGAAGGGTAAAGGCGCACCGCGTCTGCGTGGTAACGGTACTGGTGACGAGCGTGTCACCGTCAAGATTGCCACACCAAAGAACCTGAATAAAGCGCAAAAAGTGGCATTGAAAGCATATGCCGAAGCCAGCGGTGAGAAAGTTGGCAACGGTAAAGGTCATTTTTTTGACAAGATGAAAGATGCATTTGATAATTAGTTCAGCGGAGTGATGACCACTTGCTCTAACGGACGAACAAAAAAGCCGCATGGTCGATCATTGACCACGCGACTTTTTGGTGTTTCCAGGCGAAATTCCACCAGCCGTAATAGGTGGTTACCCCCGGTTTCTGTTATAATGATTAATATGTTTGAATTTAAAAGGTAGGAGAATGCAAATGGATCTTGAACAAATGAAGGCGCACCAACGAGACATCCGGAATTTTTCAATTGTCGCTCATATCGATCACGGGAAGTCGACTTTAGCTGACCGCATTTTGGAAATGACGGATACCGTTGCTAAGCGCGATATGCAAGACCAAATCTTGGATAATATGGACCTGGAACGGGAACGCGGTATTACAATCAAGTTGAACGCGGTTGAATTAACGTATGACGCCAAAGATGGCCATACCTACGAGTTTCATCTGATTGACACCCCCGGACACGTAGATTTTTCGTACGAAGTTTCACGGAGCCTAGCTGCCTGTGAAGGCGCGGTGTTAGTCGTTGATGCTGCTCAGGGGGTCGAAGCACAGACTCTGGCCAACGTTTATTTGGCGATTGACGATAATCTGGAAATTCTGCCAGTGATCAATAAAATCGATCTGCCATCGGCTGAACCCGAAAAAGTTCGCAAAGAAATTGAAGATGTGATTGGCATTGATGCTTCGGACGCGGTCATGGCCAGTGCGAAAAAGGGAATCGGGATTGAAGATCTGCTGGAACAGATCGTGCACAAGATTCCGGCACCGGATGGTGATCTGGAAGCTCCGCTGCGAGCGTTAGTCTTTGATTCAATTTACGATGATTACCGCGGGGTCGTTTTGAGTGTTCGCTTATTTGAAGGCACCGTTAAACCCGGTGATAAAATCAAATTGATGAACTCCGGTTCGGAATACGAAGTGACTGAAGTTGGGGTGAACTCACCGAAGCCACTGAAACGTGATCAGCTGATTGCCGGTGAAGTTGGTTATATTACCGCTAGCATCAAAGATATCACGGATACCCGAGTGGGTGATACTGTTACCAGTGCAGCCAATCCAGCAGATAAGCCGTTACCTGGTTACCGGGAAATGGAGCCTATGGTCTATGCGGGGCTCTACCCAACCGATAATGCCAAGTACCAAGATCTGCGTGAAGCACTGGAAAAATTAAAGCTCAATGATGCCGCTCTGGAATTTGAACCCGAATCTTCACAGGCGCTGGGATTTGGTTTTCGCTGTGGATTCTTAGGGATGCTGCATATGGATGTGGTTCAAGAACGGCTGGAACGGGAATTTAACCTCCAGCTCATTACGACAGCCCCATCCGTGACGTATCGGGCTAATCTAACTGACGGTACGGTCAAGGAAGTGGAAAACCCGTCTGAGATGCCAGATACTGCAGCGGTTAAAACGATTGAAGAGCCCTTTGTTAAAGCCACAATTATGACGCCTAACGACTATGTTGGCCCAGTCATGGAACTGTGCCAGCATAAGCGTGGGGAGTTCGTGACGATGGAGTATTTGGACGATTACCGGGTTAATGTCGTCTATAAGATGCCACTGTCCGAAATCATCTTTGATTTTTTTGATAAATTGAAGTCTTCCACCAAAGGTTATGCATCGTTAGATTACGAATTAGACGGTTACCGTGAAAGTGACTTAGTTAAGATCGATATTTTGCTCAATGGTGATAAGGTCGATGCGTTGAGTTTCATTTCTCACCGTCAGTTCGCTGAGAAGCGTGGCCGTGATATTGCCACTAAGTTAAAGAAAATCATTCCTCGGCAAAACTTTGAAATTCCGATTCAAGCAGCGATTGGTGCTAAGATCATTGCTCGGACAACGATTAAGGCCTACCGTAAGGACGTTACTGCCCGGATTCATACCGGCGACCCTGATCGGCGTGCCAAGTTGCTGGAAAAGCAAAAGCGTGGGAAGGAACGCATGAAGTCTGTGGGAACAGTGGATATTCCGCAAGAAGCGTTCATGGCGGTCTTGCAAACGGATGAGGACGAAAAAGGCGGTAAATAGACATTCTTATGGGAATGCTACTATTGTTTCTTGTTTCAAGTAACGTGCGAATGAAGACTAAATGGGAAGCTAAGTTGTTTTTCAATGTAAGTAAGGCTGCATTGGGAGAGTAACTGGCTTTCTATTTTTTTACATATTGAAGTTGTCTCCTGACTATAATAATTGGAAGTCTTTTTAGTTGTGTATTAAGTTGTCATTTGGTATACTCCAATTATTCAAGCCGTTGCCAACTATGAAAGGATTACAAATGATCTATTATATGACAATCAGCGCTTCATTTGAGAAAACTCGTAAACGCAAAATGAGAAAGAATCGTAAAGACCAATTTGAAATCATGATACTCGAAGTAGAACCAGATAACCCATTTGCGCCGAAAAATTTATTCCATTCAAAAGTCAGATACGTGCCAAGTCGGATTTACGAAAGTATTCCAATTAGGAACGTAATTGAAGATGAAAGAACATGGAATGTTAACGAGACGACCGTTTTTCGACAGACTATTTTTTCGATAAACAGTCGGGAACAGGCCGATGAAATCATTGAAATGTTCCGTCAAGAATATCAAAGTAAAGCCTCGTAAAATCTTCCGTTGTAACTTGTAAACGGACACCATTCACTACAAAAATAAAGCAGCTAGGCCGATACTGGTCTAGCTGCTTTATACTAAAATGTAAACAGAGTTGATTTTGTTAAAGACTAAGGTTGGGCGTATTCATTACCACGTAGCGCTTCGGTTGCGCCAGCAGCTTTGGCCTGGGCCTTCGTTTCTTTCGTATAATTCTGCGGATTCGTGACGCGCGTATAGTATTTATTAGATTTAGACACGTAAACGTGGCCAGCTGGTGCCACGTGCCACTTGCCTGACGTTGTTGCTTGTGAATGTGTCGTTGAATCTTGATAGCCTTGATTAGAACTAGTCGTGCTATGGTGCTGGTAAGGTGTCGCTTGCGAACGATGATAAGGTTTGGCGTTATTGGCACCCGTATTGTAGTTAATTTTGATGCCTTCCGCGTCGTTGATAACGGCAATTTCAGTATTAATGGTGCCATCAGAAGATTTAATATCAACCAGTGAACCACGAGGAATACTTTCGTTGCCCTTATAAATTGGTGTGGTCTGATAGTCGACTGTTTGATGGGTATCAGGGTGATCGGACCAGTAATTTTCAACGGTTTCTTCCCCGTAGCGCATACCACCGTCCTGATCAGCACCGACGTTTTGGGGCCGCGTACCAGTGGTAAAATTATTGACAGAAGTATATGATTTGGCTCCTAAAAGACTATCACCAATGGAATGGCTGCGGTTCCATAAATACCCATGATAGGTCCGGCCGGTAGCTGCGTACGAAATAGCGACGATGGGGTTATTACTTGGCCAGGCATAGGGCTCTAAAGGATCGCCTTGACGGCCACCTCGTGAAGAAGCGTATTCCTGATAGGTGAGTTTGGCACGGGCAGCAGCTGGGCGTTGTTCAGCGTCAGCCGTGAAACGTGGGCTGCTGGTCCCCAGAGATTTAAAACCAGTGAGGTGAGCTTTGCCAACGTGCCAATAATAGTTGCCAGTGGGGCCGGCGGATTCTTTATCCGTATAGCTGACTAGTTTATTCAAGACGCTAGTATGGTCTTGATGATTCGACTGAGAGCTCTTTTTGGTTGAACTCGGTTTGGCACGGCGAGTTGTTTTTGTGTGCGAACGATGCGAACTAGCTGATGAGCTGGAATCTTTCAGTTCGGCTTTACTACTGGATTGATCACTGGCGGATTTAGTTGCTGAATGATTACCAGAAGTGCCCCCGATTACGAAGGCTAGAACTAATAAGATGATGGCGCTCCAACCGGTTCGTTTAGTGGGCAGGTGTTTAAAACGCCGACTGCCCCAATAGCCAAATAAAATAATGCTGATAAGCAGCAAGATCATGCCAAGCGAAGACATGGATGAATCCCTCCTTATACAAAATATAAAATGAATAAGCGATCATTGATGCTTACTCCAATATAGCAAGTCCAACAAGGCTTTGGCAATATAAACCGATATCATTTTAGATATTGTCCGGAAAAGGGCGACTGTTTGGCACAAGTGTTTAACTAATTAGGCTTATTAACTGAACTGATTGAATGACGAAACTCAGAAAACAGCAGATCAGGTCAATTTGTTTTATAATGAAGCTGGATTTAAAAGAGAGGTGGGTTACTAATGGCACCAATTAAACCGATTCAAGACACAGACTATGCAGCAGAGACCCGTCATGGATTAGTACTGGTTGATTTTCGTTCGGATTGGTGTCCGCCATGCACCGCCGTTGATCGGGTGCTGACCCATCTCGCAACCGCGACTGAATTAGCTAAAAGGGTGAAATTCACGTCTATCACCGTTAATCGACAGCCACTGATTGCTGAAGCGTTAGGTGTTCAAAGTACCCCAACGGTAATTCTGAAGAAAGATGGTCAGATCGTGGATGCAGTGATCGGTGCCCGTTCGGTAACAGCTTTTGAGGCATTGATCAGGAAACACTTATAATTAAGCAGACTAAAAAAATAGAAGCTAATTCTTCAAAGTGAAGAGTTAGCTTCTATTGATATATTACGGGTCAATGTTTTAGTCGCGGTAAAATTTGTTTTTGAATAAATTTTAATAATTGCTGATATTCATCTTTATTTTTGGGTGTTGGTAATTGTGAAAAATCAAAGTCCGGCTGGTTTAGATCTCGGTTGAGTGCCGCGATAAAATCATGTCGGGAAAGGTACTTAGTGTCACCCTTGCCACCAATGGAGAAAATATTCATCCGCTGACCTTCTTTCAGTTAGATTCTGGCCACTGTTCCCAATCATAATCCCAGAGCAGTGCCATGGTACCAGCGCCAACGTGGACGCCGAGTACGGGACCAATTTCACTATGGGCAATTTTAATTTTGGGGAAGCTTTTTTCTAGATCGGCAGACCACTCTTCTTGCAGCTGCTGGTTGTTTGCATCGACGATGGTTAGACGTAGTGGGTAGTCAGCTTGATCATAGGCGGTCTGCAATTTTTGCTTAATTCGCTGATAGGCGCGTCGCATCGTGCGTTCCTTTTCAATGGCGACAATCTGGGCTTGATCATTGAACGTTAAAATGGGTTTGATCCGTAATAAACTGCCAACAATACTGGAAGCGTTCGATAAACGTCCCGTTCGGACTAGGCGAGAGAGGTCATCGACCACGAAGTAGACTTCAATTGTGTCTCGTAAATGGGTCAGGGCACGCATGATCTCCTCTGGTGAACGGCCAGCTTCAACGAGCTTGGCAGCTAACATTACTAGATCAGCCTCACCAGCCGATGCAATGCGGGAATCAAAGGGGTAGACCTTGATGTTTTTGACGTTGGGTAAATAATTGACGAGGTTACTGTAAAAAGTAGTGATTCCCGAAGACAGGTGGATACTGATGGCAGCATCATAACCTTCAGCAGCTAACTGATCGTACATATTCTGCATCTGGCCTAAGGTGACCTGCGTCGTCGTTGGCATCTGCGGGTCGGTTTTTAAGCGCTGGTAGAATTCACTTGTTGTGATTTCAACGTTATCCAAATAAGTCTGCTGACCAAAGATAACGGTAATCGGGACCACGTGAATGTTGTGATCCGTTACCTGTTTCGGGGTTAAATAACTGGCTGAGTCAGTTACAACAGCAATTTTCATTGGTTCGGGCTCCTTTAAAATAATTAAATCGCCTATGAGCATATCAAAGGCGTGCCAAGTTAGCAATCATATCCAGTAGGATTTAAAAAAATTATAACCGATGGTGCATCTTGAAAACCAATAATAGCCAGATGATCAAGCCCACGGAGAGACCGATCACCATGATCCAGGCGCTGTTAAAGTGTTCAAACGGTAGCTTGACGTTCATGCCGAAGAACCCGGTAACAATGGTTGGAACAGCCATCGTCAGAGACCAGATCGTCAAAAACTTCATCGTATCATTTAAGTTGTTATTAATAATACTGTCAAAGGTATCGGTGATACGGTTGACCACCTGTTCTTCATTTTGAATCATATGTAAAACTTGGTCGGATTCAATGGAAACGTCTTCCAGCATGTCGTTTTCATCGCTAGAGTTATTAACGCCAAAATAAGTCCGCGGAATTCGCGTGAACAGGTCGTTATTGGATTCAACACCGCTATTGAAGAAGGTGAGGGTCTGGCCCAAATAAGACAGGGCGACCAAGTTGGAATTCTTAGCATCCTTATTGAGCATCTTATCAAGTTGATTTCGCTGCTTAGTTACAAATTTGACGATTGGGATGTAACTGTCGATTAGGTCAAACATTGATTCCAAAATAAACGCCGAGGCCGAAGTCGTTTCAGTATCTTGGGCCGTTTTTTGGAAGGCTTCACTGACAAAACTTAAGTGGCTTTCATTAAAAGTAAAGAGCACGCCCTGATGAATTAAAAAGCCCACTGGCCGGGTGATGTAGCGCGGTGCTTGGGTGTTTTTTAGTTGGTACGGGACTAGGACGATCATCAGTTGCTGATTGTTGGCCGGATCGTAAACGTAATTGGCAGTTTCATCCTTATCAGTGACGTAAGTAATGATGTCGTCTGTGATACCGTAATCAGCCATTAGTGTTTGTCCTTCAGCTTCGGTTAAGGCGGTGGTTTCAACCCAGTCAAAGCCGTTTAAATGTTTGGTTGATTTAATCATAAATAAACTCCCTTTTTAAATTTTTAATTTAAAAGTGGTCATGCCTCAAGAATACTATTTCTAGGGGGAAAAGCAAGCACTAAGGGAGGGTGGATCACGCTAAATTAGGACTGGTAATTAGTGGAAATTAGGTGTTGTTTGGTTGACTTTTTTATAAAAATCCAGTAGTATGTTCTTTTTAAAGAACGGAATAACCCCGTCTTCTGTTGCTTGCAGGTTAAATATGATATGATATATCCAATAGTAAGTTAGTGGGTTATAGAAAAATCATTGGGAGGTGATTACCGTGTTAAATCTAACAAAACAGTACTTAAAGAGCCGACATTATCAGTATGAAAAATCATACATTCGGCCACTGATGACTCCTGAAAGTGTCTACGTCTTTAAATTTGGTCGGGAGGCGTTGAATAATCGGGTAATCATCCGGTACAGTCATACGTGGACTGGTCGTCGCAAGATCAACGAAATCGATCTGCGATTGCACAAACAAAAACATCCACGAATCTTCCAAAGTGAAAAAGATTTATTAGACTATCTTGAATCGCGGTTGCCGCAACGAGAGGAAGAAGAAAAAGAACATCAGACTACTGATGAGGAGAACGCTAAGTAACTTTGGCGTTCTTTTTTTGGAAATTTATTTTTTGAGGAATACGGAGGGCGACAAGTATGAATTGGATCGCAGTGACAGTAACAACGACTAATGAAGCAGTGGAAGCCGTTAGTAATATTTTAATGGAACACGGGGCTTCTGGTGTGCAGATCGATGATGAAAAGGATTATGAGCAGCTTAGTCAGGTTGACTGGGGGAAAAAGGGCGAGATCTTAAACGTGGATGAAATTCCCCACGTAAAAAGCGGGGCGAAAATCACCGCTTATTTTCCGGCCACGATTTATGTGCCGGAGATCATTCCCGCAATTAAGCGCCAAGTTGAGGGATTAAAAGCCTTTGGTTTAGCCGTTGCACCGGCAGAAGTGACTACGGCTAAAGTTGACGAAAAAAACTGGGCAACCGAGTGGCAAAAATACTACCATCCGATACAGGTCACCCGTTTTTTGACCGTGGTCCCGAGCTGGGAGGATTATCAACCGAAAACTAAGGACGAACGGATCATCAGATTGGATCCCGGAATGGCCTTTGGTACGGGGACTCATCCAACGACTAAGTTATCCATGCAAGCTTTGGAGCTCGTCATTCATGGTGGTGAGTCAATGATCGACGTGGGGACCGGTTCTGGGGTGCTGAGTATTACGGCTAAGCAGTTAGGGGCCGGCGATATTCGCGCTTATGATCTGGATCAGGTAGCCGTGGATTCCGCTAAGAAGAATTTGGCGCTAAACCCCATTGCCGCGGATGTTAAGATTGCTGCCAATGATTTACTAAAGGGGATTCACGGTAAAGCTGATATCATTGTTGCTAACATTTTACCGGATGTGATCATTCCCCTGATTCCGCAGGCCTGGGACTTGCTGCCAGTACACGGCTATTTCATCACCTCAGGGATCATTACAGAAAAAGTGGATCAGATTCTTGATGTCCAGCGCAAGCAGGGCTTTAAAATTTTGCAAACACTCAATATGGGTGATTGGTATGCTGTCATCGCGCAAAGACCGGGGGCGGATGATTAGATGCAACGGTATTTTGTGAAGCCCACTTTAAAAACGGGCAGTCAATTTGAGTTAGACAGTAATGTTTCTAAACATTGGCTGCAGGTCATGCGGGGCGTACCAGGGGATCAGGCTGAGTTTGTTGACGGAACAGAAACGCTTTATTTGGGTCAATTGAATGAAGACCATTCGGTAACGGTGGTTAAGCCTTTGGCAAACCACGTTGAATTACCAATCAAAGTCACTATTTTGTCCGGACTTCCAAAACAGGAAAAAGCCGAATGGATCGTCCAAAAAGCCACTGAAATGGGAGCTGATACGATCTGCTTCTTTGGTGCCGACTGGTCGGTGGCCAAGTGGCAGCCCAATAAACTGAGTAAAAAATTAACACGGCTGCAAAAGATTGCCCAGGGCGCCGCTGAACAGGCTCACCGGACGCACATTCCAACGGTGCGTTACTTTAACACTTTGAAGCAAGCCATCACGGAACTTAAATTTGACCATCTGCTGGTGGCCTATGAAGAGGCTGCCAAACAGGGCGAACAGGCGCAGTTAGTCAAATTACTTAGTCAAACTAAAACTGGTGAACAGCTCACGGCGGTCTTCGGTCCTGAAGGTGGTGTTTCACCGGCTGAAATGCAGTTTCTAGAACAAAACCAGGCTACAGTTGCTGGTCTTGGACCCCGAATCTTACGGACGGAAACGGCCCCATTATACTTTTTGGCGGCGGTTTCGACGATGCTAGAATTACAGTGATTGAATGCTATCCATACGAGTAAAATAATGCTAAAATGTAAACCATTCATGAAATAAGAGAGTGAAGCAAGTAAATATGACAATTTTGAAACGAATCGGCTGGCCTTATTGGGCACTCAGCATAGTATTGGGCGTGATCTTACCCACCTTGTTAAACAATATTTCAATTGGTGATCTCTGGCGTTCCGGTGTGATCTACGGTGTAATTTACACCGTTACTGCTGGTTTGATTGGTCATTTTATTAAGCGTCGTGGTGACAGCTGGTGGCTGTTATTTGTTTTACCCGTATTATTTGCGTTAGGAATTTTCATATCTGGGCCGAAATACGCCATCTATTTTGCCCCGGTGTATCTATGTATTAGTTATTTAGCTTATGGCCTGAGCGCCATGGAGGGGATGTGATTGGATGTCTAGAGATCAAACTTGGACAGCGCAGGGCGTGATTGACGCCGTATCAGCTTATATGAATAAGGACCATGTTGCAATTGTCAAACGAGCTTATAAATTCGCTGCAGTTGCGCACAAGGATCAGGTTCGTCAGTCGGGTGAACCCTACATTATGCATCCCATTCAGGTCGCCGGAATTTTGGCTAATCTGAAGATGGATCCAACCACCATTGCATCTGGTTTTCTTCACGATGTTGTTGAGGATACGGGTGTTACCCTCGATGACGTGCGGGAGCTCTTTGGCGACGATATTGCGATGATCGTGGATGGCGTCACTAAGCTGGGTAAAATTAAGTATAAATCTAATAAGCAGCGGCTGGCAGAAAATCACCGGAAGCTGCTGTTGGCGATGTCTAAGGACATTCGGGTCATGATCGTTAAGTTAGCTGACCGGCTGCATAATATGCGGACCCTGCAGCATTTACGACCAGATAAACAGCGTCGAATCGCTAATGAAACGTTGGAAATTTATGCACCGTTAGCTGACCGGTTAGGGATCAGTGCGATTAAGTGGGAATTGGAAGACATTTCGTTACGTTACCTGAATCCGCAGCAATATTACCGCATCGTCCACCTCATGAATTCGCGTCGTGATCAACGGGAAAGCTACATTGCTGAAGCAATTCAAGATATTAAGCATGCTATTGGCGATTTGCACATTGATCCGGAAATTTATGGCCGGCCAAAGCACATCTATTCGATCTATCGCAAAATGCGTGATCAGCACAAGCAATTTAGCCAGATTTATGATCTATTGGCAATTCGGGTGATCGTTGATAACATTCGTGACTGTTACGCGGTTTTAGGAGCCATTCATACAAAGTGGAAGCCAATGCCAGGCCGGTTTAAGGACTATATTGCCATGCCTAAGGCCAACATGTATCAATCTTTACATACGACGGTGATCGGGCCAGAAGGACGGCCGCTGGAAGTCCAGATTCGGACTAAGGAAATGCACCGGGTGGCTGAATTTGGGGTGGCGGCTCACTGGGCCTACAAAGAAGGTAAAACGGATAAGGTTGAAGCAACCAATACCGGCAACAAGTTAAACTGGTTCAAACAGATCATTGAACTGCAGGAAGACACTGATGACGCTGCCGACTTTATGGACAGTGTTAAAGGTGAACTATTTGGTGACCACGTGTATGCCTTTACGCCTAAGGGTGATGTTTTGGAACTGCCGAAGGGTGCCGGACCATTGGATATGGCTTATCAGATCCATACTGAAGTTGGTAACCATACCACCGGTGCCACGGTGAACGGCAAGATCGTGCCATTGGATTACGAAGTTAAAAATGGTGATATTGTCGATATTAAAACGTCCTCTAATTCGGCTGGTCCCAACCGTGACTGGCTCAAGCTGGTCTCAACACGGCGGGCGCGCAATAAGATCAAGCAGTTCTTCCGTCAAAAAGACCGGGAAAAGAACGTTGAATCTGGTCGGCAGATCATCGAACAGCAGCTGCGCGACTTTAAGTTCGATCCTAAGGAACTGATGACGAAGGACAAGCTGCAAAAAGTGGTCGACAAGATGCACTATTCACACATTGACGACCTGTTTGCCGCCGTGGGTTTTGGCGACCTGCAGCCAGTGGGTGTTGCTAACCGCTTAACTGAAGATGTGCGACATCAACGTGAAGAACAGCGGCAGCGGCAAGAAGAACATGAATTGCTGGAAGAACATCAGACCATCGATAATACGGAATCGGAGTCTAGTTCGTACCGCAAGCGTAAGCTCAAACCGTCTGAAGGGGTCGTCATTGAAGGTGTCGATAACCTGCTGGTCCGTTTAAGCCATTGCTGTGCCCCAGTTCCCGGTGATAAGATTATTGGGTACATTACTAAGGGTCGTGGCGTTTCAGTTCACCGTGCAGATTGCCCCAACGTGGCGCATGCTGAAGCTAATGGTGAGCGAATCGTAGAAGTATACTGGGATAACCCTAATGAAACCACGTCAATGTATAATGCTGATCTGGAGATTCAGGGTTATAACCGCGATGGTCTGCTCAACGATGTTTTGCGGATCGTTAATGGCACCACTAAGCAATTAAACGTGGTTAACGGCCGGGTCGATCATAATAAGATGGTCACCATTTCCATTTCGCTGGGTATCAGAAATGCCGAACAACTGGAACGGTTAATGGATAACCTGAAGAACGTCCAGGATGTCTATGTGGTTAAGCGGCCGTTTAGATAAAATGATAAAATTAAAAAAACGACACGGTCAGCCGTGTCGTTTTGATATTTATGAGGAGGATTCATCGTGCGAATCGTATTACAACGGGTAACGTCAGCTCAGGTCGCCATTGACGACCAAGTAGTTGGTAAAATTAAACAGGGTTATTTGGTCTTATTTGGGGCTTCCGATAGCGATGGCGAAGACGAATTGGACTATTACGTGCATAAGATTGCCAAGCTGCGGGTCTTTTCAGATGACGCCGGCAAAATGAACCTGTCGATTCAAGATGTAGGGGGCGCCATTTTATCCGTTTCACAATTTACCCTCTACGCCGATACGAAAAAGGGTAACCGGCCAAGCTTTACGAAAGCTGGGGCACCAGACCATGCTAAAGAGATCTATGACCGCTTTAACCAAAAATTACGCAATGCTGGCATTCAAGTTGAAACTGGTGAATTTGGTGCTGATATGCAAGTCAGTCTGGTCAACGATGGTCCCGTGACTATTCTGTTTGACAGCGCGGATCTATAAGGAGATTGTAATGAAATATCAATCGTTTTTCTGGGATTTTGATGGCACTATTTTTGACACTTATCCCATCATGGTGCAAGCCTTCATGACCGCGCTGACTAGACAGCAGGTTTCTGAACTTGAGTTAGATGAACAGGAAATTTATGAAGTGATGCGCCAGCACTCATTTGGCACCGCGAAGCAACAGTTCAGCGCAGAATTTAGTATCGATGCCGAGCGATTAGAACACGATTACCGTCAAATTGAAAGTCAGCACATTGCACAGGCGCGACCGTTTGCCGGTATGCTGGACTTACTGCAGCAATTAAGCGAAGCAGGTGGGCAACATTACCTGCTGACGCATCGTAACCGCAGCGCTAATCAACTATTAGAAACGGCTGACATTAAAAGACTGTTCGCTGATGAAGTCACCAGTGAACAGCCCTTTCCTAGGAAGCCTAATCCAGCTTCCCTGAATGCTTTAATTGAACGAAACGGTGTGAAGCGGCCAGAAGCCATTATGATTGGCGACCGAACGTTAGACATTGATGCGGGTCATAATGCCGGAATTGCCGGCGCTTTGTTTGACCCCGGCCGGTTGATCGATTTTCGTTCCAGCCACCCTGAAATCAACGTGACTAACGTGGGTGAACTGAAAGCGGTCTTACTTCAGTAATGTTTCAGTAATTACTGAGAATGCGATCAACGGAGCCACCGTAGGATTCACCGAATAAATTGAGGTGTGCCATCAGGTAGTAAAGTTGATACCACGGCAGCCGTTCTTGAAAGCCCGGCTGAATGGGGTAGGTGTCGTTGTAACCTTGGTAAAATTGGTCATCAAAACCACCAAATACCGTGGTCATAGCGAGATCAAATTCCCGTTCGCCGTACAAAACGTCTGGATCAATCAAGGCCGGTTTCCCATCAGCGGTAAACATCACGTTGCCAAACCACAGATCACCGTGCAGTAAACTGGGCACGCTGTCGTGATGCTGAAAATAATCTAAGATAATCTGGCAGAGCCGTGTAAGATGGTCCTGCCTTTTTTGATTCCACAGCCCGTGCTGGTCAGCTCGTTTAGCCAGAACTTCTAGCCGTTGATGGACGTAGAAGTCACCCCAATTAGTCTGCCAGGTATTGATTTTGGGCAACTTGCCGTCAACGTCATGGTCGAAGCCAAACCGGTCGTTGTGCAGCTGATGCACGTGAGCGACCAGTTTACCGAGATCATACTGACTGCCTTGACCGCTTTCTAGCCAGGATAGGATCAGGTAGGCGTCACCGCTAATTTGACCAGAAGCGATGACTTGGGGCACTAAGGCCGCCTGTGCTAATAGTTTGAGACCTTCGATTTCGTGCTGATAAAAGACTTGTTCACGATTGGGCTGCACCAGCAAGAAATAGGTCGTGTCGGCCGTTTCCAGTCGATAGGCTTGATTAATGTCACCACCTGAAACGGGAACCACTCGTTTGATGGCGTCGATTGGCAGCTGCTTGAGCCATTCATTATCCATGTATTTAACCAACCTTTCTGAACTTATTTATTTTCAAAGTAGGCGGCTAGACCATTGGTGACATCCTTAGCCACCTTATTTTGATAGGCCGGGTCTTCAATTGATTTGAAGTCCTTGGCGTTATTGATATAGCCCATCTCTAATAGTAACGCAGGTCGCAAGTTGTCGCGAATTACTTCAAAGTTGCCAACATCGACCCCCTTATTAGTTAGCGGCAAGCCCGTGAGATGCTGATTAATGGTATGCGCTAACTTTAAGGAGGTATTGGCATGGTAATAGTAGGTCGTGAAGCCGGACCCCAAGTTATTTTCAGGGCTGGAGTCATAATGAAAACTAATAAAAGCATCCGCGTGGTTGTCGGTTGCCATTTCTGGCCGGGCTCCCAAAGAGACGGTTTGATTGCCGGTACGCGTCATAATGACGTGAGCGCCGCGGGCAGTTAATTGATTACGGACTTTTTTGGCTAATTGCAGCGTATAGGTCTTTTCATCGTGATGCTGGTCAATGGACAGGGCACCGGAATCACTGCCGCCATGACCGGGATCCAAAACGATTGTGGCTTCGGACAAATTAGTGGCTGTTTTGATTTTTGACGACTGATTGATCAGCCAGCTGGCGACCCAGCCGAAATAGTGATCATCGTAGCGGACTTTATACCAGTTATCCGTTTTCTGAACGATGTAAACGGCCTGCCCCTTTTTCAAAATAGCTTTAGTTTGATAGTTAATATTGGGACCGGTGCGCACATTAATGTTTGCGATGGGGGTCGTTAAGCGGTCTTGACGAACGGTTTGAAAGACAGCAATGCCTAAGGTCAGCACGATTGCAATTGAAATGACGATCTGCTGCCAGTGTTGTTTCACGTAGTTCAAATTGATTTCCTCGATTAGTTTTTGAAATAATTATAATTATAGATTATTTTGCTACAAAGATACAGCCTGCAAATGAAAACGTCCTTGACTTTTTGCGGGCAACTGAGTAGTCTTATTGGTAGTTAAATAAATGAAACGCCGATGAAAAAGATCAGTAAATGACCCGTGACTTTCAGAAAGTATCTGGTTGATGAAAAGATACAGCAGACGGGAAGTTGAAGACACTTTTGAGGTGGGTAAGCAATTATCCGTGTCCAACGTTATGGATGAGTAAATTTAAGGTGGTACCGTGCGAAGCACCCTTGTGAAAACAAGGGTGCTTTTTATTTTTTTACGCCACGACATCAAAAATCAGAAAGGGAGATACTATGCGTTATCAGCGACCAAAAGGCACTGCGGACATTCTTCCCGGTGAGAGTCAGCACTGGCAGTATGTTGAGGCAGTGGCGCGACAAGTATTCAGTAAGTACCGGTTCGAAGAGATTCGCACACCGTTATTTGAAAATTTTGAAGTGTTCTCGAGAACTTCTGGCGACACTTCAGACATTGTTACTAAGGAAATGTATGATTTTAAGGATAAGGGCGACCGTCACATCAGTTTACGGCCAGAGGGGACCGCTGGTGTTGTGCGGGCCTTTGTGGAGAACAAACTGTATGGTCCAGAAGTTCAAAAGCCCTTTAAGACTTACTATATCGGGCCGATGTACCGTTATGAACGGCCACAGTCAGGCCGTCAGCGGGAATTCCATCAAATGGGGATCGAAGCGTTCGGTTCCGATGAGCCAGCTCTAGATGTTGAGGTCATTGCGGTGGGGATGGATCTGTTTAAGCATTTCGGTATCTCTAACCTCCGTTTGGCGATCAACACACTAGGCGATAAGGAGACTCGAGATAATTACCGGCAGGCGCTGATCGACTATCTGGAACCGCACTACGATGAACTGAGTGAAGATTCTCAGATTCGCTTGCACAAGAATCCGCTACGGGTACTGGATAGTAAGGATAAAAAGGATAAGCAGTTCGTGGCGGATGCGCCATCGATCCTAGATTATCTGACACCTGAAGCTAAGGCTCATTTTGACCAAGTAAAGAGCTTGCTGTCAGCTATCGGTATTGACTACGTGGTCGATTCAACCATGGTGCGAGGTCTGGACTACTACAACCACACCATTTTTGAAATCATGGTTGATTCAAAGGCGTTAGGTCATGGCTACACCACGGTGTGTGCCGGTGGTCGTTACAACGGCTTGGTCGAAGAATTGGGCGGCCCGGAAGTTTCCGGTGTTGGGTTTGGCCTAGGTATGGAACGCTTGATCTTATTGATGGAAGCTGAAGGGGTCAAGTTCCCTGAAGAACATCATTTGGACGCCTATGTCGTGGGCATTGGTGATGAAGCCAACGCACCAACGTTAAAGGTGGTTCAAGCGCTGCGTCAGCAGGAATATTCAGCTGACCGCGATTACTTAGCTCGTAAACCCAAGGCGCAGTTCAAAACGGCTGACCGCTTAAGTGCTGCTTACACGCTGACTCTGGGTGAAAAAGAGTTAACGACCAATACGATTCACGTTAAGAATATGAACTCTGGTAATGAAGTTTCAGCACCGTTAGACGATGTGATGACCGATTTCGCCAGTGTCATTAAAAATATTGATTAAAGGGAGAGTAAGATGAAGCGAACAACATATGCCGGTCTGGTGGACGAAAAATATCTTGATCAAGATGTCGTCCTCAAGGGCTGGGTTCAAAAGCGCCGTGATTTAGGCGGTTTAATATTTATCGATCTACGCGATCGCGAAGGCATCGTTCAACTGGTCTTCAGTGAGGAATTTGATAAGGATGCATTAGCCGTTGCTGACCAGCTGCGGAACGAATACGTCATTGAAATTAAGGGTCACGTGGTACCACGGGCCGAACACGAAGTTAACGAGAAGATGCGTACCGGTAAGATCGAAGTGCGGGTATCTGAAATCAACTTGTTAAACAAGGCTAAAAACCCGCCATTTTATATTCAAGATGGTATTAACGTTTCTGACGATCTGCGGTTGAAGTACCGTTATCTGGATCTGCGTCGGCCAGAAATGCAACGTGGTCTCTTAATTCGTAACCGGATCACCCAATCAGTTCACAGTTACTTTGATTCTCAGGGCTTCATCGATATTGAAACGCCTGATTTGACTAAGTCAACGCCAGAAGGTGCCCGGGACTATCTGGTGCCTTCACGGGTCTATCCGGGTCATTTCTACGCTTTGCCACAATCACCACAACTGTTTAAGCAGTTGCTGATGGGTGCCGGCTTTGACCGTTACTACCAAATCGCCCGTTGCTTCCGTGACGAAGATCTGCGTGGTGACCGTCAGCCAGAATTTACCCAAATCGATATGGAAACCTCCTTCTTGGATGCTGAAGAGATTCAAGATCTGACTGAAGGTCTGATTGCTAAAGTCATGAAGGAAACCTTAAACATTGACGTTAAGTTACCGTTCAAACGGATGGACTGGGATGAATCGATGGCTCGCTTTGGGACTGACCAGCCAGATGTCCGTTATGGCATGGAATTAAAAGACTTAGGCGACTTAGTGAATAATCTCGGCTTTAACGTCTTTAACAAAGTGCTTGATGACGGTGGCCAAGTTAAGGCAATCGCCGTTCCTGGCGGTGCTGATAAGTACTCCAGAAAAGACATCGACAAGTTCGTGGAGCATATCGAACGCTTCGGTGCTAAGGGCTTACCTTGGTTGAAGGTCACTGAAGACAACTTTACCGGCCCAATTGCTAAGTTCTTCAAGGACAACGCTGAACTGTACAAAGCCATTACGGAACGGACCGGCGCTAAGCCTGGTGATCTCCTGTTATTCGCCAGTGATTCCAGCCGAGTGGTTGCCCAAACTTTGGACTACCTGCGGCGGACAATTGCCAAGGAACTTGGTTTGATCGATGAGTCGAAGTTTGCCTTCCTGTGGATCGTGAACTGGCCACTATTCGATTACGATGTGGACTTAAAGCGCTGGGTTCCAGCCCATCACCCATTCACCATGCCAAAAGCCGGTGACGAACATTACTTGGACGAAGGCGAAGATCCGCATAAAGCCTACGCGCAAAGTTATGACATCATCTTAAACGGTCTGGAATTAGGTGGCGGTTCGATCCGGATCCACACCCGTGACCTGCAAATGAAGATGTTCAAAGCCCTCGGATTCACCAAAGAACGGGCCGAAAAGCAGTTTGGTTATCTCCTAACCGCTTTGGATTACGGCTTTCCGCCTCATGGTGGTCTGGCAATCGGCTTGGATCGGTTTGCCCGCTTGTTAGCTAAGCGCGGTAACATCCGAGACGTCATCGCCTTCCCTAAGAACTCTAAGGCTGTTGAACCATTAACATCTGCACCAACCACGGTTTCAGACAAGCAATTGCAAGATTTAAGCCTGTTTGTAACCAAGGATGACGATAAAAAAGATAAATAAGTTATAAAGAGTGCTAGACAAAAAGCATGGTTCTCAGTCAAAAATGGCTGAGAACCATGCTTTTTTGATGACCATATATTTATTGTAGATAATTGATTTTAAAAACTACTTGATGATTTTATCATCCGTTTCAGGTCCCCAAATGAAGATGACAGCGGCCGCAATAATGGCAATTACTGCAATGCCGTAGAAGAGAAACACGGTTGAAAAATGGGTGATTACAATGGTGACGACTGAGGGCATCAAAACGTTTAATAGCTTGGAAACACCGTTGGCAATACCGGCGCCACGGAAGCGGTGACTGGTTTCAAACAATTCGTTGGTGTAGATGCTGACCACGGTTGCCATTAGAATATAGAGGGTTACTGTCAGCAAAAAACCGTTTAGTAAGATACCCACCGTAGTGGTCTCATAGGCATAAGCAAACCCTAGAATAGCGACGGCAATAAAGGCGCTGCCAATTAATTTTTTCCGGCCAGTCTGGTCTACTAGCAGGGCACCAATGGCACAGCCAATTGGGGCACCCAGCATCATGATGGCAGAAAAGCCGATGGAACTGACAATATTAATGCCGCGTTTCAGCAGTAACGTTGGCACCCAAGTGGAGAAGGTATACTGGCAAAGCAGGGTGGCACTGACAGCAACAATTGCAATAAACAAGCCTTTGGCAAAGCTAATGTGGATGACAGATTTATTTTTATCTTCTAACTCACCATCATCGTAAAGCCCGCGGGTCGTGAGCTGTTTAATAATGGCGTTAGCCTCTTGAGTCCGGCCCTTAGTCAATAGCCAGCGGGGTGATTCAGGAAAATGACGACGGGCAAACCACAGGATCATGGCCAAAATCCCTAACAGCAGAAACATTGACCGCCAGCCGAATTTCGGAATCACGAAGGTGGCAATCAGTAAGGTGATCGGTGCACCGGTGTTGGCGATGATCGCGGTTAATCCGGACCAGTGACCGCGACGTTTAACTGGCGCAAACTCATTGACAACGGCATAACTGGTGACAATTTCGGCACCCAGACCAGTGGCAGCAAACAGCCGGCAGATGATCAGTGTGATCATATTCGGTGCAAAGGCGGCTAAGAGGGTAAACGCGCCAAATAGCAACAAATTATACTGATAAGATTTTTTGCGGCCATAAAAGTCGCCAATATACCCGGAAATTAACGATCCGAGGAACAGTCCTAAAAAGCCGCTGGATAAGAAGAGTGAACCCTGTGTAACGGTGGCAAAATGGGATGCAACCATGGCGCCATTGATGGCACTGGCCACGTAAACGTCAGCAGCGTCCAGCATGATGCCAGCGCCGGCTAATCCAAATACTTTGTAGAACAAAGGCGTTTCGCGAGCGGAATTAAGCTGTGTTTCGAGGTTAAGTGAACTTGAACTGATGCTATGAGAAGTAACGGTATTAGAAGCCATATGTATTCCTCCTAAAGATAGATGAATGATGTGTTTTTGTACCTGTGTATGGGCTAAGGGCACGAATGGATGCGCTGATGAATACTAGATACTGCGATTTGGCGAATAAAAATTCCCCCTTATCTGAAATAAATGTAAAATAAAACGTCCTTCGAAAAAATTCGAAGGGCGCAATAGTATGCACGGTACCACCTTGATTTGTTGTCCATAAGACAACCTCAGCGGATCTAACAATGCTTAAATCCGTCGGCCAGATAATGGTGGTCACCACGAAATCCCAATAAACAATTATGGCTCAAAGCCTACTTTTAGTTCTAGATGCCATCCGTTTGCAGCCACTACGGACTCTCTAAGCACATCGAAGGAACTTACTCTGCTTATTCACTCTGTTTATCATTGATTTTTAATTATTCTTTAATTTAGTTGTATGCTAACTCATAACTTGAACCTTGTAAAGAGACTAGCTAAAATCAATTTTAGTTATGCAGTCTTGATTGACGGTACAGACAGCGGTTTGCTTGTTTCATGAGCTGAAATACCCTATACTGATCACTATTCAATTTAATCAATTTAGGGGTGAACGAAATGAGTAAAAAACGAGAAACAGCAATTTTTGCAGGTGGGTGCTTCTGGTGCATGGTCAAGCCCTTCGATACACAGCCAGGTATTGAGAAGGTGGTCTCTGGCTATACTGGTGGGCACGTGGCTAATCCGACTTACGAGCAGGTCAGCAGCCACACTACCGGCCATACCGAAGCGGTTAAAATTACCTTTGATCCAGAAATCATGTCTTATGAAAGATTAGTTCAGATCTATTGGCAGCAGACCGACCCAACGGATGCTATGGGCCAGTTTCAAGACCGTGGCGACAACTACCGACCAGTCATTTTTGTGAAGGACGAGACCCAGCGTAAAATTGCAGAAAAGTCTCGTCAGGCTTTGATCGATAGTGGTAAATTCGATGCCCCAATCGTCACTCAGATTGAAGACGCTAAGCCATTTTATGAAGCTGAAGAAGAACATCAAGATTTCTATCGCAAGCAGCCAGCACGAATGGCCATGCAGGAAGCCGGTGGGCGTGAAAAGTTCGTTAACGAACACTGGCAGGATTCGAAAACCAAGTAAAGTTCGCTTTAGAATCTGGAAATAATGCTGTGCAGCCCGATGAGGTATGCTAGGATATTGGTAGTAACCTAACAGGATAGAGAGGGTTTGTTATGGATGATGTACAGCGTTTAGTTAAACGCCATCAATCAATTGGAAAAATTTCGACTGCTTTTATATACGGTATTTTAGTGTCTATCGCCATGAATTTCTTTTGGACGCCAGGACACATTTATTCTTCTGGTATCACTGGGTTAGCCCAAATTGTGACGACCCTGACTGAACGGCACTTGACCTTTGTGATTTCAACTGCTTTAGGACTGTTTTTGCTGAACATCCCACTGTTTATCTTGGCGTGGCGGGCAATCGGTCATAATTTTACGGTTTATACGGTTATTGCGGTTTTTCTTGCCAGTTTAATGATCAAGATGCTGCATCCCGTTCATTTGACGACTGACCCCATCATCTGTGCGCTGTTTGGTGGGGCGGTCAACGGGTTTGGAACCGGCTTGGCCCTTAAAAGCGGTATTTCAACCGGGGGCTTAGACATCTTGGGAATCGTGATTCGCCGCAAGACTGGCCGCTCGATTGGCTCCATTAACATTGCGTTTAATTCGCTGATCATTTTGGCTGCCGGTTTTCTGTACGGCTGGCCACACGCGTTTTATTCCGCCATTGGGTTAGTGGTTAACGCCCGGGTCATGGATATGACTTATACGCGCCAGCAATTGATGCAGGTGATGATCATTACTGACCGGCCGAAAACGGTGATTGATTCGATTCAAAACCATATTCGACGGGGGATTACCATTGTGCATGATGCGGAAGGTGCCTATCACCATGATACGAAGACGATCCTCTTCACTGTTATTTCGCGTTATGAAATGTCGGACTTAGAGGAAGCCATGAATGAAGCTGATTCAAGTGCCTTCACCAGTGTTTCAGAAATTTACAAGATTTTGGGCCATTTTTATGAGCCTAGATTATGACAATTTTATCGCTATGTTCTTGATATCAAGGGCATGGCGATTTTATATTTTGGTAAATTCTTAAATTCTGATAAAAGCCAGTTACTTAAAATTTGAATGTGGTATAATGCCAAGGTGTGCGTTACGGCACCCGTTGCTGGGAGACGTAACACAGGAGAAAAATAGAATTGGTGGTCTGCTGTGAAAGTAATTTATATTTGGCTGGTCCGGTTGATATCTGCGCTGAACTTTTTTAGGCGAAGCAAGGTTCATTCAGTTATTTACCTGATGAGTTTCGGCAATAATTTGAAGTTTATACTAGCGCTGGCTGATAAATTACCTGACAATCAGCGACTGGTCGTTTTTTACCGGCCAGATGTTGAAGTCGAGGCAACCCAGTTAGCTGCTTATGGCATCAAAGTTATTCCATTTCGGGATAATCTGCATTTTGTGTTTACTGGAATCCCGTTGATCATGACGGCTAGGCTGATCTTTTGCGACAACTACTACGCCTTTTTAGGCGGCCTGCTGCATCCGCGGCACGCCAAGATTGTTCAGCTCTGGCATGCCAATGGTGCAATTAAGCGCTTCGGCTGGGGCGACCCAACCACGAGTCAGCGTTCTAAAGAAGATCAGCGCCGTTTCCAACGGGTCTATGATCAGTTCGATGATTACGTGGTGGCTTCAGATGCCATGGGCAACGTTTTTCAGGATAGCTATCGCGTCCCACGTTCACGGATGCAGTTACTGGGTTATCCGCGGTCTGACCGGTTCTTTTCTGCTAAATGGCAGGTCGGGGCGCGTGCGCGTATTGATCGTTTAGCGCCGGGGTTAGCCAAGCATCGGGTGATCTTATACGCACCAACGTATCGAGACTCGATGACCTTTGAGCTGACGCCAGAACTAAAAGAAGCACTGGTGGCTGATCCAAATGCCGTGGTGGTGGTCAAGCTCCATCCCTTGCTGCAAAAGTACGAACAGCGGCTTAGTCAGTCAACGACGCATCAGGTGCGCTTTTATCCGCAGCTGTCAACAACGGATCTGCTGATGGTGACGGAGACTTTAATTACCGATTATTCGTCGATTGCGTTTGATTACAGCTTGCTGCCACACGCGCATAGTCTGCTGTTTTATATGTCTGATTTAGAAGAGTACCAGCAAAATCCTGGTATTCAACCCCACTTTTTAAAGTGGCTGCCATCAGCACCCTTAAAGACACCGGCAGAACTGCGAACGGCAATTGTCGCTGACCGGCAAACGGATTTTACCAAGTTTAATCGTCATTGGAATACTTACAATGATGGTCATGCGACGCAACGGGTCGTGGAATATTACTGCCGTTATTTGGAAAAATAGGCGGCGTAAAGGAGTGTTAACCTTTGAAAGAGGTCGGAACTTTATTCAAGGAACAATTTAATAGTTTAGGGATTATCTTTAGAATTTCAAAATATCAAGATCGTGCCGATTATCAAAGTCACTATCTGGGGTTAATTTGGGAATATCTATATCCCTTAATTCAAATCTGTATTTACTGGTTAGTGTTCGGTGTTGGCCTGAAACATGGGGCAAGCAGCGGTATTGATTACCTGCCTTGGATGGTGATTGGAATCACGCCATGGTTCTTCATGAACCGGGCAACTTTGGATGCTTCTAAGAGTATCTATCAACAAGTGGGAATGGTTTCTAAGATGAAATTCCCCGTTTCAGCTTTACCGTCGATTAAAATTGTTTCCAATTTAAGTTCATTTTGGACGATGTTAGTGGTTTCTGTGATGGTTGGTTTGATTTACGGGATTCGCCCCAATATTTACTGGCTTGAGTCAGTTTATTATTTCTTCTGTATGATCATGTTCCTGATTGCCTTTGGTATTTTTAACTCGGCAGTGTCAGTGCTTGTGCGGGATTATCACATCTTGCTCCAATCAGTGATGCGGATGTTATTCTACATTTCTGGTGTACTGTTTAACTTTGAGACTGGTGGCTTTCCACCAGCTGTCATTCGGCTCTTGCAATTGAACCCATTCTTCTACGTGGTTTCCGGCTTCCGGGAATCAATGCTGGGTCAAGGCTGGTTCTGGCAACGACCAACGTTAACCATTGAATTTTGGCTGATCGTGCTGTTCTTCTTACTAGTCGGTTCACATTTGCATTACAAGTTCCGTTCACGTTTCGTTGATTTAATTTAGTCAATTAATAAGGAGGAATTACGGTGAAAACGACTGGACTGGTCAACCAAGTCATAAAAGGTCTAAAAATCGTGATTCGCAATGGGCTCATCGTTTTAAACGATGGGTTTCTTTGTATCCCGGTAAAAAAAGATCTGCTGGTGTTTGAGAGTTTTAATGGTAACGATATTAATGACAATCCGGCAGCCATTTACCGGCAGCTGGTTCACGACCGCCCCGAGCTGAAAGCCACGGCTTATTTTGGGGTTAAACCACGGCGGTATCACGAGTTGCACGCGCAGTACCCAGACATCAAGCTAGTCAAACGTTTTTCATTCAAATGGGTGTGGCTGATGGCCCACGCTGGGTTTTGGGTGTTCAATTCACGCTTACCAAACTGGTGGCATAAAAATAAAGGGACAACTTATATTCAGACCTGGCACGGCACACCGCTGAAACATTTAGGCGTTGATATTGAACACGTGGCGATTCCGGGAACCAAAACCGCCGATTACTATCAGCAATTTATCCGGGAAGCGGCTCGTTGGGATTACTTGATTGCACCCAATGACTATTCGAAGCAGATTTTCCGTTCGGCATTTCAATTTCACAATCAGTTTTTAGACATAGGATATCCCAGAAATGACGTTCTCTATCATCAAAATCAGCCGGCCGTGATCCGGCAACTGAAGCAACGACTGGTTGGCGATCCGGATACAACAGTGATTACGTACGCGCCGACTTGGCGAGATGATGATGCCATTAAAACCGGTCAGTATCATTTTGAACTGCCATTTAAGCTGCAACGCTTTTTTGAACAGGTGGATGATCAGACCATCTTGGTTTTAAGACCGCACTATTTAGTGAAGGATCATATTGATATCCGGGAGTTTGAAGACCGAGTCAAGATCATTGCCGATGAGGACATTGCTAATTTGTACCTCATCTCCGATCTCATGATCACCGACTATTCGTCAGTCATGTTTGATTTTGCTAACCTGAACCGGCCAATGCTTTTCTATGCCTATGATCTCGAGCATTACCGCGATCAGTTGCGGGGCTTTTATTTTGACTATCAAGCTGAGATTCCGGGACCGTTAGCCACTACTGAGGATGCCTTTGATGATTATTTGAGCCAGTTTGCAACTCAGGGGGCGTTTGCCGGTTATCGTTCGCAATTAGCTGGTTTTAACCAAAAATATTGCGATTGGGAAGACGGTTCAGCCTCAGAAAAAGTCGTTAAGGTTATCCTAGGGGGAATTCAAAAATGACATTTTTAATTGGTTCGCACGTCAGCATGAAGGGCAAAGAGATGCTGTTAGGGTCAGCTAAAGAAGCTGCTTCCTATGGTGAAAATGTGTTTATGGTTTACACGGGCGCACCGCAAAACACACGCCGTAAACCAATCGATAAACTTAATATTGAGGCTGGTCACGACTTTATGCAGACTCATGGGTTACGCCAGATCGTGGTCCACGCGCCGTACGTGGTCAATCTGGGTAATACCATTAAACCCGAAAACTACCCCTTTGCGGTCCAATTTCTGCGTGAAGAAGTGAACCGGGCTGAAGCGATTGGCGCCACTCAGATCGTGTTGCATCCTGGCGCCCACGTTGGCGCGGGACCCGAAGCGGCCATTGCTCAAATTGCCAAGGGCTTAAATGAAATTATTACCCCGGAGCAAACCGTCAAAATTGCGCTGGAAACCATGGCTGGTAAGGGGACTGAAGTGGGGATTACCTTTGAACAGCTGGCGTCGATTATCGACCAAGTTACCGATAACGATAAACTATCGGTCTGCTTTGATACCTGCCATACCAGCGATGCGGGTTACGCCATTAAAGATGATTTTGATGGTGTGTTAAAGCAGTTCGATGACGTAATCGGTCTTGATCGGCTGCAAGTTATTCATTTGAATGATTCCAAAAACCCGCAAGGCAGCCATAAAGACCGCCATGAATTGCTGGGTAACGGCACGATTGGTTTTGAGGCCTTAAATGCCATTGCTCATCATCCTAGTTTGGTCAACGTGCCTAAAGTGATGGAAACGCCGTGGGTGGCCATTGATAAGAAGCATAAACTGGCGCCTTATGGGTATGAAATTGAAATGCTGAAACGCCAAACGTTTAATCCTAATCTGGAAGCAGACGTTTTAGCGCAAAAACCGTTTGATACGAGTTTGGAATCAGATAATTAATTGTAAAAAATAGCGCCAGTAGAAATCATTTTTCTACTGGCGCTATTTTTAATTCGTCGTAAATAAGTCTTGATATTCAGGGTGTTTTTCAAGAAACTTTTGGGCGTATGAACAATCCGGAATAATCGTTAAGTGATAAATTTGTGCAAAGCGGATAACGCGCAGCATTAACCGTTTAGCAATGCCTTGACCCCGTAGCTGCTCACTGACCTGGGTGTTGGTGACCATGATCCGTTTATTTTGCTGGTCGTGAAAAATGATTTCGGCCAGTGTACTGCCATTTTCACCGTTGATGTAAAAGCGGCCGGGTTCGTATTTAATGGCTAGGGCGTTCAGCTCATCAGCAGGCTGCGGATCAAACTTGGCTTGTAAGTCAACAAAGGCGTTAACCGCCGTCTGCAAAAATGAGAGCGTATCTAAGTTGGTCATCAGATTTTGGTCATTAAACAAATGGTTGACATGTCCCAGATAAACTTCGGGGCGTTGAACGGGGAATACGTTTAACGTGACCAGTACTTGGCGGACTTGCTGGTTAGCACCAAAGCCGCCAGTGGCTTCAGGCGAACTGGAAACGACTAAGGCGATTTGATGTTTCCAATGATTACGTCGCTTGGAACCAACGTCAAAGGCATTCTTAAGGGCACCGGTCATCCCACGATTGTATTCTGGGGTGACGATGATCAACCCATCGACGTCATCTAACTGCTGCCGGAAAGTTTGCCAAGCAGGAACGGTATCGTCTTCATCGAGATCAGCGTTGTACAATGGTAACTGACCAATATCAATAAAAACGGGCGTCAGCTGAACGGGTAATAAATTTGCTAGAACGTTAGCGACCTTTTGAGAATAGGCGGCTTGACGTAAGCTGCCCACAATAATTCCAATCTGAGTCAAATGAACCACTCCTTTGTTTAAACCAGTGAGTGAAAGTCAACTTGAGCCTTGCTAAACAGTATCCCATAATAGTGTGTCTCAGAAATAGGTGGTGCTAAATGTATTGCCAATCGGGTCAGTCTTTGATAGTATCGATTTCGGCCGGTTCCAGGTTTTGATTTTCAAGAATCAAGGTCGCCGTTTCTTCAATTGATTTATTAGAGACATTGATGACTAAACAGCCGATCTTTTTGTAGATCTTATCGGCGTATTTTAATTCGGCCTTGATCTTTTCAGTATCCGAATAGGCACTTTCGGCGGGCAACCCATATGAAAGCATCCGTTGCTGGCGAATTCGTCTTAACACTTTGGGACTATTGGTCAAACCAATGATTTTAGCGGGATCGACCTGCCATAATTCATCTGGTAACTGCGACTTAGGTGATAGTGGTAGATTAGCAACTTTGATACCACGATTGGCTAAAAAGAGGGATAGCGGCGTCTTGGAAGTTCGTGAGACACCCAGAATCACAATGTCTGCTTTCTGCAAACCAGTGGGATCCTTTCCATCATCGTAAGCCACGGCAAATTCCATGGCACCGATGCGGTCAAAGTAAGTATCGGTTAAACTGTGGTTGATGCTTGGAATCGAGGCGGGTTCAACCCCAGTGCGGTTAGTGAGCGCCTTCATAGCGGGCTGAATGCAGTCAAAAGACTGCAGGTGGTTTTCCTCAGCAAAGCTTCTCACCTGTTCGCTTAATGAATGCGTGACTAGCGTATAGTAAACGACCGCATCTTTTTTTGCAGCCATTTTTAAAATGCCGCTGAGGATCGCTTCCGTTTGAATAAAGGGAAAGCGCTGGTACTTCACTTTCAGATCAGGAAATTGCGCGACTGCGGTCTGGGCAACGGTCAGTGCCGTTTCACCAGATGAATCGGAAATAATAAAGATGTCGATATCAGAATTTTCAGCCATCATAAAGCCCCCGTTATTTAATAGTTAGTCTAATTTTAGCACAGGCGGAAACAAAGCGATGATATTTGAATTTTCTGGTTAAAACTTAATTGAAATGATTGACGTGACGCGATTAGGTAGGTATAATTAAAAGGAACTATTGAGGAGGGCAATTTTTTGTTGCTCATTTTCAATCGGTTACTACTAGAGCTCGGAGGGAGGGATTTACATGACAAAGACAGTCGTTCGCAAAAACGAGTCTCTTGACGATGCTCTTCGGCGCTTCAAACGAACCGTTTCCAAAAGCGGTACTTTACAAGAATACCGTAAACGTGAGTTTTATGAAAAGCCAAGCGTTAAAAAGAAATTAAAATCAGAAGCAGCAAGAAAACGTAAGAACAAGAAGCGTTTCTAGTTGCATCGAAGACTCCTGGCTACCAGGAGTCTTTTTTTGTTTTAATGGCATAATCACGGTTCTATCAAGATATACTGAATTGCCTATGCCACTAATAACGAATATAATAAAGATGATAGCGAGTAGCTAGGTTATCAAAGTTCGGCGCGGAACGCACCTTAGTAAATTACCGTAAATTAGCGGTGTTTCTAGAAGCTTGTTGCCCAAGTAACGAGCAGTTCACGAGAATTGGCGCACTTTAGAGGTGAACCAATTAATGAAAATTAGGAGGTTTTTGTACATGTCATTATCAGACACGCTCACAGAAGATTTAAAAACGGCCATGAAGGCTCGCGATAAGGTTGCTTTAAACGTTATTCGGATGATCAAGACATCCCTAACCAACGAACGTATCAAGTTGGGTCATGATCTAAACGATGACGAACAGTTGACGGTCCTTTCCCGTGAACTGAAGCAACGAAAAGAATCCCGCCAAGAATTTGCCGACGCCGGCCGTCAGGATCTTGTTGATGGTTTGGATGCTGAAATTAAATTGGTTGAGAAATACGCACCCAAGCAGTTGAGTGAAGATGAGATTAAAAAAATCGTGACTGATACTGTCAGCGAAGTTGGTGCCAGTTCAATGGCTGACTTTGGTAAGGTGATGGGGGCAGTCATGCCTAAGCTTAAGGGTAAAGCAGATGGCAACATTGTTAACAAGACTGTCAAGTCACTATTAAGCAAGTAAAGATTGACATTAAAGGCACTGTCTAATTGCGTATCAGCAGTTAGACAGTGCCTTTTTGATTACTTGGAAGGTGTTGGGGCTAGTATGCCTGGGCGTGCAGACTAGCCATTAATAGCTGGATACCATTTTTTAAATCTGCTGGGTAAGTTAATTCCGTTGGTGCGTGGCTGATGCCGCCTTCACTAGGCACAAAAAGCATTGTAGTGGGGGTAACTTGGTTCATCACATAACTATGGGTCTTTGTCAAACGGTGTTGATTAACGACTTGATTATATTTAGAGCTTTCTCTTCGGAGGAAGCTCTTTGTTGCTTACGGGATTTGAGTGGTCGAGATCGGAAATATCGGGACTTTGTACCCTTTAAATGGATTTTGGGTACACTAAATAACCCTTTGTTCTAGGGGCATTCGCAATAGGGACTAAGCAGCGATTTGGAAGATTCGGATAAACATGTTTTCTTGGTT
>NZ_BJDO01000014.1 GCF_005405185.1 Secundilactobacillus hailunensis
AACCAAGAAAACATGTTTATCCGAATCTTCCAAATCGCTGCTTAGTCCCTATTGCGAATGCCCCTAGAACAAAGGGTTATTTAGTGTACCCAAAATCCATTTAAAGGGTACAAAGTCCCGATATTTCCGATCTCGACCACTCAAATCCCGTAAGCAACAAAGAGCTTCCTCCGAAGAGAAAGCTCTAAATATAATCAAGTCGTTAATCAACACCGTTTGACAAAGACCCAAAAAAATACGCCTTCCCTTTTAATCAGGGGAGGCGTATTTTTTATAACCTATTTTTCATCCAACGTTTGATAAATCGTATGCAAACCGCTCAATAGGTCCGACTTGCTCATGATCAATGGTGGTAGGAGCCGCAACGTATTCCCCATCGCAGAAAGTGTTAACAGTCCCTTTTGGTGCAGTGCTTTCACCACATCGTTAACCGCAACGTCATCCACCAGGTGAATACCGATCATCAAGCCACGGCCAGAGACGGACTTAACCGTCTTTAAATCGTCAAAGTGATCTAATTCATCCCAAACGGCCGCTGACTTGTCCCGGACGCCTTCCAGAAAAGCGGGTGTTAACTGCGTCAAAACCGCTTGTGCAGACGACATCGTCAGGGGATTCCCAGCAAAAGTGGATCCATGAGAACCAGGACCAAAGGCTGGTCCTAAGTTAGCTTTACCAATCATGGCACCAACTGGCAAACCATTGGCCAGCGCCTTGGCTGACGTGACAATGTCCGGATCCAGTCCAACACCTTGATAGGCAAATTTGTAACCAGTCCGGCCAATGCCCGTCTGTACTTCATCAATGATAAACAGAGTATGAGTTGCTTTACATTTATCCTGAACCGCGTGCAACCAGTCTTGATCACCAACGATCACGCCGCCTTCACCCTGAATCACTTCCAAGATCACCGCCGCCAGATCATCCGTAATGGCATCCAGCGAGGCTGCATCATTGTAATCCACAAAACTAATGTCGGGAACGAATGGTGCAAAACCTTCCTTAATGTGGTCATTACCGGTCATGGACATCGAACCATACGTCCGGCCATGAAAGGAGTGGTTGAATGAGAGTACTTTGGATTTACCCGTAGCTTTACGGGCTAATTTCAGTGCAGCTTCATTAGCTTCAGTACCAGAGTTAGCAAAGAACACCAATTTATCCTCGTCGCCGACTAACAGTTCAGCGACGGATTCCTGCAGATGATTCTGATAGAGGTTAGAAATGTGCCACATCTTGGTTAATTGCACATTCACGGCGTTTTGAATTTTGACGTTTTGATAGCCAAAGTTGCAGACCCCAATACCAGAAGTGAAATCTAAGTAGTCCCGGCCGTGATCATCGGTCACAATGACCCCGTTACCAGAGATCGGTTCGAAATCAAACCGGTCATAAGTTGGAAATACGTGTGTCATACTCATTAATCATTAGCCTCCGTTTTTAAAGTTGTTCCTGGATGGGTTAATTGATCGGTAATACATACCGCGTGCACACCGGCGTGAACCGCTTTAGCAGCGGCCGAAAGCTTCGGCTGCATCCCATCTGTAATCACTTTTTCTTCTATTAAATGGGGAATGTCTTGCGGGATCATGGCTGAGATCACTTTGCCATCCTTCAGAACTCCCGGGACATCCGTCAGCAAATAAAGCTGGCTGGCTTTTAGTACCCGCGCGATATCCGCTGCCGCCGTATCGGCATTAACGTTCAGCCAATCGCCGGTGGGGGTCAGCGCAAGTGGTGCTAGGACCCCAATCTGACCGTTTAAGATCTTAGAGAGTGCCAGTTCGTTCACACCAGTAATACTGCCAACGGCTCCGTAAGTATCTTGATCAATATAAGTTCCCGTTAACAACTGTTGGTCTGACGCGTTTAAGCCAATTGCAGCTAGACCCTCATTTGCCAGCCGCATCAGTAATGCCGGTTGGGTATTGCCCAGTAGCACCATTTTAGTCAGTGCTAAGGTTCGCGCATCCGTTATCCGAATGCCATTTTTCTTATGCGTGGGAATAGCCAGCTGAGCGGATAATTTCGAGATCTGAGGTCCGCCACCGTGAATCAATAACACTTTTTTACCAGCTTGACGCCATTGCCGCAGCTGCTCGAAAAACTCGCTGTTCAGTTTTGAAATGGCGTTGCCGCCGATTTTTACAATGATTAGATTCACGATTTATGCGCTCCCTTTGTGGTCTCAGTTCAGTCTAAGTATGGTAACTGGCATTAATTTTGACGTAGTTATAAGTCAGGTCACAGCCCCAAGCTTGCCCGGTGGCCGGACCAACGTGCAAATCAACATCAATGGTAACTTTATTTGCCCCCATACTATCACTTGCCTGCTTCTCGTCAAATGGTAATCCTAAACTATCCTTGACCATTGGGATCCCGTTGACTTCAATATCCACATGGTCAATATCCACGTGAGCGTTCGTCATGCCAATCGTTGAAATGATCCGGCCCCAGTTGGGATCCTGACCAAAGATGGCAGCTTTAACTAAGTTCGATCCCACGATGGCTTTAGCAACTTCTTGGCCTTCCAGATCGTTGAAAGCGCCAGCCACGTTGCATTCTACTAGCTTCGTGGCCCCCTCCCCATCGGCTGCGATTTGTTTGGCCAGTTCTTCAAGGACCAGATGCAAACCATTTTTGAAGGTTGGATAATCGGCATCATCCGTGCTGGTTAACTGCGGTGCACCAGCCTTACCGTTTGCCATGACCACCACCATGTCGTTAGTGGAAGTATCACCATCAACGGTAATCTGGTTAAAGGTTGTATCCACGTTGTCACTTAACGTTTGCTGTAATAGGTCACCATCGATCCCCGCATCGGTGGTCACAAACCCCAGCATAGTAGCCATCTTCGGGTGAATCATCCCAGAACCTTTAGCAAATCCGGTAATTGTAACCTTTTTACCGCCCATTGTAATTTGCACACAGGCTTGCTTGGGATGCTTGTCAGTGGTTAGCACTGCTTTAGTCACGTTATCCTCATGGTGAGGGCTTAATTGTTTAATCCCCGCGGTAACTTTATCCATTGGCAGCTGTGCACCAATTAGTCCAGTTGAGGCAACGCCGACTAAGTTAATATCAATGCCCAACTTCTCGCTCAGTAGCTGCTGTTCCGTCAGGGCGTTTTGCTCACCTTGCTTACCGGTACATGAATTGGCACAGGCACTGTTCATGACTACCGCTTGCAGCTTGTGATCTTGATTGATCGTGTTCTTGGTCAGTTTCGTTGGTGCGGCCTGAAATTTGTTAGTGGTATATGTACCGGCCGCACTGGCTGGTACTTCGGAAACCAAGTAACCAAAATCTAATTTGTCGCTTTTACCTAAACCCATTTCGATCCCATCATTGTAATAACCCATGGGCCACTGGAAATCGGTTAATGTCACTTCATTAGTTTTTATCATATGCATTCTTCTTTCTTATCTGTAACGGTGTCTTACACGAAAGCTGGCAGAGTTGGTAAACCGGTTGTTTCGGTCAAATTAAACAGATGATTAAAATTTTGAACCGCCTGTCCGGCCGCCCCCTTCATCAAATTATCGATCACACTGATCACCATCACGGTCTGGGTGACGGGATTGTACACAACGCCGATGTCGCAGTTATTGGTGCCAACGACTTCCTTTAGATCTGGCGTGGTGCCATCAAGAACGTGAACGAAGTTAGCCTGGCCGTAATCTTGATTGAAAGCGGCCATTAGTTTGGTCTGATCAACACCCGGTTTAACTTTGGCGTAAATACTAGCCATCAACCCAGTAGTCAGTGGTAACAGCGTGGTACTGAATTGAATCGCATTCACTGCTGGATTCCACTTCTTAAGCTGAGCGACGATTTCTGGAATATGCTTATGGGTATTTAACCCGTAGAGCTGCAGGTTGTCACTGGCTTCAGTGAAGTGCGTGATGGCTGTTAGCTTCTTCCCCGCGCCGGATGTACCGGACTTGGCATCAACCACGATCGTATCTGGGTCGATCAAATCTGCCTGAACCATGGGGGCTAACCCCAGCAAGGTTGCGGTGGCGTAACAGCCTGGGTTGGCAATGTAGTTGGTCTCTGGCTGGTAAAAATCCGCCAGACTATAGGTCGCTTTTTGTAAATATTCGGCTGGAGCTGCTGGCTTATGATACCAGCGCTCATACTCAGCCGGATCAGGCAGCCGATAATCACCGGAAAGATCGATCACTGGAAAATCAGCATCGATAAATGGACCGGCTAGCTGACTGCTGACACCAGCGGAAGTTGCAAAGAAGACTGCTTCGTTGTCCACCATGATCTGCTGCGGATCAAATGGTTGAATCTTAACGTGTTCGCCGTGAAAACCAGAAATCAGTTCATCGAGATAGCGGACATCACCATCTTTCCCTTCATCTTTATGTCCATATAAATTAATTTGGTCGATTGCCGGGTGTGCAGCGAGCAGCGTGTATAACACGGTGCCACTGTATCCGGTAACGCCTACTATCGCAACGTCCATTGGTTTCACCTCACAAATTTTTTAGTTGTTCTTTCGTATGCGTCTTACTATAGTCGCCTAATTTAAAAAATGCAATATTTTTTAGTGAATTTATCAAAAAATAGCTAATTTGTGTATATTATCTGCATTTTTAAAGCTAATATGCATTTTATTTTGAATATTCAAAAGGACAAAAATAGCCTTCACAGGAATTCCAAGTATGCTGCACTGGAAGCCCCTTTGAAGGCCAACTAATTAGATACGCTTTATCTTACTCGGTCACGTCATTAAAATAACTTACACCGATAGACAGTCTTAATCATCTGACTTATTACAGTAACATAAAATATCTGGTATAATATATTCAAATACTAGATACGGGATGATTACTTATGAACATTGAACGCTTTATCAAAGCCCGTAAAGCGATGGGTCTATCGCAAGCAGAACTCTGTGATGGTATCTGTACGCAAGCGACGCTAAGTAAATTTGAAAATTCCGGCAAGGCACCTGCGATCCGTATTTTGACGCAGCTCTGTGCCCGGTTAAATTTGACCCTTGATGATGTTTTCCAGTGAACCCACCGGCTCAATCCGCAGCTAACCGACTGTTGGACCACGCCGAGTTCAAATTGATCACCAGCGAATACGATAGTGCCAATAACGATCTCAATCAGGTTGTTTTTGATAACCTTTCAATTCATGGTCAGATGCAGTACTACTTCGTAAAGGGCTACCTATCAGCACTGCTGGAAAAGCCCATTGCTGATACCCTGTACTACTTTAACCTAATTCTTAACGATCTCGACGATACCCATAGCACGATTTTTACTCAACTGGCTTATACCGGTAGTGGTATTGCTTATGGGTATAACAACGAGAATCAGAAGAGTGAGTTTTTCTTCCAAAAAGTCTTTGATGACTTGCATACCTTACCTTTGACTGATAACAAGGCCATCTGGCGAGCATTAAACATGATCTTTTATACCGCAGAGTATTTCGCTCGCGTTCAAGATTACAAAACCAGCGATTCACTTCTGCAATACGGCTACGAGATCTGTGCCAATAACCATGTCACTTACTATGCCGCCCGCATCTGTTACCGCCGAGCGCAAAATGCGATTGCTGAAGGAAAAGACACCGCTGCCGTCACTGATTTGATCAATGACGCTAAGGCCTTTGCCCGGATAAATCATAACCAGAAACTGTTAGATCGAATTAAAAATACGCCGTTAAAATGAACGTAAAGAACCGCAATCCTGAATAATGGATTGCGGCTCTTTTTGTTCGTATGAGTTGTTTTGCTTTTACATTGTCCAAACGTGTTCAGCAACTCTAACTCCGGCCGCGTAACGTAGCAAAGTAAGGTTCCCAAGTTCAGGAACCTCACTTTGCTACGTTACACTTTGGAGTCAACCCGAGTTGTTTCACACTCTCTACTTCACAATAATCGTCGATACCTTTGATTCTCTCATAATCGTGCTGGCCACATGGCCAATTCTCAGATTGCCGCGGCGTCTGTGCGACCCTAGCAAAATTAGATCTGGTTTGAAGTCTGGAATAATTTCTTCCAAAATAACCCGTTCAGGCTTACCTTCACCGATCAGCGGTGTCACTTCCTTTACACCAAAGGCCTTCGCCTTGCTGACGTAGGTGTTTAAATCATGAGAGATGTCATCGCGACGTGACTTAATAATATCCGGAGAAAGTGACTGATAAATGTTCATATCGCCAGTCTCCATAACGGATACGATCCCCAGTGGTAAATCAAATGTTCGTGCTAACGTGCAAGCGTAGTTGAACGCCTTGCGTGACGACTCATCATCGTCATCATCGACGGCCAACAGCAACCGACTATAGCTCATTTCTTCTGCATCAAAATCATCTTCTGTAAGCATACATAATATCCTCCTAGTCTCTACAGGACTTGACTCCGTTCCTCTAGGATAACTATACCATGTATCAACGGGAACACAAGCACTTATTTAGGCTAGCCAAACATTTTATTTCAAATAAATATATTATTTGTTTAATTTTATAATCAATTTATAAGTGGCGTCAGTTGAGAAAACTCGGTATTTTAATGCCGAGATGAATCAACGTCTTGGACGTCCACCGTTGTATTGGTCTAATTGTGAGTCAACGTATTGAACTATTGTTTCTTTTGAAGGATTACCAAAGGTACTCATAAAAAAGCCAGGAGACCATAAATGTCTGCCCCGGAGTGATTTTTGTTTTGTGGAAACTGAATAAACCATGAACCACCTTTAAAAACTTTAACGATTGAAGATGGCGCTGACTTAGGTGGAAAGCTGATCACCATCTGAACCTGGTCAGGCATTACCTCCATGCGAGATATTTCAACCGAGTTTCTTTCAGCAATCTTTTTCACGATAGCTTTCATAGCATCAACTTGTTTTTCAGTCGTAAATATCTTTTTTCACTACTTGGTAGTCCAAACCAGTTGAAAGTTAAAATCAGACACATTTGTATGTTCGTACTTAATCATACGTTTACCTAATTCCGTTGATATATAGCCGCTTATATTCATTTTTAGTATACCATTATGATATACTAAAAATGGAAAAGAGGTGAAGTTATATGACTTTAAAAGGGATCAGATTACGGCTATATCCTAATCGAGACCAACAACTCAAAATCAAACTCAACTTTGGGTATAACCGTTTTGTTTGGAATCAAATGCTAACTATGATGGTTGAAAGATATCAAAATAACCCAGAAGCTAAATTCTTAAATGCGTTTGCCTTAAATAATTTACTACCAGCTTTAAAGACTGAATACGAATGGTTAAAAGACGCTGAAAGCACTAGCTTGCAGTCAACCAATCATGACTTAGTAGAAGCCTATAAGCAGTTCTTTAGACTGCATAAAGGTTTCCCTAAGTTCAAATCTCGTAAGTACCCGAAGCAGAGCTATCAGACCAAGTCGGTCAATCACAATATTAAACTAGTTGATGATCACCACATCCAGTTACCCAAATTGGGAAAGCTAAAATTTAAATCAGGTAGAAAACCAGTTGGTAAAATCAAGAATGTGACTATTCGCCTTTCGGCTACGGGTAAGTTCTATGCCATTATTCTAGTCGACACTGATATCAAGCCTTTAGCTAAGACCAGTAATCCAGTCGGTATTGATCTAGGGGTTGCTGATTTAATGATCACCTCCGATGGCGTGAAGTACCCAACGATTCGCTTTGATAAACGACTCAGTAAAAAGAAACATTACTGGGAGAAACGTTTAGCTCGGAGAAGATTGCAAGCCCAGCAAGAAATTGCTTGGGATAAGCACAACAAAGTAATTGAACCTAGAGAGCTATCTGACTTTAAAAACTATCAAAAAGCTAAAAGAATGGTCGCTAAGTATGCGGAAAAAATAGCCAACCAACGTAACAATTACTTAAATACGTTAACAAAAACTTTGGTAGCCCAATATGATGTGATCTATATTGAAGATTTGAAAACCAAAAATCTCCTTAAAAATCACAAACTTGCCAGAGCGATTGCTAACCAAAGCTGGCGGGAATTGCGTCGAATGCTGGAATATAAATGTGTTTGGTATGGAAAACAGTTAGTCACTGTTAATCCCAGAAAGACTTCCCAAATATGTTCAAGCTGTGGCTATGATGATGGTAAGCATACTTTAGATATTAGACAGTGGGCCTGTCCTAATTGTGGTGTCAATCACGATAGGGACATTAATGCCGCAGTTAATATTCTACAAGCGACTGCGTAACTTGGAGTCTAAAAGACTATCTGGCATGGAACGTGCCTTAGTAAATAGCCGTAACCGCTGCATGACATTCGTAGAATGCTGTGGAAGTCAGCGGTGTTCCTAAAAGCTTGTTACTTTAGTGACAAGTAGTTCACCATTATCAGTTAAGCAGGCTCATAACGTGATTCTGCCCATCACCATCAACGTTATGGTGATCGCCGCGCCACTAACAATGAGGATTGTTGCCGACCACTCTGCCCGGTTTAAGTAGCGTCCCGTGTTATTTTTCAAAGTCATTGCGTACAGTATTATCCCTGGTACATAAACGATCAGACAGATAAAGACGTACTGCAGACCAGACAGTGTGATGCCGACCAATTGGAAGGCTAACGCTGCCACCCCGATACCGACCTGTAACCAATTACCCTTGGTATCTCGGTTCTGCCACGAGTATTTAATTTGATACGCCGCGACGATCATATAGCATACTACGATTGACGCGGTACATAAGCTATAAGCAAATTCATAGGCTTTTTCAGCAAAGATCAGGATAATCATAAACCCTTGCACCATACCAGCCGTGGTCATTAAGGCTAACGTTGGCGCACCGTGCTTATTCTTCTTCGCAAACCGCTTCGGTAGCAATCCTTGTTCAGCCATCATCCCCAACGTTTCAGCTGGTAGCATGGTCCAAGACAGCCAAGCACCTAAAATGGAAACCAGAAGACCGATACTGATAAAGCTGCCGCCCCATTGACCCACCATTTCTTCGAAAATATAGACCATGGCAGGCTGCTTCATCTGTACTAATTCGGCACGGGAGAGATACCCGTACGGCAGAATTGAAGCCAGTACGTAAATCAACAACAAACAACTGACACCGATCAAAGTTGAACGACCGGCGATCCGACGCGACTTCGCTCTCGATGACAGCACTGTGGCGCCTTCGATCCCAACGAAGACCCACATCATGATCATTAAACTCCGGCGAATTTGCGGTGCAATGGCGCCAAACGTCACGGGACCCGAAATATTACCCCAAAATTGAGCGGTAAAGATGTGCCCGTTAAACAGCACCATTGCTACGATAATAAAGGTAAATATCGGAATCAGTTTACAGACTGTGATCACCGTATTCATTAACGCAGCCGATTCCATACCGTGGTTAACGAGTAGTGTCAGCGACCAGGCAATTAGGCTGGCCACTAAAATCGACTGCGGACTATTGCCACGCTGGAACGCGGGAAAAAAGTACCCCAACGTACTCATAAAGACGGTGGCAAACGCCACGTTGCCTAGCCAAGCCGACATCCAATAGCCCCAGCCGCTGATGAAACCGACAAAGGGACCAAACCCTGCTTTGCCATACGCAAAAATACCTTCTAAATCAGAGCGTTTAGTCAATAGATTATTTAAACAGGCAGCTAACATTAAGATCCCGAACCCAACAATTATCCAGGAGATAATGGCAGCCCCAGGCGATGCAGCGGCAGCCAGATCACTGCTCAACGCAAAAATACCGGAGCCAATCGCTGTCGTGACAACCATGGCAGTAAGTGAAACACCGTTGATTTTGTGAGCTTCTGATGCCATAGGACTTCCCTCATTTCTTGGAATCGCTGTATATCATATACATTCAATATACAGTGGTTCCTTTTTAGATAGTCTTAGTTTACCGGAGTAAAGTTAACAAATCATGGGGAAAATATGAAATTTCTACTCTATTTAGCATTTATATTTATAAGAATCGTTTAAGACCGTTTGATTACTATATTACCGGCTTTAATACTATATATGTTTAAAAAAGTAATGTATATTTTTCGCATAGCATTTTTCAAGCCCAAATTGCTTAAAATGACTTCTATAACAAAAAACAGCGTTGAAATGATCATCATAGACCATTTCAGCGCTGCTAGCAGTTAACCCTATTTTTCTAAGTAAGCGCGCGTATAATCGTTTTCACCAACTGGGTGATATTCGATTCCCTTCAGCTTCGGGTTAACTAAATGAGATTCAACCATTGAGTACAGCGGTACTACTGGCATGGTAGCATTTAACCGTGATTGGGCGGTTCTCATGTCTTTCCAGTAAGCACCGGTATTCGCAGCGTTAGATGTTGTAGCATCTTTCATGGCTGCATTAAACTGCGGATCTTCATAGTGGGCATAGTTTTGCGGATTGTCCTTCGTTAAGATCGAGAAGAAGTTCTCTGGATCCCCAAAGTCCGCCAGCCATAAGGTTTGATCAAAGTCGAACTGCCCGCCAGCTTCTTTATTCGAAACCGTCTTGGTTGGCAAGTTTTGCATATTGACCTTAACGTTACCTAGGTTCTGCTGCAAAGTGCCTTGGAGGTATTGGGCAACGTTCTTAGTGACAGTATCATCATCGCCGACCAAAGTCAGGTTGACTGTGCCCTTCAAGTTAGCTTCCTTCAAGCCTTGACTCCAAAGCTGTTTGGCTTTAGCAACGTTGTGGGTTTCCGTTGGTGTCATTTCAGTAGCAAAGTCCTTACCAGTCGTTGGATCAGTTGCCAATCCTTGGGCAACGTAGGTATAAGCCGGCTTTGAACCATCCGCTAAAACATCCTTGGTCAAATGATTCCGGTCAACAGCCAAGGAAACGGCTTGCCGCAACTTCTGGTTATTAAATGGTTTACCAGCTTTGTTATTCAAACGAACATAGTACGTCCCAGCCTTTTGAACGTGACGCAGATCCTTATTCTTCTGCAGTCCTTGGGCTGTAACCCCACTGATAGTAGCATCATCCAGTTGCCCTTTAGCAAATAAATTATGCGCAGTGTTGGCATCCTTAACCACTTGCATATCGATTTCCTTTAGATGGACTGCTTTTTGATCATAGTAGTGAGGATTGCGTAACAGCTTCCAATTGTCGTTCGTCCCAGTCCAGCCAGTGACTTTGAATGGCCCGTCAGAAACGACCCGGTTAGAATTAGTGCCATACTTGCTGCCATACTTTTGAACGACCTTAGTATCCTGCGGGAAGAAGGCTGGCAGGATCATCATCTTGCTAAAGTACGGCATTGGGTGTTCCAAGTTTACCTGTAATGTATGTGCATTTACCGCTTTTGCACCTAATTGAGTCGGCGCCATCTTACCATTACTGATTTGATCCGCGTTCTTGATACCAGAGAAAATGTAATTATACCCAGACTTCGATTTAGCTGATACAGAGCGTTGCCAGGATTTAACGAAATCGGTCGCAGTTACTGCATCACCGTTACTCCACTTAGCATTTGGTCGCAGGTGGAAGGTGTACGTCTTACCGTTGTTAGTCGGCTTGACCACTGATTCGGCCATCCCCGGTGCCACTTTATTACTGCTATCTTGCCGATACAGTCCTTCCATACTGTTTTCCAACACGTTCCACATGGTGAGGTCCGCGTAATTGGAATTATCTAGTGATAAAAGATCCGTATCCTGCATCAACGAAATTTTATCCGTACTGCTGCTGGAACTGCTGTCACTGCTCTTACCATTAGCACTGGCACAAGCGGTTAAAACCACTGATAGCGTTAACGCTAAGCCGCCTAATAAAACCCTATTTTTTCGCATATGTATGTCTCCCTACTGTTTCAACTGTTTTAAATTTATGTGTTTCCACATCATCTAGGAATTCACCTAGCGTGTGGAAGAAAGCCTTGGGATTATCGGTACTGTGGCAATGCCCGCCATCTGGTGTATACACCAGCCGGGAATTCTGCATTTCCCGATGCATCCGTTCTGCCGTATCCAGCGGCATGGTATCGTGATCGCCAAATGTCAGTAACGTGGGCGTTTTGATCTGATGTGTGTCTGCCCGCCGATCCCATTTGGTGAGTTGTCCGACCATCACGAACTCATTGTCGCCTTGAAAATAGTTATATACCGGTGTGGCCATGGTTGCCACGTTATGCTGGAACCCGTTCTCCGGATGCCGCATGACGAAATGCCGATTCAAAACGTTCACCAGTTCCTGATACTTCGGGTCATCGAAACGGTGGTCCGCTTCAACTTCTCGCATGTAACGAACTTCTCGGGAGGTCAAAGTTGCTTCCCGCTCCTGATTCACATTAGCGGTATACTCCTCGAGATTATCGATCATGGACATGATCACCAATCCCTTAAGGTGCTGTGGGTAATGCAGCGCGTATTCCTGTGCTAATAAGCCACCCCACGAATGCCCCAATAAGTAAAATTGATCCAAGCCGAGCTTTTTTCGAACCTCCTCTAATTCCGACAAATAGTAATCAATCGTCAAGTATTTCCGATTCTCCGGCTGGTTAAAATCGGGTTGATCCGAATAAAACGACCCCAGCTGGTCATACATTGAAACTCGCACATGGTGTGCTTTCAAGTGTTCAGCGAAATTTTCGAACTCCTCATGCGTACCGCCCGGACCACCGTGCACGCACAATAGGTTAACCTTGCCAGTGCCGACCGTGCGGGTAAACAAGTGAAACCCATTGTCTAGAGTGACGATTCGACTTCCTTGCTGCATCCTATCACCTCAATCATTTAATTCGTTAATCTCAATCAATCAAACAACAAAAAACGCCCTACAGAGAAATAATCTCTATAGGGCGTTTCCGCGGTGCCACCTATCATCGTCCAGCATTCACACACTGAACCTTACAGTCTACGGCAAGAATTGCGATAGACTGGCGCTTTAATGGGCGCCTCCCAGCCTGAACTCAGTTTTAACTTGGCCCAGTCCGCTCGAAGATGATAGTCATAGCCTCACTCATGTCTCCATTCCACCTGCCGAAGACTCTCTGGTTTGATCACGGTTACGATGTTTCTTGTCATCACGTTTGTTATTTAATTGGGGATTAACTTGCTTGAACGATTTCTAATTTAGTTATCTTTGCCATAAAAGTCAAATGTTTTTGTAATATTATTTTAATCTTTCAAGGCTGAAACCAGCATCAAACCTGTATTTGCAAGCATTTAAATTATTTTTGAGCGGCTTTGATATAGCCAATTCGGTGATTGTACCAGATCTGCGCATACAGCTCACTGGTTGCCTTAGCGCTTAGATACCCATCAGTATCACTAGTTTGCAACCCTTTTAGCGTATCTGAAATCACGTACTGTTCACCGATCTGCAATTCCGCGATGGTCGCCGCATTGGGCTGGGTAGAACCGTAGAGCGGTATTGATGTTTGATCAACCGTATAGATTGACCGTATCACACCAGTCGCATCTCGCTGATTGAACCAAGCCTGCTGTCCACCGAAATCAATGGCAATCCACTCACCCTGTTTAGCCACGCAGACAAACTCCTGTCCATAACTAGCACGGTATGACAGTGGATCGGTCTTTTGACCAATGACCTCACCAGTCACATCCGGTTGCTGGACCAAGTCCACGTATTGACTAGTTATCTTAAGCGCTTGACCAACTTTTACCGGTGCTGACGGTTCAGAAGAAACTCCTAGTAGCCGAAATAGTTGGGCCCAGTCAAACTGCCAGCCGGGATCGCGGTGCATTTGTTTGGCTGCTTCTCGACTGGGGGCTGCCACATTATCATGACCGAGTAAGTGTGCCCGGTCTAACGGAATGTGATACTGCACCGACCACGTTAATATTTGATCAGCCAACGCCGCCAGCATTGGCGCGGTAAAGCTCGCTGCATCAGCAACATAAGCTTCCTGTTCAATTCCCAGCGAGCGGCAATTCATGTCCCAATTACCAGCGTGCCAGGCAACGTTATCCGGTGTCACCATGGCTGTTCGCTGACCATCTGCACCCCGAACCACCATATGGGCGCTAACGTGATGCGGACTTTGAAAACGCGCAATCGTATCCGCATAGCTAAGTTCAGTCGCGTGAATCACAATGTAATGAATGCTAACATCACTAGGCCGGTTAGCAGCGGTGTAATTATCACTCAGTGCAGGTTTAAATTCAGGCATTTTTATTGGCCAAAGAAATGGTACCAACCAAGGTCGAGTCCACCATTCTGACAACGTAGACGGTCAGTGTGGTTGCCTTGGGATGGGCCTGTTTGATTGTGGCTAGATCTAATTTGATCCGACCCTCATCATCCACCGTCGCATAATCGAAGTGCTGCTGAGCCGTGGTATCGAACTGACCGCCGTCATTTAGTGTATAGGCGATGGTCGTGGCATTCTCGTCAAATGGCTCAGTTTGATTCAGCATCTCTGCGGTGATTGAAATTGTTTCTCCGTCTTTTTGTAAGGTAAAGGCGGTTTGATCATCATTTGCCACTAAATCGGCTGATTCCCGGCTAGGCTGCATCAGCTGTTTGTATCCCTGATAGTTATCATCGATGATATACGCAACTCGGGAATGCCAGGCTTCACTGAATTGTTCCAGCCGGTATAATCGCTTAGCATCTTCGTTACTGTCCGCGTAGGAATCGTTGACCGCCACGTAATCAACCCCGTTCAACGTGGTAAAACCGGTTACTAATAAGAGATGGCCAACCGTATCACCAGTGGCATTTTCAACGTAAGGCAGCTTGCCGTTGTTAGGATCATTCGTATAGTGCACGCTGACCCCCACCGGATAACCGGCCAGGATCTGCCGACGCAAGCCATCCAGATCCGTATAAGCAACGTAAGCGCGATAGCCCATACTGCCGGCAGCTGCGGTACTAAATGACCAGTTACCAAAACCATCATAGGTCGTGTCGAGATTATGCAAGGCTAATTCTTCTGGCAAAATATCGGCGTTTTGGCGATTGATCGCCATGGAAACGGTAGTTGGACTGCAGATGCCCGGTGCCAGTTTGGGGTCGCGAATTTCCTGCGAGTACGCTGGTGTCGCGATAACTTTATCAACCGTGACAGCGTGCGAATCCACCATTAGATCTTGGTGAACCGGCTTAACACTGGCTGCCAACAATTTTAGAACCGGTGTCTGCTGGGCATTTTCGGTATATAGGTGAACCCGTAACTGTGCTTTGGTGCCCACACCCGCTTTGACCGTTAACGTATCCGTGTCAATGCCAGCCAGTGAATCTGCCTGATCATTTTTGACACTGCCACTCAAATGCTTAGTCGACCAGCGGCCCCAGCTGTGCCAGCCAGACCAGCGGCCAGCCTGATTAATCCGGGCTTCGACTTGAACCGCTGTCCCATCTGGGGTTAAAGCGTTCCAAGAAGCCACCAGGTTTTTAAATGGTGGCAGTGTAAAGACTGGCGTTGTTAAACTACCAGCGCTCACATACTCGTCATCATTTTGATCCAGTACCAGCGCGGTCTTGTCCGCAGCAGCCAGCGTCAAATGATCGGTAAATTCGCTTAAGTCAACGGCAGAAAAATCGTCGAAAACCTTAGTATTAGGCTTCTTAGCTGGTGCCTGTACCCGTTTATCACCTTTGTAATAAAGGGCGAGCAGGCCAGCTGCTAAGCCAATGGTTGTTCCAAAAAGAAATTTTGAAAATTTCACAGTTTTACCCCCGCTTTAATTGTTAGTTCGTCTATTAATAGTTATATTCTGATTGTGTACAAAGTATACCATACTGTTCAATATGTGGTTATCCATGGTTTGGCTGGTTAGAAAACTGAAAATTTTTATGTTTATCGCAAAGCATTAGAGTCCCGTGTGTTCTAGTAATTAGTTTTAATCTTTTTCACATTTTTGTATTGACAACCCGTAAATCAGGGTGTAGATTAGTGGCAATCATTAAATTCAGATGAAAGGCGTTGACGAGAAACATCAACTCCGTTTCGGATATAGAGAGTTGCCGGCTGGTGCAAGGCAATGACGAACGGACGCGATGATCATCTCCGAGCTGTGTGTCGAATCGGCTAGACCGTATTAGAACACATTGGGTGCACCCATTATCGTGCCAAGCGTATCGCATTTATACTGTACGTGAGAGGTAATTTCAGTAATGAAATTATAAACTAAGGTGGTACCACGTGAAAGCGTCCTTAATTGCAAGCAGTTTGCAGTTAAGGACGCTTTTTCGTTTCCTGAATTTAAAAAATCAAAATTAAAGGTGGTGAGGACAATTGGAAGTTGGCATTACAAGCTCAGATGATAGCGACATTCAGATTAAGATGACACATATTACTGTTTCTTTCAGCGTGAATGGAGTGCAATTTCTCATTGAACCCACCGAACTCGGGCGGGTCACACATAAGTAACATTTGATTTCTCAACACATATTGAACCAACATATGATTCATGAATTACCCACATAGTTTCACAACATATCGTGTCAGCATATAGCATTACCACATATTGTTTCAGCACATAGCAACATAATTTATAACATAACAAACATAATTTTGGAGGCCTCGCCCATGAGTGAACAATTATTAAGCAAACAGGAATTATCAGAAAAAGAAGCTAAGTTAGCAAAGGATCTATTTACCGCATACACGACTCGCAAACCATTGAAAGAATCAGACTACAAAGGTTACGCCGATAGTGAAGACGCTGCTTACCGCGTTCAACGTCAGCTCACCGAAGATAAGAACGAAGCCGTTGGTGGCTACAAGGTTTCACTGACCAGTAAGCAAACCCAGGACATGTTCGATTCCGACAGTCCGCTGTACGGTGCTCAAGTTAAGAGCCATTTCGTCAAATCACCGCACAACGTGGCTGCCACGGACGTCATGGATCCCCTGGCTGAAGTTGAAATGCTGTTTACCGCTAAAGAAGACCTTTCCGCTAGCGATTCACTAGAAGACCTCTTCAACAAAACCAAGGTTGCCCCAGCCGTTGAAGTTCCCGATTCACGGTTTAGCGACTGGTTCCCAAGTCTTTCTAAGTACATGGTCATGGCCGATGCAGCCGTTGGTGGCTACGTCGTCTACGGTGAAGAAGTCGATGCTAACAAACTCTTCGAGACACCAGACGACCTCGCTAAAGTCACCTGCGAACTCTTCCATGATGGCAAGAAGCTCAAAGATGGCCAAGCGACAGAAGTTCTCGGCAACCCACTGAATTCACTTCAATGGCTCGTCAAGAAGCTCGATTCACAAGGTATGCCGCTAAAGGCTGGCCAGCGCGTTTCAAGCGGTACCTTCCTCCTACCAGAATCACTTACTAAGGGCGACTGGAAAGCCACGTTTGACAAGGGTCTAGGTGCTGTACTGCTCCATGTCGATCGGTAAAATTTGGTAAAAGACTACTATAATATAGCAATTTAATCATTACGATTTAAAATACGATGTTGCTCTGGCTGATTTGATGGCTGGGGGCATCGTATTTTTTTGTGATCTAGCCAAATTGTGTCGGCGTAATAGGGTACGTTAGCACCTTTATTTTACCTAGCCTAAACGCGCGCCACTCGGCATGCCCCGGCCATGTAAGTCAAAAAAACGAGAACCCAGCAAGAAACGCTGAATTCTCGTTTTTTCGTCTTACATTCTGGGGCATAAGCGCCGAGTTCTGCACTCTACTTCTTAAACAACCCCAACTTCCCTATCCGTTCGCAAGCTTCCGTAAATCGTGGTTCATCAATCAGCAACCCAATTCTCACGAAGCCTTCACCGCTCTTGCCAAAGCCAGTCCCCGGTGCAACCGCTACCGCGCACTTATCTAGCAATAAATCAGCAAATTCTTCACTGGTATACCCCTTTGGCACCGGCATCCATGCATAGAACGTCCCACCTGATGGGTAGGGTTCCCAGCCGATTTTACGCGCAGCAGCATAAAAGTCATCGTGTCGCTTTTGATAACGGGCAACCAACGTCTTAACGGTGGATTGATCACTGTTCAATGCGGCGATCGCAGCGTCTTGAATGGCTGGAAATACCGAAACAAACAAGTGATCCTGAATCAAATTAATGGCTTCGATCATGTCAGCATTACCCACAGCAAAACCGATCCGCCAGCCAGCCATGTTGTATGACTTAGATAAAGTATAGGTTTCGATTCCAACATCTTTGGCACCCGGCGTCTGTAAGAAGCTCACTGGCCGCTTGCCATCAAAACCAATCGCACCGTAGGCAAAGTCCTGCACCACACCAATATGATGTGCTTTAGCGAACTTAACCGTGTCTTGATAGAACTCCGGCGTCGCCACAGCACCGGTTGGGTTGTGGGGATAATTCAGGTACATTAATTTAGCCTGTTCCACCACTTTTGAATCTAATTGCTGATAATCCGGTAAATAATGATTGTCGGCTGACAGTGACATTAATTCCAGCTTAACCTGTGCCAAAGCCACTCCTGATAAATAATCCGGATAACCGGGATCGGGCAGCAACATCGTGTCACCAGGGTTCAGCAATGCAAATGGTAATTCAACTAGCCCAATCTTAGAACCGCCAAGAATGGCCACTTCTTTTTCAGGGTCCAGGTCAACCCCGTATTCGCGTTTGTAAAAGTCTGCGGCAGCCTGCTTTAACCGTGGCATCCCACGAAACAGCGAATACTTATGGTCAGCTGGATCAGCAGTCGCCTTTTGCATGGCCTTCACAATAAAATCAGGCGTTGGCTGATCGGGATTACCTTGTCCCAGATTGATCACGTCAGCCCCAGTTGCTGCCTTAGCGTTCACTTTGGCAACTAAATTAGCAAAAAACTGTTTGGGTAAATGTTGCAATACTTTGGATTCCTCAAACTTCAAAACTCAATTCCCCCTCATTAAATATATGTATAGTACGTTGCTGAATAAAGCTCGGACTAATTAAAGGTCCTATTAAAATATAATTAAAGCACAATTAATATATGGTTGCAAATTCAGGTGGAAATTCTTTTTCTACTTAGTTGATATAACCGTACTAATACGTGATGTTAGAAAACCTTATTTAAAATAATAATAAATTAGCGATAAAATTAAATATTAATTAGATAACTGCTGAAAAGATTAAAAAATATCTGTTTTAAATACATCTTAAGAAGTATTGTTGAACTGTAAACGTTGCATATTTATATATGTACCGAATAATATTAAATTCATTTCAAATTATTTAATATTGGTTTAAAGCCTATTATAATGGTTTATTTCAAATATTGAGCCTCAATTTAATGAATTATTTCTCAAAAATAAATAATTTAATTTAAAAAATTGGCTATACATTTCGTTAAATGACTGTTATTATATTCTCATAATCATATGTTAGCTTTTTTAACATGAATTTAAGGAGGAATTCTATGAAACGTCACTTTGTCTCGGTTGTGAGCGGTTTGGCCGTCCTAATTGCCATGTTTGTCACCTTTGGCTTAGGTGCTACCCCCGCAAAAGCAACTACTACTTATCAAGTTGCAACTGATTCTACTTTTCCACCATTCGAATTTGCCAATAGCCATAATAAATACGTTGGTATTGATATTGATCTTCTGCACGCCATTGCTAAGGATCAAGGCTTTAAGGTCAACATTAAACCGACTAGTTTTAACTCAGCCATTCAAAGTGTCCAATCCGGTCAAATGGATGGGGTCATCGCGGGTATGTCGATCACCAAAGAGCGTGAAGCCACCTTTGATTTTTCTAAACCCTACTTTATGTCCGGTGTTGTCATGGCAGCGAAACCTAACGGCAAAATTACCAAACTCAGCCAATTACGCGGTAAGCGAGTCGCTGTTAAGACTGGAACTTCCGGTGCACAATATGCCCAAAGTATTCATAAGGAGTACGGTTTTAAAATCGTCACTTTCGATGAATCGAATGATATGTATCAAGATGTCCTGACCGGCAACTCAGCCGCCTGCTTTGAAGATTCACCGGTTATGAGATACGCGGTACGGCAAGGCACTAAGTTAAAGATCTACACCAAGCCAACCTTAAACGGTCCCTATGGCTTCGCTGTTAAAAAGGGCCACAACCAAAAGCTGCTACGGATGTTCAACAACGGCCTCGCCGATTTGAAGTCCAATGGTGAATATGCTCGAATCACTCGCCACTACCTTGGTGCTAAGGGCAGTTCCGATACCACTTCTGACCGGACGTTCTTAGGATTACTCAAACAAAACAAAGGTGCGTTATTAAGTGGGTTTGAGCAAACCGTTTGGCTCACCGTGGTCGCCATCTTCTTTGCCACCCTGTTTGGTGTCATCGTTGGGTTGTTAGGTGTCGTACCTAATAAGTTCTTTAACGGGTTATCCACCACTTTGATTTACATATTCCGTGGTTTACCATTACTGGTTTTAGCCCTCTTTATTTATACTGGGATTCCCAGCCTGACCGGTTCCAAGATTCCTGCGTTTGTTGCTGGTACCATTACGCTGATGTTTAACGAAGGTGCCTACATCGCTGCCTTCGTTAAAGGCGGGATAAACGCCGTGGATGATGGCCAGATGGAAGCTGCCCGCAGCCTTGGGTTACCGTTTGGCAAGGCCATGCGGCGCGTTATTTTACCACAGGGTATCCGAATCATGATTCCGTCATTTATTAACCAATTCATTATTACGTTGAAAGATACCTCAATTCTTTCAATCATCGGCATCATTGAACTGACCCAAACCGGGAAGATCATCATTGCCCGGAATTTGGAAGGCTTCAAGGTTTGGACGATCATCGCGATTATTTACCTCATCGTCATTACCCTGTTGACATGGCTATCAAATTGGGTTGAAAGGAGAATTCGCCTATGAACACAAAAATTAAAGTAAGAGTTAGCAATTTAGTTAAAAACTTTGGCGATAACAAAGTTCTCAAGGGTATCAATATGGAAGTCCATGATAACGAAGTGGTCGTGGTCATTGGCCCATCCGGTTCTGGTAAAAGTACCTTTCTTAGAAACTTAAACCGGCTGGAAGCACCCACCAGTGGCTCCATCGTAATCGATGATATGGACATTGCCGATCCAAAAACCGACATCAACAAGGTTCGGGAAAATATCGGCATGGTGTTCCAACACTTTAACCTCTTTAGTAATTTATCCGTCAGTGAAAACGTGATGTTAGCCCCCGTTGAACTGAAGAAAAGAACGAAGACCGAAGCCGCCAAACAGGCTCACGACCTGCTAAACATGGTTGGGCTGGATTCCAAGTTCAATGCCACCGTCCAATCCCTATCCGGTGGGCAACAGCAACGGGTTGCCATTGCCCGGGCGCTAGCGATGAACCCCAACGTAATGCTGTTTGATGAACCAACTTCCGCCCTTGACCCCGAAATGGTCGGTGACGTGCTGGCGGTTATGAAGCAACTGGCCAAACAAGGCATGACCATGATCGTGGTCACCCATGAAATGGGCTTCGCTAAAGAAGTGGCCGATCGCGTGGTCTTCGTCGATGATGGCAACATTCAAGAACAAGGCACGCCTGATGAGATGTTTAATCACCCGCAAAACCCGCATTTACAAGACTTCTTGGATAAGGTCTTAAACGTTTAAAATCAATCATGTGAACAGTAAAAAAACTAGCTTGCCAGTAAATAACTGGTAAGCTAGTTTTTTATGAAGCAGCGATTTTAATTAGCTGACGCGACAATTTCTGGATGATCCAAGATTTCCACATTGGAATCGACCAGCCCTTCATCCGTCTTAAGAGTGATCAGCCCTAATTTACTCAAATTAAGTTCTGGGGTTTTATTAATAAAGTTATCCGCATAACCCTTAATGTGAACATCACCTAAGGCACTGTCCAAAGTTTCATCATAAACAGTATCAATTTTCTGCTGATCCACGACTAAGAACCGAAAGCTAACATCCAGTGAGCAAACGCCAACTTCAGAATAGGCTCCGACACCGTCATCAAAGTCTAGAATTAAACGGTCATTTGGATCGGTCAGGTGTTTCTGAAGCCGTTCTTGTACCGTTTCGCTCATTTTAAGTGTTGTCATATCAAATCCCCCTTTTTACATAAACTCATTTTGCCACGGATTGCGCCAAGTTGCAATTAGATTGTGCACAACTGTAATTCGATTCAGATTCAATTTACGCTATAATCATAAGAAAAGACTCCGGAGGCTCTACTTATGAAATTTTCCGTGCTTGGCCCTGCTGGCACCTTTGCGGATGCCGCAGCTAAGAAATACCTGTCGTTACATCCCATTAAGAACGTTGAAATCGACTACCATGCGACTTTTGATCAGGTCTATCACGCGGTCACGCCCGATGGTATCGGCCTATTACCGCTGGAAAACCAACTAGACGGATTCGTTCTAGCCACCCTGCAGCGCTTGCAGGTCGCAGACATTGATGAAATTGGTGAAGTCACTGTACCGGTTAATTTTGGCTTAGCTGGTAAAGTCAGCAGTCTAGTTGAGATCAAACGAATCTACGTGCAATTCAAAACTGAGGGTCAGTGCCAGAAACTGCTCTCACAATTACCCAATGCCCAGATCATCACCACTTCCAGCAACATGGTTTCGGTGGCAAAATTACGTGCTGGTGAAACTGGCGACGCTGCCATCATGCCGCAATCCCAATTAGCCGTGCAGGACTTCTCCTTTAAGCTGGACAACGTGGCTGATCAAACCGACAACAATACGCGATTCATCGTCTTCAAAAAACAGCCGGCCGTGCTGAAATTACCAACACAACCGGCTGTTGAACAACCTGCGAAATTTAAGTATGTGGTCTTTGTGACACCGCCCACCGAAGAAGTGGGTGTACTTTACCAGATTTTATCCTATTTTGCGAAAACGCATTTAAACCTGGTCACCATTATGTCTATGCCAACCCGGCGCAAGATCGGTATCTACTCATTTTATATCGAAATTTCCGGTACCTTTGATCAAGAAGCCGTTTTGGTTGAAACTGTGAAGCAAATGACTGCCGTTTATACAATTCATTCACTGGGACTCTATGCGCTTTGAGCCGTCTTAGCTGTTGCTTTTTCCGCTTTAGCAGCATCCCGGGCCTTCCGTTCATTTGCCCGGTGATATTCAGCTAAATGAACCAGGTTAGTCAGGAAAATATGAGTCTTCGCTTCGTAATTGTGTTCACGGCCGAGTTTAGCAATATAGCCGTTGATGTAATCAACTTCGGTTGGGCGGTCATGGATCATGTCTTGGTACATGGATGGGTAATGCAGCGGCATATCAATTCTGGTATTAATGTCCAGCGCGTGCATTTCTTCATCCCGGCTGGAAACTAGTGTGATACCGGCTCGTTCGCAAATATCGTAAGCTTCGTCGATCAGCTGACGGCCCAGATCATAGGCTTTATCGAAGTTGCCAAGTTCACCCATTGGAATTTCAAACATGGTGCAAAGCGTGTTGATAACCGAATTGAAAATAACCTTGGTCATCAAAGTGCCCTTGAAGTTCGTGGTCAACGTCGGGTGCATTTGCGCCTTTTCTAGTTCGTCGAATAATCGGTGAGTCATTTCATCCGGTTTTTCCGTTAAATTAGCCATGTTCATTTTACCGGCACCGCGTTTACCCATAAAATCAACGTCGCCGGGGCCGTTCAAAACGGTGGCAATCAACGCTGTTCCGGCAATAATCTTATCATCTGCAAAGTACTGCTGTAATTTTTCAATGTGTCCCATGCCGTTCATGCAGGTGAAGACATACTGCTTATCGTTAAAGAAATGCTCGCAGCGCTTCAGAAAACCGGCCAACTGCATTTGCTTGGTGAAGAAGATCAGCATATCCGGATCACCATGGTACGTTTCTGGTGTTTCCAATTTGATAGGAATCAAATGGCGGTCTTGATGGTCACGGGAAACGTAGGCACCGCCCTGCGCGTGAATCTTATCAATGTTGGGCTGCCAAGTATCAATAAACGTGACGTCGTTGCCCGCCTCTTGTAGTAAAATTCCGTAACGTAACCCCATTGCACCTGCACCGATCATTGCAAATTTCATTAAAATCACACTCCAATTATTTTATTTGACGAGAAAAAAAGCGCCCCTGACCAAGTTCATCACTTGATCAAGGGCGTTTGTGCGCTGTACCACCTTAATTTGTGCCACCTTCACAGATGGTCACCTCTCACGTACGGTCCCCGGGGACGATACGCTGATCCAGTAAGGCGGATACACCATGAACACTCAAAAATCGCATTCATTGCTCAAAGGTTACTTTCACCGCTGGCTGCACCACCCCTTCGCACTTTACGGGGCTCACTTGAAGCTTACCAGGAGTTACTCTCCTTCTCATCGCATTTATTTTTCTCATCATTTGTTAATGTGGTTTTAATATATGCCTCGTTTTCTAATTCGTCAAGCCTTATTTTCCTAAGTTTAGCGATTTCAAGTAAACGAAGCTGGCTATGTATCGTTCGAAAATTAAAGCAATCTAGTCACCCTATGTTATTGCCGACTTGTATGAACCGTTTCAGTTTGAGCTGCTTGTCTTTCTCGTGCCTGCTTTAGATTAGCCCGATGGTATTCTGACAAGTGAACCAGGTTGGTCAAGAACACGTGGGTTTTAGCATCGTAGTGATATTTCGCGCCTAGTTTAGCGATATAGCCGTTGATATAATCTACTTCAGTTGGCCGGTCATGAACCATGTCCTGATACATAGATGGGTAGTGCAGCGGCATTGTGACTCGACAATTATAGTCTAATGCGTGCAACTCTTCATCGCGGGTCGATACCAGAGTGATCCCCGCCCGTTCACAAACGTCGTAGGCTTCATCGATCAGCTGACGGCTCAAATCATAGGCTTTGTCAAAGTTTCCATACTCACCCATCTGCATTTCAAACAGCGTGCAGAGGGTGTTCATCACGGAGTTAAAGATAACTTTTGTCATGAGGGTTCCCTTGAAGTTCGTGGTCAACGTGGGGTTCATCTGCGCCTTTTTGAATTCATCGAACAGGCGGTGAGTCATCTCATCCGGTTTTTCAGTTAAGTTCGCCATGTTCATCTTACCGGCACCGCGTTTACCCATAAAATCAACGTCGCCGGGGCCGTTCAAAACGGTGGCAATCAGCGCCGTTCCGGCAATGATCTTATCATCGGCGAAATACTGCTGTAGTTTTTCAACGTGGCCCATGCCATTCATGCAGGTAAAAGCGTACTGCTTGTCGTTAAAGAAGTGCGCGCAGCGTTTCAAGAAGCCCGCTAATTGCATTTGCTTAGTAAAGAAAATCACCACATCTGGGTCACCCTGATAGGTTTCTGGTGTCACCAGCTTAACGGGTACCAGATGACGGTCTTGACCATCCCGCGAAACGTAAACACCGCCTTGTTGATGAACTTTATCAAGATTTGGCTGCCAAGTGTCAACAAACGTGACATCATTGCCAGCCTCTTGTAATAAGACGCCATAACGTAAACCCATTGCACCTGCACCAACCATTGCAAATTCCATTCAAATCACACTCCACTTATTTATTTGACGAGAAAAAAAGCGCCCTCGATCAAGTTCATCACTTGATCAAGGGCGCCTGTGCGCTGTACCACCTTAATTTACGGTTTCTTCACAAAAACCGCCTTTTCACGTACGGTCCTGGGAACGATACGCTAGTCCAGTAAGGCGGACACACCGTGAACACTCAATCATCGTATCACTGCTCATAGGTGATTTTCACTGCTGGTATGCTTACCCCTTTTCACTTAACGGGGCTCACTTGAAGCTTACCAACAGTTACTTTCCTAATCATCGCATTTATTTTTCTCATCATTTATTAATACTATTTTAATATATACTCTGTCTTCAACTTTGTCAACTTCAGTCAAATATCGTGATGCTTTTTTAAATACCAGAGTAACAGGACAATCGGTATAACCGAAATGGCAATTGAAAGCACCCAGCCCCACGGCTCCTTGGATAAGGGCAACGGCATGTTCATCCCCCAAAAGCCAGAAACAATTGGCGGAATGGCCAACGCCAGCGACCAGACCGTTAACAGCCGCATGGTGTTGTTAATACTATTATCCAAGATATTACTGTAGCTGGTAACTACCTGTTCCGCGATTTCAGCCGCGATATTAGCCATTTCACGACTCTGTTCCACTTCCACCTGGAGATCTTTTAGATGCTGCATCTCCAAAGTCGATAAGGTCAATGGATCATCGTCCGCGTCGGACATGACCTGCAACTGACGAATAGCGATCACGTTATTATCAGCGGCGGTCTTCAAATAAACTAAGCGCTTATCAAGATTCGACAGTTGGGTGATCTGTTTATTACTGGGCCGTTTTTGAAACGTCTCCAAGGATTCCCGGGCCTTATTCATATCATCAATGCGATCCAAATATTTTTCATTCAATCGAAAAATCAAATTAAAGACAATGGTCATTAAACTATCTGTCGGTGAGCCTTTTTCAGCTCTGATTTCATCGATAACCGTCTTTAACAGGTTAGTGACGTACATATTTCGCGGGTGCGTGACCGTGATCAAATCCTGACCCTTTATAAGGATACAAAAGGGCACGGTTTCTAGAATCTCGGTACTATCCAATCCCTCTTCGCCCTGATTCACTGAACGAAAGATCAGCAGACTGCAGCTGGTTTCAGTATCGTAGTCAAAACGTGCCCGTTCACGGATATCTCGCATGTAGCCAATATATTTTTTCTTAATATGGTAAGTATCTCGTAACTGATTAAAATTATGGGTATCTGGCTGGTCCACTGAAACCCAGTTTAACCCTTGCCACAGCTGATGTTGTTCGATCATAATCTGCCCCTTTACCATTCTTTTTATTCCTATTTTATAGCTTTCAGCATCATTTGAATTTACTGCATATATATACCGTCAAATGCCCGTTTCTACCCCATATCAGTGATATAAGCAATCCAAACGCAACTATATTCATCATCAGGATTTAATTTGCACTTATAGCCAACATCGTGTAACATTATTCTCATACAAAACTAATAAACGATGTTAAAAATTGTTAATATCGTTTGGGCTATAGTGACATCAAATATAGCATATCACTTATTAAATTCATTGTTGGCTCCATCTCAGGGGAGAGCCTCATTCTATGTGAAAGGGATTAGAAATTATGAAACGAAAGTTAAGTGCGCGCCAGATGCAGATGATTGCGCTGGGTGGAACGATCGGTGTTGGCCTGTTTATGGGGTCCACATCAACCATCAAGTGGACCGGGCCTTCTGTCTTGATTGCTTATGCCATTGCTGGTATATTCTTATACCTCATCATGCGGGCATTAGGGGAAATGCTTTACGTTGATCCAGATACTGGTTCATTTTCTAAATTTGCAACTGAATATATTCACCCATTAGCTGGCTACTTAACAGCTTGGAGCAACATTTTTCAATTCGTCATCGTGGGAATGAGTGAAATGATTGCCATTGGCGGCTACTTTAAATTCTGGTGGCCGGGATTGCCAGCTTGGATCCCCGGCATCGTCGCCATCACCTTTCTTTGTGTGGCCAACCTGATTTCCGTTAAAATGTTTGGTGAACTGGAATTCTGGTTTGCTCTGATCAAAGTCGTCACGATTATTTTAATGATCATTGTAGGTCTTGGCCTGATTATCTTTGGGCTTGGTAACCACTTCCACCCCATTGGGATTTCTAACCTCTGGGTTCACGGCTTCTTTACCGGTGGCTTTAAGGGCTTCTTCTTCGCCCTATCGATCGTACTGGCTTCCTATCAAGGGATTGAATTGATCGGTGTCACTGCTGGTGAAGCTGAGAATCCGCAGCAGACGTTGGTAAAAGCCATTCGTTCCACCGTCTTTAGAATTTTGATCTTCTATATCGGTGCAATCTTTGTGATCTTATGTATTTATCCATGGAATCAACTCAGCAACGTGGGGTCACCCTTCGTTGAAACTTTCGCCAAAATTGGGATTACCGCAGCGGCTTCAATCATTAACTTCGTGGTCATCACCGCAGCTTTGTCTGGTTCCAACTCCGGTATTTACAGTGCCAGCCGGATGTCATATACCTTGGCAAATAACGGTCAACTACCAAAACGTTTCTTGAAACTCAACCGGCATGGTGTTCCCTTCTATTCCGTAATTGCAATTTCGCTCGGAATTTTCTTGGGGGTCGTCCTAGACTTTGTCGCCCCGTTCTTCTTTAAGAATGCCGACAATATTTTCGTGATGGTCTACAGTTCCAGTGTGCTACCAGGTATGATTCCATGGTTCGTTATTTTGATCAGTGAAATTGAATTTAGAAAACAGCACAAAGACTTAATGGCCAAGCATCCCTTCAAGATGCCATTTGCACCGTATTCAAATTACATTACGCTGGTCTTCTTGTTGATCACCCTGGTCTTCATGTTCTTTAATCCTGAAACCAGAGTTTCCATTCTAGTCGGAGTCGTCTTCCTAGCAATTATGACGCTCATTTATTTCGTCAAATTTCACGGCAAAGCTAAAGTCAATTAATTTAAAAAGGACGGTTATCAGCGAAACACTCGCTGGTAACCGTCCTTTGATGCAATGACCATCTATTCCAATTTAACTAAATGAGGTTTACCATAAAAGTAACCTTGGCGGAAGGGTAGATTGAGATCATCAAGCAGCTGATCTTCTTCAGTAGTTTCGGTACCTTCCACCACTAATCTTAAGTGGTACTGATCAGCAATTTTCTTCCAAAATTTAAGTTGCTCAACGATCTGACACTCCCGATGTTCGACACGAAAATTCTGCATCGCAAATTTGATTTCATCAATATGCGGCAACATAAACTTAATGTTCTCGTAGGTATTACCACCGCTGCCGACATCATCCGCGCTGATTTGAATCCCGTATTTGGTGTAGCGCTCAATACTTTTAAGTACCTGATCGTCAGCAACCAGCTTGTCGCTTTCTTCCTCGGTAACCTCTATAATGAGTTCGACCGGGAAAATTTCGCGTTGCACGCCAATCAGCGCCGTTGCCATCTGCGAATCAATAAATTGGCGACGGTTTAAGTTGAACGAGATTGAACCAACTTTTAAACCAATTCGGTGGGCAGTCTTTTTTAATAAACTGACCTGCTCATCAATTGGAATAGCTTCAAAATTTTGTGGGAGGCTCCAGTGCTTTTCATCGTACTTACGAATTAAAGTTTCGTAGCCAACCAGCGAATTAGTGAATTTATTCAATTGTGGTTGGATAAAGTACCTGTACATGCCTATTCCTCCCCCAAAGTGTTTACAAACCTGATTATATCATGTATAAATTCGTTTTTAACAAATTCACTAAAATTATAATTTTGTCCACTAATTAATATGAAATGAGGGGTTATCATCATGAAAGTCATTATTATTGGTTGTACACATGCAGGGACGATCGCCGCTACTGAGATTTTGAAGAATCACCCAGAAACTGATCTGACAATCTATGAGCGTGTTGATAACTTCTCTTTTCTATCTTGCGGTATTTCATTATACCTTGAAAACCGGGTTAAGCGATTGGAAGATATGTTTTATTCATCACCACAGGAAATCAGTGATATGGGGGCCACGGTGCGTGATAAGCATGACGTACTGAAAGTTGACGCCAGCAATCACACGATTCGTGTTGCTAACATGGAAACGGGTAAAGTTTTCGATGATACCTATGATAAATTGATCATGACAACTGGTTCGTCTGTGCTGGTACCACCCCTATATGGCATTGATAACACCAAAGTTTTGCTGTGCAAAAACTATCAGCAAGCTCAGACCATTCAGCAGGCTGCGCAGAAGTATCACAACATCGCCATTATTGGTGCGGGTTATGCGGGCGTTGAGTTCGCCGCAGCCCTCTCTAAGACCGGCCATCAAGTAACGGTCTTCCAAGCCATGCCGCAAGTCTTAAATAACTATGTTGACGGTAAAATGTCCGATTGGGTCATTAAACAGCTGCAAGATCACCATATTGACGTTCATTTGGAAACTCGCGTCAATGCCTTTACCGGTGACGATGATAGCGACCAGATCACGATTGAAACTAATCAGGGTGATTTTAAGACCGATGTTGCCATTGTCAGCACCGGCTTTACGCCCAACACTTCCCTTCTAGCTGGTCAAGTTAAGTTGGAACGTCACGGTTCATTTTCAACCAACCGTTTCCTGCAAACTTCTGATCCAGATATTTACGCTGCTGGTGACTGCTGTATGGTGCGGTTCAATCCCTCAAGATCAGCAGCCTACACACCACTAGCAAGTGTGGCCATTCGTCAGGGAATGCTGGTGGCACATAATATTTTCGGTCACACGCACCCTTACATTGGGACGCAAGCCAGCTCAGCACTTGAACTTTATGGCAACGCTCTGGCTACTACTGGGCTCACGCTCGTACACGCTTTGAAGCGGGGATTAGATGCCGACAGCGTTACCTTTGATGGCACTTGGCGGCCAGATTACATGCCTTCCACTGACCGCCTCACCATCGTGTTAGTTTATGATAAAAAAACGCGACGAGTCTTAGGTGCTCAGCTATTAAGTAAGCATGATATTACGCAGTCTGCTAACGCCGTATCGGTCGCCATCCAAAATAACAACACCATCGACGATCTAGCGTTTGTCGATATGCTGTTTCAGCCAAACTTTGATTATCCCTTCAACTACCTTAACCAAGTTGCCCAACTGGCAATTGATAAGGAAGCGGCTGCTGGTAGAACCGAACCCCGCTTCACAGCACTCGGTTATACACCGGATCAAAAATGAGACACAAAAACACGTTCAGACGGTTTCACAGAAATCGTTTGAACGTGTTTTTGTGTCTCATTTTCTCCCTAAACATCATATTCGGTTTCGCGAATTCCCTGTTTCATGAGGTCATAAGGACTGTCCATGGTCGTTGCGTTCCAACTGGCTAGTCCAGCTGTTAATGACGTGTCCAGTTGGCTGAGTTGATGATGCTCATACAGCTCATTGAGGAAATTAGCTTTGATTTGGGCAATGAGCTGTTCTGCCTGCCCTTCATCCGAATGCAGCATCATCCCCCAAGTTGGATCCTCCTGATCTAAAAAGTAGGACAGATTATTGTCCGCAGCCACTGTCGTTAAGGTATCTGAAATCACGCGTAACAGCGTTTGATTCTGATCTGGACTTAGCATCCGCTGTAATTCGGCGTAGTAGCGAATCCGAAAAACTAGCATCGTCACCGGTAGATCAAACCGCCGATGATTTTCAATGTAAACGCGGGCATCCATCGTAAACGCCACCAATGTTCGTAAATTAGTTTGCGCATCAAAGGCTCCCTGTTCAGTAAGCCGATTACGCAGCTGATGATTATAGACCTGTAACTGCTGCTGTCGCTGCGTCATCATTGCCAGTGCGCCGCTCAATAACCCCGGTAGAATCAGCCAAAACGTCATTTTTAACGAAATAGCATGGTGCAAATAAAGGTTAATATAGGCCGTTGAGATAATTTGGCAGAAAATAAAGAGTAAATTCGATAACATCCCTGGAATAAACCCATAAAAGTAGGTAATCAGCATGACCACCACCGTCACTCCCAGATAGACGGTATTCCAGAGTAGATTGCCCGATATATCGACAAAAATTACCGTTAAGCTCATGAGGGTCAGAAAAATCACAAAACCAATATCCGCTTGAATACTGGCTCGGCCACGATCATCGATGTTCATGCCAGTTCCCCTTTCGTTTCAGTAACCCATGACGCCATAGGATAGAAATCACCACAAAACCAAAGAAGGCGATGGCTAGTAGTGACAGCCCCATATACACCCAGAAATGCCCCTGTTTGTGAAAGGTGACGTTAAACGCATCATCTTTTAACAGTTTTTGCTTCTTAAACCGGTAACTAAAATGCTGATTATTATCGTCTACAACAATCGTATCTGCCTGGCGATACTGGGCGATCTTCACTTGCCGGTTAAGCTGAGTTGATGCCCGATACACCGCATCATCATGAGCTCCCGTCACCACTAATAAGCCGTGATGTGAATTAAAGGGTGACCACAGTAATTGCGCCGTTCCTACCCGCTGAGCATACTGCTCTTCCAGGCTTAATTTTTCATTAGACTTAAACCCGGTAAACGCTGAGTTATATTGAAAATATAACTGGTCATTTAACTGTCTGATCAACGGCGTCTGGGCGGGCGTGCCAAAGGCCAGTACGTTCGCCTGAGCTAATTCGGCTGCACTTGGCTGACCGTGATAGACTTTGAACTCCCCGGTATTTTGTTTGGCATAGTTACCGATCAGTCCAAATAGATTAGCCATGGTGGCAAAATCATTTTCCGTTAACCGGTCTGGTCGAACTAACGCTAAATGCTGGACCGCCTGATCCTTCATGAAAACACTAGGATAGTTGTCAAACAGCAGATCCCGGTTGGGGGTTGAGCGGATAGTCGCATAGGAGTCCGCCAGTACAGACGCCCACGCATTTTGGTCAGGTACCGCCTGCTTCGTCTCCTCCGGCAGAGCCAAGTCAAAGTCGGCCTGCACGGTGAAGGTGCTGTTAAGCGGCAAATTAGCTGGCAGTTTAACTCGTACAGTATCATTATCAGCGCGCTCACTGCTCAGTCGCTGACTGCCAATTGCCTGATTATTGACCTTGATGGTGACTAATGACCGTTTAAAATCCAAGTTCTTGGCGTATCGCAGTCGCAGATTGATCGTTGATCCCGCTGCGTTCAAATGATCGTTAGGTAGCTGAACAAAAAAGGTCTTCACGTGGTGTCCCGCACCCTGCACGTGGTCATCCTTTTCTAGCAATGGCTGACGGCCTTGAAACTGTAATACCGACGTAAAGGTAGCAGTTTGCGGGCTGATCCATTTGGTCGTTTGTGCCGTTTCTCGCATCAATTCTTCATTAGCAACAAATTGGGCAGCTTTTTCTAGTAACTGATCTGATTTCGACGTCACTACCAGCACCGGCCGTTGATTGCGTTTCATTACCTGAATGACGGCGTGATCGACCAATCTTTGCTGCGGTAATTGTCTGCGTATATCGGGCGGTAAGTGGTCGAAGTTAGCTACCAATAACCTAAAACCAGTCCGCTTATCTTTCCCCAACGGTCTCAGCGGTAATTCACGATCTTCGGCAGTCACAAACCGTGTCAATCCCGTTAGTGCCCGCAGGCTGGCTGTTAACTCCGTATCCGTGGCCCGGAGCGGTGTTTCAACTGCCGATTGGTTTGCCGCAATCGTATCCGCACCAGTCATGTGACCATAAAAATCATTAATGTGGTTGGTCGGTCTTTCAATCTCATAATCGAAGTTGACATTGCTGGTGTTAACGATGGTCAGCCAATTTGCTGGGGTTGGTGTGGCTGGGGTGTTTTGATTCAGTAATTGACCGGTCACTTGCAGATTATTTTGTGATTTAAGCAGCTGGGCCGGTATCTTAATTTGCTTTGTCTGCAGCCCCTTGGCTTTTGAAGGGCGAAACGAGTTGAAGGTGATGCCATTCACGGTGATCGTCACATCTGAAACCTGCCGATCTGTTAATTGAGAAACCTGAAAATTCAGGTTTAAAGTCGCTTTTTTAACCTGCCAATACCCCATTTTGACAAAGTACATATTGGCCGAAACGGCTTTACCAGCTAACGAAGTCGTCTCGTTTTGAAACGGCTGCGTGTACTGTTTAGCTGCTGCCTGCCGGTCACTAGTAAAAGACAGTAAAAGTAGTGCCATCACCAAGAGAACACTACTAGTAACGCTTAGTTTTATACCACTTAGCCTGCTGATGAAAGATTTGTTCACGAATATACCCCACCATTCCATAGATTGCCACTGCCAGCCACATCTGACTATAGATAAAGTACATCAAACCGATGATGCCCAAATTATCGATCGTCAGTTCGCCCTTTTCAGTCGTGATCGTCACAAACGTGCTCAAAATAAACAATAGAATCGCGAATAGCCAAACCATCCCGCTATAGTCCTGCAGCGTGATATGCACCAGATTAGCCACTGAGAGGACAAAGATGATGTCGGAAAAAACTAACGCAAACAGCAGTAAAAAATAGGTACTCATAAAGTACAGCAGATCAAACCAGATCACTCTGGCAGCCGGTTGAAATAACAGCCCTAAATTTTTCAAAATCACGTAGATGTTCCCCTTTACCCAGCGCGTGCGCTGATGAAACCAAACGTCCAAGGTCTGCGGTTCCTGCTCCCAGGTGACTGCTAGGGGCTGAAAGGTGATCTGCTTGCCCAGCCGGTACACCTGAAAACTGATTTCAGTATCCTCAGCCAACGCTTTCACATCCCAGCCGCCAGCAGCTTCCAAAACATGGCGATGAATCACGTAGTTCGTTCCAGGAATCGTACAGAGCTTAAATAACTGACGGCGACCAGCCTGTGCCATCCATTGAAAAGTTAACGTTTCAATGTTAATAAAGCGTGTCAGCATCGTGACGTTTCGGTTCCGCGTCCGAAACTTTCCGATCACGGCACCTAGTTTCGCATCTTGCATAAGGGTTGCTACCAGATAACGCAGTGCACTGGCTTCCGGTGTATTATCGGCATCATAAACAGCAATCACGTCACCTTTTGCCTGTTGCAGTCCAATGTTTAAGGCATTGGATTTCCCCTTACCGCCAGTTTGCGCGTTGGTGTTGATGACCTGAAAATTGCGGTCCTGATACACCGACTGCATTCTGGTCAGTAAAGTCGCCGAATCATCGCTAGAGTTATCATTAATCACGATCAATTCATACCGTTTCTGCGGGTAATCAAACTTCAATAGCGCTTGGACCGTTTTCAGCAGTACCTTACCTTCGTTATGTGCCGGCACGAGGATCGACACGAACGGCGCCTTTGCTGGTAAAGCTGGGGGAACTGTTCGACACCATCTTAAATAGTAGTAATACCCAGCAATGGTCAATATTAAATTAACGACCAGAATCCCCCAGATCGCGATTATCGCAATAAATAACAGACTGCTTAAAATTGAAATCACCTATCCTTATTCAAACGCGAGTGAATGAATTTACCACGGTAAATACGCCAGCCAACGATCAATAATCCTGCTAGTAGCAGCCCAATACCCGTAAATAACCATAGCAGCGCTTGGGATTGCCACTGAATGATCTGATTCATCCACGATGGTTCAGCAACTCGCTGATGGGGGTCTGAAAAATTCGCCACATCGCCATCCAAGTCAGTTATCGGCTCATCATTAACCAGATATTGTCCCGAACGATAACCGTATGAAGTGGCAGCCGCTTTTAACGTTGTCTTCAGGTGGCTTTGAACGGGATCAAACCACTGGAAGCTGCTACTCTGCAGTTGTTGCATCAAGTCATCAATTTCGCTTTGTCTAGCAGGCATAGCTACCAGCAGTGCAGTCGGCTGGGCAAATTTAATTTTTTCCGGGAACGCTGCCGTTTCAAATGCCTTAAACGGGATGCCCACGATACCCGTATCAAATCGTTGACTATTGGTCACTGCTGATTCAGGCTCAGCGGGTGGCTGTTCGAGTTTTTGCGGCTGATCAGGCAACATCAAGACGTGGGTCGCCTGACTTAACACTGCCCGTTGTCTCTGCACTGAACGGTTCCAATAGCCAGCAGCACTGACACCAACTGGAATTACCCGATCTGCGCCTAGACTAGCTAATTCAATTTGGAAGACTGACCTTAAATCTGGTTCGTTCAACCGCTGGGTCCCGGTTTCAGTAGCTGGACTCCAAAAGATGAGTCCGCCGGCATTCTCAGCTGACCTCAGTACTGCGGTATACCGGTGAAAAGCCTTAAGATCAGTATTTTGTGCCACGCTAACAATACTGAGCGCAAACGGGAACCCCCGTGACGCTAACTGATCGATCAGCCGTTGCAGATGGTCAAGCCGTGTATAGGGCGTAATCCCAGTAATCGTCAGTATTGGCCGATGTGTTCGAGACGGTAGCCGGAAAAGCCGGGTCAGTAACTGCCCCGCTAAGGCCATTGATAAACCGTCTTTTCCTAGTTCAGGTAAAAAACCCATCTGCTTCCTGACTACACCGTACGAATAAACGGTTGAAGGCTGTGTCTGGCTCGTTAACTGCCCAATCGACAGCGCGTTATCTGCCAGTTGGTTATTCACCAAGAGCGTTTTATTTTCCGAAAGCGGCTGTCGTGCTCGACCCTGATGGAGATTTAACTGCTGATGAGTTAACGTTTTGAACGTCCCGCCTAATGCTTGACGTTCCTCCGCCTGCAAGTTGGGACCAATATGCAACTTGATCCCGTTAAACCTAGCTCGGTCCCGTTTAAAGATCGGGTTCTTACTCCGCGACTGTGCCCAGTTCACCATTGTAATAATTCCCTGATACTGACTGTTTTTGAGTATTTGCTGGTGGTACTGACTCAACTGAACAGTTCGGACGCGTAAACCTAAACTGGTCAGTAGTCTCTGACAGCGATCTAAGTTCAGATCACCATGTTCAGCCACGTTCTTTGAATCGTAGACTAGCAGCACTGGCTGATCATCAGTAGCCTCGGCTTGGATGGCGGTGCGTTCAACACCAATAACCAACAGCACCGCGAGTAATAACCAGCCAAAATAACTTTTACGCTTCATCACTGTGCCTCCATAGACGGTGCTGCAAAACGTCGCTAAGTAAGATCAACCCAGTTAACGTTAAACAAATGGCTACCGGTAGCAGATGAGTAACCAAATTAGCCATGCCATACAGCACAATGGTCACTGGCGGTACTAGGACAACAACGGATAATAGTCCCAATACCAGCCAAAAATGACTTCTAAGCTGCTGATTAGCCTTTCTTAAACCTCGCAGCACTCCACTGGCGTAGATAATCATGATGGCAACTGCTAACAAGCAGTTGAACCCATAAGTTTTGGGATAATACGCTCCGGCTACATAACTAAATAGCGAAAAATACGTTGTTTTTTGAAACGGTTTATTATCACCTTGTTTTTCTTGAGTTCCAGTTAACTTAGGCCTTAAAATCAGCATATTTTTAGCCGCTCTGTTCAGTAATAGATTAAATTGGCGCGGGTGTTCAGTATATTCACGTATCAACCATGGCAGATTGTAGTGCTGGCTGAGATTTTGCTTGGTGTAATCAGCCTGTGGCGCTAATGCCGTATATGCCGTTGGGTAATAGCTTTGCCCCTTCATTAGCGAAAATTGTTCATCGATATCGTTGGTTTTGGCAATCTGTTCCGGCTGATCAGTTGCGAACAACCGCCCCTGCGTCAATGCTTGATACTTATTCATTGCCTGCACTTCCGGTGTTATATTATTAGCTGAAAGCCAGCAGGTAAACAGCAGCACACTAGTGACAACCGCGGCTGTTCCGTGAATCCACTGCCGATTCGGAAATCTTAAAATACCAACTGACATGAGCAAAATACCAATAATCAGTAAGCTCGTTGACTCATGTACCAGTAATAACGCAGCGGCACTTAGATAAAATCCAACCGTTAACCATTTGTTTACAGCTTTGTAACGGCTAATCAATAGCCCAAAACCAACTAGGTAAAGCAGTAAAATGAACGTCATTGCCTGTGGATAAAACGAATTAAAGTACAGCGTAAAAGACGAATCAGCAATAAATAACGTTGCGCTCGCCGCAATTAAATAATTCCGTAACCGCCTTTTTTCCCCCACTAGGCCCTTTACTAAAACGGCTACGCCACCCAAATAGAGAATGTAATGGACTGTGCCTAAGAAACGAATATCAAACCGGTCATGACTATAAAATAATCGGTTCAGGCTCACTGCCAGCTGAATCGCCACTGACTGAACCGTTAAATGCTCTAAATGGAGCGGATTATAGTACCTCATCAAGCCGTACTGCTGCACCACATAGCCGGCTTGAACTTGGTGCAGACTATAGAGATCATTAGTCGCCATGAAGCGTTGAAAATCGCCGTTATCCGAGTAACCATGAATCGGTGTCAAAAAGATCAGCCACCCCGCAATCAGTGCACAGCAGATTACTGCCAGTGTTGCGGGACTGATTTTGACCGTTTCAACTATTTTTTTCAATCTCAGTCCCTTTCGTTTAATCGCCTGAGTAGTATAGACCATTTTATAGTAACCGAAGCGGTGTTCGCGTACAATAAAAAATCACTAATATTATCAGGTGAAAAAGTGTCTCATTTATGAAAACAGAACAAAGATTAGCCAATGACCGCTATGACGCGATTACGAGCATCATTTGCTCAATCATAAATCAAAAACTGTCAGAAATTTCCGCTGAAATCGGGCCACAAAAAAAGACTGTTGCATTTTCCGTTCGGGGAGAATTGTAACAATCCTAGTTATGCATTCATTTATTATTTCAAAAGCAACCCAAGGCTATAGTGAATGATCATGGTAATGATCCCCACAATGACATTCCGAATAACGGCGGTTTTAACTAAACCATTCCCTAACTTAGCAGCCAGAAAACCCGTAATCCCAACGGAAACACAGACGGCTAAAATCGTTGCTGGCCATTGAAATGCAACTGGCGAAAGCGTCATTGCTGCCAGTGGGAAAACACCACCTAACGACGCTGAAAACAGCGATGAGAGGGCCGCGTACCACGGGTTCATGTAGTGATTTAACTTCAAATCATATTTAACATTCACCACGGTCTCCAACGGCTTTTGTGACATTAATTCATTGGCGATCTTAGTAGCGGTTACTTCTGTAACACCACGATCAGTATAGTGGTTGATCACCGCCTGCAGCTCACCCTGATATTCCGTCTTCAGCAACCGTTTTTCAGTTCGAACGACCGACTCTTCAGTATCCTTTTGGGTACTGACTGACGCGTATTCACCAGATGCCATGGAAAAAGCACAGGCCAGTAAATCTGACAGGCCCGCAATAAAAATCGTAAACTGATTCGGTGTCGCTACCGCAACACTAAACAGCACACCAACAACGGTTAAAATACCATCATTAGAACCCAGCACACCCGCACGTAACGTGTTTAGTTTTTCTTCCATCGTTTGGGTGGACTTTTTCTTCTTTTGCTTAATTACTACTTCACTCATTTAAAGTCCCCCCTATAGATGACCGATCAACGTCCCAATGACATAAGTGACGATCATTGTCAGCATACCGGACACAATGTTTCTAACGACCGCGTTGCCACGTTTCGCATTCCCCAAAGTTGCCGCACTAAAACCAGTTATCGCTAAAGCAATCACGACAGCCACAAAAGTTCCTATAATTCTGATTGAGGCAGGTAACATGGTGATTGCTAATAGTGGTAGAATGGAACCGATTGGAAATGAAATCATCGAGGAAATCGCTGCCGCGTAAGGACTCGTATATTCGCCAACATCGAAACCATAGCGTTCTCGAACCGTGGTAACTAATGAATCCTGATCCATCATTTCACTAGTCGCCTGTTCAGCTAGCTGCGAATCAATGCCGTCATCAACATACTTTTGCTTGACGAAGTTGAACTCATCATCGTAATTTTTAGCAAGTGCATCTTTCTGGTTCATGATTGCTCGCCGCTGCGCATCTTTTTGCGTGTTGACTGAAACATACTCCCCCATTGCCATGGATACCGTACCGGCCAGCATTCCTGAAATACCAGAAATAAAGATAGCAAAGTTGTTGGTCGTAGCACCCGCAACACCGATAACGATACCTGCAACTGATAAGATACCATCGTTAGCTCCCATGACAGATGCTCGCATAATGTTAATTCGCTGTGCCAAAGTTTGCTTCTTCTTCATGAGTATCAACCTTCTTTCTTACTTTAGAATTTTTCTTATCTACAACAACCATTCTAAACTCTCTTTACTCAAAAGTAAAATATTTTTACAGTTTTTTTGTGTGCAATCACATAATCGGAGGTATATATGGAAGAAAAGGTTACCAAATACCGTCAGTTATACATAGCAACCCGGGATGCCATCTTAATGGCACCACTAACAGCTACGCAATTAACCACTTTTAAAACTCAGCTTACTGCTCTCAACCTAGTAAGCTTAAATGGCTTGGCCCAAAAACTTGGTCAGGCCTATTTGGATTTAGTGAGTGCCAACCTCACTTACGCCTCACATCAGCTGATTTTTGTGCTTAATTTAAATCACGATCATTCAACTATTCCGTTACCCATTTCGGTTGAACAGCTCCGCGTCTGGGAAAAAGCTCAGGCACCAGAGTACGCGCTTTTCACACGAAACCCCTTTCTGTATAACGGTTTATCAATTGATGAAATAGCCGCTAAAGCCCTTTTGTAACATTCCGTTAACATTTCATACAAAATATAAATCAAAACACCGAATTTTCGAAATACTGATAATTCGGTGTTTTTTATTACTTTTTAACAACTCGCGGCAATTATAGCTGAAAATTGAGCACTCTAAATTCTTATTTTTTAATTGTTATCTTATTTTAGTGTAACGCATTTGTTACATTACGCTTTCATATTTCCGCTTATGTCATGATTATGACAATGTTTCAAATATATGACGTGTTTTGAATTTAATGTAGTGATTCTGTTACTGAAAACCAGATTTAGCATGTTATAGTATTACTCGTGGCAAAGATAAATAATACTTATCTTATAGTTTAATTAATTCAATTCCTATGCTTTTAAGCATAATATCGAAAGGTTGGTCCAACATTCTATGTTACCAAAATCAATTTTTTCACGTAGTTTACTCATGTTCGGTACGTTAATCGGTCTCGGTTTTACTACTATCTCTGCTTCCGCTAAAGAATATACTGTTAAATCAGGCGATAGCCTTTGGGATATCGCAAAAGGTAATCACACATCAACTAAAGCAATTGTTGATGCTAACTCTCTCAGTTCAGCCAGCGCCGTTATTTTACCCAATCAAAAGTTAAATATCCCCACTGGTGCAAAAGCTGATAAGAGCTCTAGAATTACGCCGCTGACTAAAAGCTCAGCAAAGGCTTCAAACACTTCTACTGCTTCAAACGACAGTAAGGCCAAGCAAGCCGACACCAAAAATGCGACTAGCGGCTGGACGACCATGGTTGCCACAGCTTATGATCCACAAGTTGCTGCCGGTGGTCAAGGAACTTCAATCCCTACTGGTACTGGTGTGGCCGCTGCGTTAGACCGTTATCCTAAGGGCACTCAGCTGGAAATCAAGTTCCAAGATGGTCATACCGAAAACCGGGTCGTTAACGATACGGGTACTTTTACTTACAGCAACCCTAACCAGTTAGATATTTCCATGACCAATTCACAAGCCATGCAATTTGGTCGTCAATCGATCCAAGTTCGGGTCATTGGCTAGTAAAATTTGAATACAACATTAACCGGTCACCTAGCATTTAAAGGTGACCGGTTTTTATGCTGCTGCTAAAAGCTTGACCAATTTCTTTTACAATCCCTGTGCTACAATAATGTTAATTTATATTTGGAGGGATTTTAATGGGAAAATATATTGTCCATTCAACCTTAAGACCAGCGGGTACTCAAGTAATGAATCAAACAGGCGGCCATTCTTACCTAGCTGACGAGCCCCTAGTCGCTAAGGGGACCGATGCCGGGCCGAATCCGGTTCAGTACCTGTTAGGCGCTGTAGGCAGCTGTATGAGCATCACAGCCCGAGAACTCGAAAACGCCGACAAAAATTTGACCATCAAGACGTTCAAGGTCGCCGTTACTGGCGAAACCACGACGTACAGTGATGAAAGCTCTAAGGTGACTCACATGACGATCAAGATCACAGCCGAAACTAACCTGTCACCTTCAGATCATAAATCCTTCTTAAATGAAGTGGTGCGGCAATGCACCGTCCATGAATCCTTAAAGGGTGCCATTCCAATGGATATCATTTTTCAATAGGACCTTAAAAAGCAGCCTGATTACTGACTAAGTAATCAAGCTGCTTTCGTTTATCTCAACTTCTACAGTGCCATCTTAAGTGTCTCCAAGACACCATTGTGATTATTATCAAACTGCGTGACGTGGGCTGCTGACTGGCGAATCTTGTCAGCGGCATTTTTCATTGCAAAACTGTGCGGCGTTATGGTCAGCATACTCAAATCATTTTCGTTATCGCCAAACGTCATTAACTCGTCATCGGCGATTTGATAGTGATCCTGCAGTATCTGAAGGCCGGAACGTTTCGTAGCGTTAGCCGACCCCACCAGATCGGTGTTAAAGCCCGACGTTTCGTTGGTTAATTTTGCCGGCAGTACTTGCGCTAATTTTGCTGAAGCCGAATCAAAGTTGATGCCGGGTGCGAAACTAACAGCCAGTTTAGTAAATTGATCCTTCACCGCCGTGCTCGCAATCGTGGCTAAATTATCAACGCCGATCACTGGTCGATAATAGTACTTCACAATTTTTAAAATTTTAGGATCCATATCCCGATTAACGTAAGTCCCATTTAACCCAGCCACCACTTCTTGACTGATCAGTCCAGGTTTAAAGCTTTTACGTAATAGCTGAATCACATCGTGAACCTGTTGATCACTGATAGCTTCAATGTGCTGAAGCTTGCCACCGCTATGAACGATCGCACCATTTTGTGAAATGTAATCCATCTGATCTGCGACCTCAGCAAATTCGTGACGTAAACGCTGGTACTGAGAACCACTAGCAGCAACGAAATGAATGTGGCGCGCTTTCATCCGCTTAAAAAGCGATAAAAACGTGGCCTTATCGTACTGACGTTTGTCATCTAAAAAAGTGCCATCCATATCGACTGCTACCATCTTAATCATTTAAATTACCCCGCTTCTGATATTTTTCATACCGTTCATGATAACGGAAAATAAGTCCTGTTTGCAAATTTTTAATTCTCAGTCTGCTAGCGACTTCAAATACCACGTATCACAGGCGCCATGTTCCGATTGCGATAGAGGCTGAGCTAAGGGTTTAAATCCCACCTTACTGTAGAGCTGATTAGCAGCTTTCATTGACGCAAAAGTCTCTAAGTAAAGTGAGCGATAATGTGCCTTAGCGTAGGTAAAACAAACTGGCAGCAATTGCGTGGCGGCACCCTGCTTTCGATAAGCTGGGTCCACGTATAATTTTTGCAGCTCAGCAATCCCCTGCTTGGGTGCAATCGGCCCCACACCACAGCCGCCAACTACGCGATTCGCAGCCGTAACTGCTACGAAGTATTTCGCGTTGGCAGTCTGCTGGTACCACTCGCTTAAATGGTCCACGAAAGGATCAAAATAAGCGGTTCCCGGTAGATTCAGCTGAAGTTGCTCTAAAGACGTTCGCAGGATTTTCGCCATCTGAGCGTCATCTGCCGGCTTAATTTCTCTAATTTTCATATGTAGGTCATCTTCCTTATATGTTTAACGAGCATTATATCAAACTAAAGGAAGATGTGAAAAGCCTAGGCCGAAATATGCCAGTTTTGCTTATCCAATGCCATTTGCCAGAAGGCCAATTCGTAAGCGCTGCTGCGAACAAAAGACGTCTTCATCTTAGCTTGAATAGCCGCATCCGATTGGTTGGCCGTTTGGTTAGTCAAGGCAATCATTTGCGTCACGCTGTCAGTGTAGTCATCACTGTCATAAGTTTCAATCCAGCGTTGATATAGCGGTACTGGCGACCCTTGAGCAACCAGTTGCTGGCCAATTTGATTGTAGAGCCAGTAACATGGCAGCAGCCCAGCAATGGCCTGCTGGGGTGTTCCCCGATACAGTTCCGCATACATATGGTTCACGTAGTTATAAGCGGTAGGGGCAACCGGCGTCCGCTTGATTTCATCGGGTGTAATCTTTAACTCCTCAAAAAAGCCTTCACGAACGGCCATTTCATCGTCCTTTAAGCCTTGAGCGCCAGCCAATAAGAACTGTTTGCCGTGGGCGTCATCGACTTGGTCGGCCACTAATTCATGTAACTTACCGAATTCACTCAGGTAGTAACGGTCCTGAATTAAATAGTAGCGAAAAACGTCTTGGGGCAACGTTCCTGACTGCAGTTCGTGAATAAAGGGATGTTCAAAGCTCTTCTGCCAGTACGGCGCAGCTGCCTGCTGGATCTGATCCGTAAATTTTGCCAAAATAGTTCCTCCTCAAGGCGCGCAAACTGCTGTACAGAAAAGCCGGCCAGAGAAAACCCTAGTCGGCAGTTTTATCGCAAAATACACGTTAACTTTCCTTCGCGAGGGTTAGCTCACAGGTTCAAAGGGTTCGGTCCATGACCGTCTCAGCAATTTGCGCCCCTAGTTAATATACCTTGAGTATAGCATGCTTTAATGCTACAAAAAGCTTAAAATGCCTTTTTTAATGTCGGAACTCGTGGTACTATTAATTAAACTTTTCAAATATTTTTCTTAATATTCCTTTAATAATTACTGAAGTGCTGATTTTTTCATGAAAACAGACAGGCTACCTTCCCAAAATTTAGTCTGACTTCCTAAATGTAACTTGTTTTCATAAAATACTCAGCTAATCAGTCCTTCCCAGAAATAAGTTCAGATCTTTTCGCTGAATTTATTTTGAATTGAAAACTATTTCAGATTTTCGCTTCATGCCCTGAAACTTTCATAGTCGTTAGAATTTTTAATTCGATGAATTGGAAAGTCCTAAATTAGCGTGCTTTCTATTAATCAAAATGCTATGAAAGTTTAATGAAACAGCTGGATATGCCAACTATACCATTTATGGTTAACGAGTTGACATATCTCGCCAGTTACCTTATATTTCTTAGGCATAGGAGCGTGATTAACTTGCAAAATAGTAACCTAGACCAAAGATCAATCAACGCCTTGAGATTTTTGAGTGTTGATATGATTGAAAAAGCCAATTCGGGCCATCCCGGCCTGCCACTTGGTGCCGCACCAATGGCTTACACCTTGTGGACTAAACATTTAAACATTAACCCTACTGATCAGCAATGGGTCAACCGTGACCGCTTTATTCTGTCAGCCGGACACGGTTCCGCACTGCTTTACAGTTTATTACACCTGTCGGGCTTCAAGCTGACTATGGATGATCTCAAACACTTCCGTCAGCTTGGCAGTAAAACCCCAGGCCACCCTGAATACGGTGTCGTCGATGGTGTAGAAGCAACTACCGGACCATTAGGCCAAGGCTTAGGCATGGCCGTGGGTATGGCAATGGCGGAAACGCACTTAGCTGCTCAATATAACCGCCCAGGCTTTGATATTATGGACCACTACACCTACGCTTTAGCCGGTGATGGTGACCTCATGGAAGGTATTTCGCACGAAGCTGCCAGTCTAGCTGGTCATCTGAAGCTAGGTAAGCTGATCGTCTTATACGATGACAACGGCGTGTCGCTTGATGGTCCTACCAACATGGCTTTCACCGATGATACGACTAAGCGGTTTGAAGCCTACCATTGGCAAGTCTTACACGTTGCTGACGGTAACGATACTGCCGAGATCAGCGCAGCCATCGAATACGCCAAACAACATACTGATCAGCCAACTTTAATTGATATCAAAACAATCATTGGTTTTGGGGCACCCGATGCCGGAACTAATGCCGTTCACGGTAAGCCGCTTGGCGAAGCTCACATGGCTTACGCTCGTGAAAAATTAGGCTGGGATTACCAGCCATTTGAAATTCCATCAGACGTTCGCGAAGGCTTTGACATTAACGTTAAGCAGCGCGGTATCGCCAGCGAAGACCGCTGGAACGCGTTATTTGCTGCTTATACCGTCCAGTTTCCTGATTTAGCCGATAAATTCTTAATGGGCTTCAAACCGGTCCATGCTGAACTTGATCTGCCGGTCAGCCACGTTGGTGAATCCGAATCTGGCCGTAATACCAGTCAACGCGTGATTGCTGCCCTCTCTGAACAATTACCAAGTTTTTGGGGTGGCAGTGCCGACTTGTTTGCCTCTAATAAGACTAACGTGAAAACCGCTGATGCTTACGAATCCAATGATCCAATGGGTAAGAACATCTGGTTTGGGGTCCGTGAATTCGCCGAAGCCGCTGCCGTTAATGGTATGATCCTTCACGGCGGTGTCCACGCCTTTGGCAGTACCTTCTTCGTGTTCTCTGATTACATGCGGGCCGCAATCCGGCTGGCTGCGATTCAAAAGATCCCAGCTACCTACATCTTCACCCACGACTCAGTTGCCGTTGGTGAAGATGGCCCGACCCACGAACCCGTTGAACACTTAATGAGCTTCCGAGCAATGCCCAACGTGAACGTCATTCGTCCTGCCGACATTAACGAAACCACAGCTGCCTGGAAAGCTGCCTTAGCTTCTGCTCACACCCCAACTTTATTAGTGCTGACACGTCAAAATCTGCCCACCTTACCAGAGACCGAAAATTTAGCTGATGAAGGTGTCCAGCGTGGCGGTTACGTCTTATCACCCGCTCAAGGTGACTCACCAGAGGGTATCCTGATCGCCACTGGTTCCGAGGTTCAAGTCGCCATGGCCGCTCAAGCACAGTTACTAAAAACCGGCCATGATGTTTCGGTGGTCTCCATGCCTTCATTTGAGCTCTTTGATGCCCAATCAGACGATTACCGCGAACAGGTCTTACCAAGTCACGTCACTAACCGGGTTTCCATTGAAATGGGTGCCACTTTTGGCTGGGAGCGTTATGTCGGCCTGAAGGGTAAGAAGATCGGAATCACCAACCGCTTTGGCGAATCGGGTAATCCAGATGAGATCATTAAATTATTCGGCATCACTGCTGAAAACGTCACTGCCACTTATTTAGATGCCTTCGCTGATACATCAGTTAACGCATAAATTCATATAGAGGTGAAATCATTTGTCTACACCAACGTTTAAAACTAAAATTTATTCAGATGGCGCCGATTTGGAAGATATGAAGGCCATCAATCAAAATGCTTTTGTCACTGGGTTTACAACTAATCCTAGCCTGTTAAAGAAGGCTGGCGTCACCGACTATTTAGCATTTGCTAAAAAAGCCGTTGCGACTTTCCCCGACGAATCAATTTCGTTTGAAGTCTTCAGTAACGATTACGACACCATGTTAAAAGAAGCCAAGTTGCTGCATGAACTTGGCCCGCACGTTTACGTGAAGGTGCCCATTCGAACCACTGCTGGCGAACCGACCACTGATCTGATTCATGATCTGACAGCTGCCGGCGTTCAGGTCAATATCACGGCAATTGCCACTGCCGAACAGGTCAAAGAAAGTGTGGCTGCCATCGTTCCTGGCACACCAAGTATCGTTTCGATCTTCGTTGGCCGAGTTGCCGATACTGGCGTTGATCCAATGCCGTTCGTTAAGAAAAGCGTTGAACTAACTGCTGAGCGTGATGATGTTGAATTACTCTGGGCCAGCACCCGGGAAATTTACAATATTACTCAGGCTGAAGCACTGGGCGTTGATATCGTGACCGTGCCACCGACCATTTTAGACAAGCTAGTTGCCAAGTATGGTCAAACTGGTGATGAAGTTACCATGAACACCGTCAAGGGTTTTGAAGCTGATATTAAAGCAACTGGTTTAAAGATCTTAGACTAGTTATGATTAACCATTAAAAATAAGCAGTTCACCGATTGGTCAAATACTGACTGATCAGCGAGCTGCTTTTTTTAACTTGAAAGTCCTGGCATTACGCTGTTAAATTGAAGGTAGCTTTAATTACCCTACATCCGATTACAGGCACTCACAGGAGGAAAAATGAAATTCGTAATTGCCCCGGATTCTTTTAAGGGCGGCATGACCGCCAAAGAAGCGGCTGATGCCATTCAACATGGCTTAAAGAAGATCTTCCCAGCAGCTGAATTTGAAAAGATTCCCATGGCAGATGGCGGCGAAGGTACCGTTCAATCGCTGGTTGACGCAACTGATGGGCATTTCATTCAAAAACAAGTCACCGGCCCCCTTAGCACACCAGTTCAAGCTGAGTATGGTATCCTAGGTGACCAAGAAACCGCCGTCATTGAAATGGCTTCGGCGAGCGGTATTCAGTTTGTGACTGACCAGACACATAATCCGTTGATAACCACCACTTACGGGACTGGTGAGTTGATGCTGGATGCAATGTCGCAGGGCGTCCACCAAATTATTCTCGGGATTGGTGGCAGTGCCACTAACGATGGCGGTGCTGGCATGGCTCAGGCCTTAGGGGTCCAATTATTAGATCAAAATCAGCATGAATTAAGCTTTGGCGGTGGCCGACTTGGCCGCTTAGCCCGAATTGAAACCGCCCACCTGAATCCGTTAGTCGCTCAAACTAAAATTATAATTGCTTCAGACGTCACTAATCCACTGGTGGGACCAAATGGCGCATCCGCCGTTTTCGGTCCCCAAAAGGGTGCTACGCCTGACATGGTCGCAAAATTAGATGCTAACCTGCAGCACTACGCTGCGATTATTAAACGTGACCTACATATCGACTTAGCTAATCGACCGGGTGCTGGTGCCGCTGGCGGACTGGGTGCCGGCTTGCTAGCGTTTACGAACGCTGATATGCAAAAAGGCATCGCTATCGTAATCAAATATGCACACTTAAAGCAACGCGCTTTAGGAGCCGACTTTGTGTTTACGGGTGAAGGCGGCATTGATTTTCAAACTAAATTCGGGAAAACCCCTTATGGTGTCGCTCAAGCAACCAAGTCTGTTGCACCCAACGCGCCAGTCATCGTTTTAGCCGGTAACGTCGGCGATGGTATCGATAGTTTGTACGATAAAACAGCGATTGACGCTATCTTCCCAATCGTTCCTGGTGTGACAACACTAAAAAAAGCTCTTGCTGAGGGACCTAAGAATTTATCTCAACTGGCAGAAAATGTCGGCCGGCTGATCAGCAGTATTATCAATCAATAGCTTTATTTACCTGATGATAAGAGTTTTCTTTTCTACCTAGTAATTATTTTAAACTAGTGGTTTCCTGCTGTCACATTGTGGTACTCTATATTAGTAGTCTTTTGATAAGAGATGAGCATACTTTACTTAAAGTGACTTTAACCGGCTACACCTAATTCAAACCTAATCAAAAATCCAAAATAATAATCTGCTATCTAGCTAGTTAAAGCGAACCGTTTGCCAGTAAGTGAAACCGCTTAAATTAGTCTGCGGACAAAACGGGTAAAACCGTCATTATCATTGGCGTTTTTAAGTATGATCAAAACGGGTTGGTCCAGTTAAGTCCTGAGAGCTATAAATAAACGTTAACTTATGCTGTGCACCATTTTTCTGGTATCACTAACCAGTATGGCACGAGCTGATAAGCATGGAGGCATTCCTTTGGAGTCTAAAGTTCAACATTATCCATTAAAACCGGATCTGTTCAAATTCGGCAGTTACGTCTTGTTTCTATTCGTCGTCGGTTGGGGACTGGTATTTGCTTACCTTAACCGCTACCCATCATTGTTAGCAATGGCCTTTTTATCATTTACATTTGGGCTGCAGCACGCCTTTGACGTGGATCATATTACGGCTATCGATAACATGACCCGAAAGTTAGTCAACGATGGAAAAAACACGCATGGCGTCGGTTTCTTCTTCTCGCTTGGCCACTCCTTAGTGGTCATTGTCATGGCGCTACTGACCATTTTTTTCGTTGAATGGTCCAAAAATCAGTTGCCAAAGATTCAGGACGTTGGCGGTGTGCTGGGTACCCTGTTCGCCGGATTCATGCTATTGTTACTAGGTACGATTAATCTTGTCATCCTGGCAGGTATCTGGAAGTCCTTTAAATCTATTAGTAAGGGTGATTTTTCATCCGCTAAGGCGTCAACTGATACCCGGATATTCCGGATCTTTAAACGGGCACTCAACGTTATTAACCATAACTGGCAGGTGGTCTGCGTCGGTATCTTATTTGGACTGGGGTTTGATACGGCCACCCAAATTGCCGTATTAGCCACATCCGCCGTTGCCACTAGTAAGGGAATTCCGTGGTTCGCGGTCTTTTCATTCCCGATTTTATTTACTTCTGGCATGTGCTTTATGGATTCCTGTGACGGGCTGTTCATGAGTACCGCCTACAGTTGGGTCTTCTCATCACCATTTCGAAAAGTCTACTATAATCTGGCTTTGACTGGATTATCAGTAACCGCAGCTTTCTTTGTGGGCATCGTGGACGTTCTCCAAGCCATTGGCGGCTTTTTAAAGTGGCACAATCCAGTGATCAAATTTGCGCAAGCTCTGAATTTTAATATTTTGGGAATCTGCTTAGTGATTCTCTTCATTATTACCTGGTCTGCCGCCCTCATCTTTTGGCGCGTCTTCAACCTTAAAGCCAAGGATGAAAAAGTTGTCGCAGCTGAGAAAAAGCAGGAAGACGCCTTTCAACAGGCTAATCTGTCAGAGAGTAATATTGAATCAGTTCACGCCAAGAATCTGACTGCTAAACAGCGTCATGAACAACACAGTATGAATTAAAAATAAGGTAATTATTGGCAAGAATAAACAATTGATATCACACTGCTAATCTTCTGAACTAATTTGAGAGTTAATGGTGCTTAAACTTAATGCGTTAATTATTGATATTATCAGTGGTTCAACGGGATACTTATCGGTTAGTAGAATAAGTGCCCTGTTGAACTTTTTTTAGCTTTGAATTAACTGGTAATAAGTATATAATGGTAATCATTATCATTTAACTTAGGAGGAAGCCTGATACATGTTAAAGCGTTATATTCGTCCACTTAGCACTTTACTCACACTCGTTTTTGTTGCAGTTTTACTCGTAGGCTGCACGTCAAAAACTACCGCGACCCACCATTCGCATCAAATCAACGTGGTGGCCTCGCTAGACTTCTACGGCGAGACCGCCAAAGCCGTTCTGGGTGATAAGGGAAGGGTCACTTCGATCATTGATAAGCCCAGTATGGAACCCCATGAATACGAACCCACGACCAAGACGGCCAAGCAGGTCAGTGATGCTGACGTGATCGTTTATAACGGCCTCGGCTATGATACCTGGATGAACCGCCTATCCGCTGATAATACGGGCACGACTAAGGTTAACGTTGCTCAAGGCATTATGAACCGGCACAATGGTGATAACGAACATATCTGGTACGACATGAAAACGATGCCGAAATTAGCCAATGAACTCGCTAGCCAATTTACTAAACGTCAGCCGCAAAACAAGGCTTACTTTAAACGTAATGCCCAGAAATATATTCGCTCACTAACCCCCCTAGACCAGAAAATAACGCAGCTCAGTCGTCATAGTCACCACGCGCGGGTCAACGTTTCCGAACCCGTTTTCGACTATTCCTTAGCTGAAATGGGCTATCGGCAAAACAATAACCATTACGCGCAGGCCGTCCAAAATGATACCGACCCCTCCCCTGCAGATATCAAACAGATGCAGGCCGATATCCGCCAGCATAAGATTGCCTTCTTCGTTGTGAACACGCAAGAAATTAGTAAAATGACCACCAATCTACTCTCACTGGCAAAGCAAAGCGGTGTACCAATCGTGCGGGTAACCGAATCACAGCCAGCGCACACCAGCTACAAGGCCTGGATGATGCGTCAATTTGATGAAGTCCAACGGGTGCAAAACGAAACACGCTAAATTTAAAATACATCATAAAAAGTGGGTCGATAATAATTTTATCAACCCACTTTTTGTGGTGTATATTAATTACTTGAGAAATTGTTTCACCATTTTTTCCGTATCGTCATTAGTTAACGCGTGTTTCAAAACGTGATCAACTAGCGCCGCGCATTTCGTCGTATCAAGTCTTTTCATGGTACTGCGGGTCCGTAAGATAGAACTGGCACTCATCGAGTATTCATCAAGCCCCATCCCCATCAGTAATGGTAGCGCAACCGCATCACCGGCCATTTCACCGCACATAGCAGCAATCTTGCCTTCCTGATGAGCAGCGTCGATCACGTGCTTGATCAGCTTTAATAGTGCCGGGTTATAAGGCTGGTACAGGTAAGAAACGCACTCGTTGCCCCTATCAGCCGCAAACAGGTACTGGATCAGGTCGTTAGTCCCAATACTGAAGAAATCAACTTCCTTAGCAAATGCTTCAGCAAAAATAGCAGCTGCTGGAACTTCGATCATCATGCCCAGCTTAATGTCATCGCCAATTCCCGGATCATTCACCTGCAACTTTTGTTTTTCTTCCATAAAGATGGCTTTAGCTTTTCTAAATTCTTCCAAGGTTGCGATCATGGGAAACATGATCCGTAGTTGACCGAATTTAGAAGCGCGAATCAGCGCCCGCAACTGGGTCCGAAAAATTGCTTGGCGACTCAAGGAAATCCGAATCGCCCGATAACCTAGAAACGGATTCATTTCCTTTGGCAGCGACAGGTAATCCAGCTGCTTATCACCGCCAATATCCATGGTACGAATGACGACCGGTTTGCCGTGCATCGTTTCGGTTACCTGCTTGTACGCCTTAAACTGGTCTTCTTCAGTAGGCAAACTATTGCTGTTCATGTATAAAAACTCAGACCTAAACAAGCCCACAGCGTCCGCACCAGCTTTGAAAACATCCGCCATATCAGTCGGCGTCCCAATGTTAGCCGCAATCTCAAATTTCTTACCATCTGCAGAAACTGACGGGGCGTTCACCAACGTTGCCCATTCAGCACGCTGTTTTTCAAATTCTTCAGCCTGTTGCCGGTAAGCTGTAATTTCAGTATCATCGGGGCTGGCGATGGCGTTACCAGTCAGACCATCCAAGATTACTGATTCATCATTCTTAATTTTTTGAGTCGCGTCACCAGCGCCCACTACGGCCGGAATTTCCAGCGTCCGTGACATGATGGCTGAATGACTGGTCCGACCACCGAGATCAGTAATGATACCTTTGATATACTGCGTATCCATCTGTGAGATATCTGAAGGCGTCACTTCATGAGCAACAAGAATGACGGGGCAATTAATGGCTGCCAGATCAGGTAAGTCTTTCCCCAGCAAATGGCTAAGGACTCGTTTAGTCACATCTCTGACATCGGCGGCCCGCTCTTGCATATACTGATTCGCAGTCATCGCTTCAAGCGTGTTGATGAAATCAGTCGTGACCTTTTTTAGGGCCTGTTCTGCGTTAACCTTTTGCACTGTGATCAACTGTTCCATCTGTTTGATCATTTCTGGGTCAGTTAAAAGTGCGATGTGCGCGTCAAAGATCGTTAATACTTCGTTATCCAAATGCCCCTTGGCCCGTGCCTTGATTGCCTCTAGATCCTTAACTGAGACATCAAGTGCCTGCTGCAGGCGTTTGATTTCAGCCTCCGGATTTTTGATAGCCACTTTTTTAAAGCTTAAATCAGGCGTGACTAACAGATAGGCCTTCGCAATTCCAATACCATCACTAGCTGCAATTCCCTTAATTTTTATCGCCAAAATAGTTACCTCGACTTCCAAAGACGACTGACTGATGCTCATCTTCAATCACATGGTTTGCTTTTAGTTCAGATTCAATTCCGCTGTGACTTACCTTGTTTCTTGCCTAAATTATATCGACTAAGAATTTTTTCTACAAGTCACTCAGTCATACGTTTTAAAAGAAGGTGCCAAAGCCACCGCTTTAACACCTTCACTCGTAGTTAAATTGGCACTTCGTCAAGTAGAGTTGATTTAGATTTATAGGAGTACTTAGACCTCAATTGGTCTAGGTGCTTTTTTAGTTGGCAGTTTTTTGGACAATGGTTTGAACCAGCCGCGTTCCAAAAAAATACG
>NZ_BJDO01000015.1 GCF_005405185.1 Secundilactobacillus hailunensis
TTTGCCCAACGCGTTCGCGACCTTTTGTCCCATCCTCAATGTATCAAAAAAGGAGCCAAAATACCGTCGCATTTTGACTCCCTTATCTTAGTATATTTCAGCAATATAACCGCAAAGGAGATCTTAATCATGACAAACTTCAATCAAACGCGATGGCAAAGCCTGTTAGCAGAAACATCTCAATCGACTGACACTAACTAACCTAATTGGAGGAATTACTATGACCCAAATGACTATTGAAAATGCAATTACAAAAGTAGCAAACCGTACCGACTTAACCTTTGACGAAATGAACGACGTGATGAACGAAATCATGGATGGCAAAGCCAACGACATTCAAATTTCCAGTTTACTCACTGCTTTAACCGTGAAGCACGAAACCGTTCAAGAAATTGCCGGTGCTGCTAATTCTATGAGAGATCACGCTTTAACCTTTAAGGCTGGCGAACCGGTGCTTGAAATCGTTGGTACTGGTGGTGACCACGCCAACTCATTCAACATTTCAACCACTTCTTCACTAGTTGCCGCAGCGGCTGGTACCCCAGTTGCCAAGCACGGTAACCGAGCTGCTTCATCAAAATCCGGTGCCGCTGATGTCCTTGAAGCCTTAGGCGTTAACATCAACGTCACACCAGAAGCCAGTGAAGACATCTTAAATCAAATTGGTATCTGTTTCTTATTCGCTCAGGAATATCACAAGGCAATGCGCTTCGTTGCACCAGTTCGTAAGGCCCTTGGGATTCGGACCTTGTTCAACGTCCTTGGACCGCTGGCAAACCCAGCTCATGCCGGGATGCAGCTCTTCGGCGTTTACGATGAAGCCTTACTCGAACCAATGGCACACGTACTCCACGCACTAGGCGTTAATAACGCATTAGTCATTCACGGTGACGATTGCCTCGATGAAGCTTCAATCTCAGCACCAACCCATGTGGTTGAAGTTCGCGGCGATAACTTCAAGGCTTACACCATCACGCCAGAACAATTCGGTTTAAAGCGGGCTCAAAAACAGGATATCGTCGGTGGTACACCAGCAGACAATGCGCAAATCACCCGTGATATCTTAGCCGGTAAGAAAGGTGCTAAACGCGATATCGTCCTTCTCAACGCTGGCTTAGCGCTCTACACTGCTCATCCAGAGATGACCATCGAGCAAGCCGTTCAAAAGGCTGCTGAAGTGATCGATAACGGTTCAGCACAAGCTAAATTGGACGAACTCATCGATTTGACGAAAGGAGCACAAGTAGCATGATCTTAGACGACCTTGTGGCAGCAACTAAGCGCCGCATGAAACGTGAACAATCAACGATCTCACTAGCAGAAATGCAAGCGAAAGCGGCCGCAACGCCGACGAAAGATCCGCAACTAGTTTATGACCGTTTCAATGCGCCTGGCATTCATTTGATCGGTGAAGTCAAAAAAGCATCCCCTTCTAAGGGACTGATTGCCGAAAAATTCCCCTATCTAGAGATTGCTAAGGATTATGATCAGCACGGTGTCAGCGCCATTTCAGTACTCACCGAACCCGATTATTTCAAGGGTGACATTCACTATCTACAAGATATTGCAGCAGCGGTGAGTGTCCCCGTGTTACGCAAAGACTTCGTGGTCGATCCTTACATGCTGTATCAGGCTAAAGCAGCCGGTGCCAGTATCGTCTTATTAATAGTAGCAATCCTCAGTGATCAGCAGCTGGAGGATTACTTCAAACTGGCTCACGAGCTTGGCCTGGCAGCCTTAGTTGAGGCCCACGATGAACAAGAATTACAGCGGGCATTAGACGTTGGTGCAAAGTTGATTGGTGTTAACAATCGTGATCTAAGAACCTTCGATGTTTCACTCAACAACAGCATCAAGTTACGCAAACTGGTGCCAAATAACATCGCCTTTGTCGCTGAATCTGGCATTCATACCAGAGACGACGTTAAGGTGATGGAAGCCAACCACATGAATGGTATCTTGATCGGTGAAGCCTTGATGACTGCACCGGATAAAGCTAAAAAAATTACGCAATTATTAGGAGTGTGATGACATGACGCAAATCAAAATCTGTGGGTTAATGCGAGAACAAGATACGCAAGCGATTAATGAAGTGCACCCAGATTTCGCTGGTTTTGTGTTTGCGAAAAGCCGTCGTCAGATTTCACTTGCTACTGCGTTAAAATTTCGTGAACTGATTGATGATGATATTCCAACTGCTGGGGTCTTCGTCAACGAACCCTTACAAAATATGTTAGACATCTACCACAGCGGTGCCATTCAAATCGTTCAGCTTCACGGCAATGAATCCGAAGAAACGGTTAAGGCGTTGAAACAGGCGGGTGCAACCGTCTTTCAAGTCTACAAACCCAATGCCAAAATTACCCCAACTGCAGCTGATTACGTGATGCTGGATAGTGGGAACGGTTCAGGGATCACCCTGGACTGGTCACGGGTGCCACAAGCCCCGCACCCCTTTATCCTTGCCGGCGGGCTCACCCCCGAAAACGTCACGGTCGCGATTACCGCTGTTCATCCAGATGTCATCGATGTTTCCAGCGGTGTTGAAACTAACGGTCAAAAAGACGCCGACAAGATTCGCGCCATTGTTGCAACTACACATGCTAACTAACGAAAGGAATTTATCAAATGACTGAACTGAACTTAAACCTTAACAAAAACACTACCGGCCGTTACGGCGACTATGGTGGTCAATATATTCCAGAAACTCTGATGAACGAACTGGATCGCATGACCAAAGCTTATGAACATTACAAGAACGATCCAGAATTCAAGACCGAACTGCACGATCTGTTAGTGGACTACGCTAACCGGCCTTCATTACTCTACTATGCTGAACGGATGACCAAAGATCTTGGCGGTGCACAGATTTACTTAAAGCGTGAAGATTTAAACCATACTGGTGCCCACAAGATCAATAACGTGATCGGTCAAGCATTGCTGGCTAAGCACATGGGCAAGACCCGTTTGATTGCTGAAACCGGTGCCGGCCAACATGGTGTGGCTACTGCCACCATTGCTGCTTACTTCGGTATGGAATGTGAAGTCTTCATGGGTAAAAAGGATACTGACCGTCAAAAACTGAACGTTTACCGGATGGAATTGTTAGGTGCTAAGGTGCACCCCGTTACCAGTGGTTCAATGGTCTTAAAGGATGCCATCAACGCGGCGCTGCAAGACTGGACTAAACGGATCGACGACACCTACTATTTGATGGGTTCAGCTACTGGTCCTCACCCATATCCATTAATGGTCCGGGATTTCCAAAGTGTCATTAGTCAAGAAGCTAAGACTCAACTCAAAGAAAAAACCGGCAAATTACCTGATATGGTGGTCGCTTGTGTGGGTGGCGGTTCAAACGCCATTGGTTCATTCGCCAACTTCATCGACGACCCAAGTGTTCAGCTGGTAGGCGCTGAAGCTGCTGGTAAAGGGGTTGAAACCGAACTGACTGCCGCCACTGTTGAACGGGGTTCTAACGGAATCTTCCACGGTATGAAGTCGATGTTCTTACAGAACAAGACCGGTCAGATCAACCCAGTCTATTCCATTTCAGCAGGTCTGGATTATCCAGGTGTCGGTCCAGAACATGCTTACTTGGCTAAAACTGGTCGTGCGCAATACGTTGGTATCACCGATGATGAAGCCGTTGACGCTTTTGAATACATTGCCAAAATGGAAGGTATCGTCGCCGCCATCGAAAGCTGTCATGCGGTGGCTTACGTTCGCAAGATTGCGCCAAAGATGCGCAAGGATCAAATTATTGTCTGCACCCTCTCAGGTCGGGGCGACAAAGATGTAGCATCGATTGCTAAATACAGAGGAGTGGATATTGATGACTAAACTAACAGACGCTTTTAAAAACAAGAAGGCTTTCATTCCGTTCATTGCAGCTAATGATCCGGACTTTGAAGGTACTGTCAACAACGTGGTCGCACTGGCTAAAGGCGGTGCAGATATTGTTGAAATCGGGATTCCATTTTCAGACCCGATTGCTGATGGCCCCGTCATTCAGGCTGCCGATATTCGTGCCTTAAAAGCTGATCCGGATTTACCAATGGACACGATCTTCGACATCGTCAAAGCCATTCGCCAGCAGACCGATGTCCCGCTAGTCTTTTTAACCTACTTAAACATCGTCTTCCAATACGGCTACGAAGCCTTCACTGCTCGTTGTGAGGAGTTAGGTATTTATGGTTTAGTCATTCCTGATATGCCATTGGAAGAACGCGGTGAACTGGAACCAGCTGCTAAAAAACACAACGTTGACTTAATTCCATTAGTCACCCCAGTTTCCGGTGACCGGATCGAAAAAATCGCTAAAGCAGCTACCGGCTTCATCTACGTGGTTTCTTCATTAGGCGTCACTGGTGAACGCAGTGAATTCGCTAACGACCTTTCAGAACTGGTTACGCGGATTCGTAAAGTGACCGACGTCCCAACTGCCATTGGTTTTGGGATCCATACCCCAGAGCAAGCCACCGAAATGGCGCAAATCGCTGATGGTGCCATCGTTGGTAGTGCCTGCGTCAACATTGTCGCCGAATACGGCAAACAGGCACCCACTAAATTATTGGACTACACCAAACAAATGAAAAAAGCAGTCAATGCCCATCCAGTGAGATAGACAGGCTGCTAACAAAAACAGGTAACACGTCTCCCTTTAGTCGGGAAAGTGATACCTGTTTTTGTTTGATAATTTAAGTGCTTTGACCATTATTGCTAGTCAAACTTCAAAAACCCCAAATTCTAAAACGGGCTTGGGGACTTCTGATACTTGATGAGTTGCATAATTGTCACAACATCATAGAATTAAACAGAAATAAAATTTTGATTCATCAATAAAGCAGATAATACTTTTTTTAAGCTGATAATAAGCGATTTTAAACCACTACTAAGCCAGTTTACGCCCTATCACGCATTCACTAAGCCTTTAAAGAAAAGCCATCATTTTCAAAAAAAGTTGTCAAAATCAAGTCTTTTCTGTTGTATTTGCAAGCATATACTGTTATTCTACAGATGATTTTTATTTGGAGGAGGGGAACCTTATGTACACGAAAACAACTTCTAGCTTAATTCATTATATTGCGAGTTTTGAGACACAGCACTTGAACCAAAAATTACGTTTATTGGATCTGAATACCGATCAAGCACGCACCATCAACTTTATCGCCAGTCACCCCGATAGCATGCAACGCGATGTTGCCCACTATCTGCATCGACAAGAGGCCAGCGTCACCAACTTATTAAAAGGTTTAGTCCGTCGTAACCTAGTCGTCCGCACGATCCCAGTTGAAAACGAACGAACCAAGTTACTGTCCCTAACGCAAGCTGGCAACGACCTAGTCAAAAAGATCCAAACAAGCTTCACGCAAATTAATGCAACGCTAGAAGATCCTTTGTCAGACGCTGACGCTACCAAATTAACCGAATTGCTCTACGTCGTTCAAAAACAACTTGATAAATCTCAAGAATAGTTCACTGCACTTATTACTGATTAATTAACACTCAATATTCGACAAATTTTTAACGTCAAAAGGGCTTCATTCCAGCTAAGCACTGGAATGAAGCCCTTTATTCTATCCTATTTGATCTGCCAGATTAGTTAGGTCTAACATGATCAAATCTATTTCTAACGTTAAAGCTGTTTCTTTTCACCATTTAATTCAACTTCAATTGGATCACCTGACAACAGTGTTAATTTGGCACCATCACCATCCACGTGAACTTGAATTGAACGGCCGCGGAACAATACCCGGAACTGGTAACTTGTCCACTTCTTTGGTAAGAACGGCTTGAAGTGCAACTGGTCATCGTGAACCCGCATCCCTGCGAACCCTTGCACGATAGCTAACCAGCTACCAGTCATGGAAGTAATGTGCAGCCCATCGTCGGTATCGTTGTTGTAGTCGTCTAGATCCAAACGCGCCGTCCGTTCGTACATCTCAACGGCCTTATCTTCATAATGCAGATCAGCGGCTAAGATTGAATGAATGGCAGCGGACAGACTTGATTCGTGCACCGTCAATGGTTCGTAGAAGTCAAAGTTAGCCTTCTTTTGTGCCGGCGTAAAGTCATCGATAAAGTCCCAGATACCTTGCAGGACATCACCTTGCTTAATGTAAGGTGACCGCAAAATGTGATCCCATGACCAGTGTTGATTAATTGGTAATTGGTCGGCTGGAATCGATGAAACCGGCTTGATATCCTTGTCCAAGAACCCATCATGCTGTACAAAGATACCGAGTTTCTTATCTGCTGGCAGATACATCCGGTCGACGATATCTTGCCACTGCTTCTTTTCAGCATCGGAGACATTAAGTTTTTGAGCAACCTCATCGGAGACTTCGCCCAAAATCTGCAGGGTATAGCGCAGTGTCCACTGTGCCAAATAGTTCGTGTACCAGTTATTATCAACGTTGTTTTCGTATTCGTCAGGACCAGTAACACCATGGATCATGTACTTTTGGTTACGTTCGCTAAAGTGGACTCGATCAGCCCAGAAGCGAGAAATCTCGGTCAGAACCTTGCTGCCTTCGTTAAGCACGTAGCTCTTATCGCCGGTATAACGGGTGTAGTTAAAGATAGCAAAGGCAATATCGCCATTCCGATGAATTTCTTCAAACGTAATTTCCCATTCGTTATGACATTCGATCCCATCGAAGGTCACCATTGGGAATAAGGCCCCTTTGAGTCCTTGTTCGCGGGCGTTATGGTAAGCACCGTCCAATTGCTGGTAACGATACATCAGCAAGTTACGGGTGACCTTTGGATCAGTGATTCCCAGATAAACGGGAACCGCGAAAGCTTCAGTATCCCAGTAAGTCGCACCACCGTACTTTTCACCGGTAAAGCCTTTAGGACCAATGTTTAGACGGCTATCTTCACCGTAGTAGGTTGAAAATAGCTGGTAGAGATTGAAACGAATCCCCTGCTGTGCGCCGGTATCGCCTTCAATTTCAACATCGGACTTTTCCCAACGATCTGCCCAGATCTGAGCGTGCTTAGCAAATAGATCATCGTAAGAAATAGCAGTTACGTGCGCACTCAGCTTGTCCATTGCGCTTTCCAGTTCAGCTTGGGTCTGATAATCACGGGAAGTCAAAACAACAACTCGCTTAACCAATTGCGTGCTGGCTTTAGGAGCCAGATCACCGCTGAATTGGTTAACAACTTCTTCTTTACTGTTATTTTTAACAGCATCAGCTGGGAAGTCGGCTACGTTGGTCATCTTCATGCCAACTGTGAACCGTGGCGTGCCAAATGGATTTTCCTTCGTAATGGCTACGATTGAACCAGTATCAGCTGTTGCGTTAGTTTTCAAGATATCCCAGAAGCGTTCATCATAGTTGGCATCTTCATTTTGCACATCCGCGTCTAAGGCTGACTTAAACGTCACGTGGACTGATAGGTCGCCTTGGTTAGTCACTGTTAAGCGAATTGCTGACAGTTCTTTTTGTGCGGCACTAATGAACCGTTCAAACTTGAAACCAACCTTTTGAGCACCCTTGATCACTGTAAATGAACGGGTCAGGCGTGACTGCTTCATATCCAGATCCATCTCAAAGTCAGTGAAGGTATCGGTTGCCAGATCAATGGGTTCGCCGTTGATCAGCACGTTTAACTTAATGAAGTTGATTGCGTTGATCACCTTGCCAAAGTATTTCGGATAACCATTTTTCCACCAGCCGACCCGGGTCTTATCTGGGAACCAGACACCGCCAAGGTAGATTCCTTGCAGTGTGTCACCCGAATAATCTTCTTCAAAGAAACCGCGCATCCCCATATTGCCATTACCGAGACTGGTCATGGATTCTTGAAGCCGTTTGTTCTCCGGTTTTAATTCATGCGTGATAACGTGCCACGGTGTCACTTCAAACGTTCTTTTCATATTGATCATCATTCCTTTTTAGTGTTTGTTCATTGCGGTCAAAGTCGTCTAACTAAGCTTTTCGTGCCCAAACTTCTTTGACAATACCGACTGATAAAGCACCCAGTGCCAAGAAGATACCTGATAATAGCAGCATTGTTGGCATGTGTGAACCTAACAGTGGGAAGATGGCGAAGCTGGCCAGGGAAGCTACGATTTGTGGTAAGCAAATTGAACTGTTGAACAAGCCCAAGTAAGTCCCCATGTTGGCAGAATCGGTAATCGCATTGGTCAAGAAAGTGAATGGGAAAGCGTTCATTGCAGCCCAAGCACAACCGATCAAAATAAAGGAAATCAGTAAGGTGTACTTATCGTGAATAAAGTAGATGGAACCAAACCCAATGGCACCCATAACCAAACTTGCTGAGTAGAAAGCCTTGTGATGTGTGTTACCGACCCGTGATAAGACTAAGGCCCAGATAACAGCGGCGATTGATTGTACGGCAGACATCACACCATACCAGTTACCGGCTGCTTGATAGCCAGCACTAGTTGGGTTAGTGACACCCCAAACGTTAGAAGCAATGGCACCAGTAGAATAAGTCCAGAGGTACTGGAAGCCCATCCAGCAGAAGAATTGCACAACGGAAACTGTCCAGAAGACTTTAGGAGCTGTCTTCAATGCTTCAAACATACCCTTACGTTTTTCGTTTTTATCAATCCCATGATACTTAGCGTAAGTCACTGGATCGTATTCCTTAACGCGGAAAACAGTCAGTAAGCAGCAAAGTAACAGGATAATCGCACCAGCGTAAAATGACCAAACAACGGAATTTGGAACAGTCCCTTTTTTAGCGGTGTTGGCAATTCCCAATGCAGTCAAAGCAAATGGGAAGATGCTGGCTAATAAGGCACCGGCGTTAGAACTGAAACTTTGGATCGAATAAGCAAAGCCCTTTTGTTTCTCGTTAACCATGTCACCAACCATCATCTTGAATGGCTGCATCGCAATGTTAGAAGAAACATCCATGAACAGTAAGGCAATTGCACCGAACCATAAGGCGGCCAGTGAACCAAAACCAAAGCCAAAACTACCGGCATTTGGCAAGAGGAACATAACGACCATGGCGATAACGGCCCCAATCAGCAGATAAGGGATCCGACGGCCAAGTCTTGGGATCCAAGTCCGGTCAGAAAAGTGACCCACTAATGGCTGAACGATCATCCCAGCCAATGGTGGTAAGATAAAGAACCAGCCTAAATTGTTAGGATCGGCTCCAATGGTCTGGAAGATCCGGCCCATGTTCGTACTTTGCAGTTGAAAGGCCATTTGAACGCCTAAGAACCCAAAGTTGATCAAAAATATAGTTGACGACGGTAACGTTGGCAGCAGATCTTTTTTAGGTGTTTCTGCTGTTGGCGTTGAAGCAGTTGTATCTGACATATTTATCCTCCTTACAGGATTGAACAAAGATTAATAATTGCAAACGCTTTCGCAAATATATTATGCAACCGTTTGCACCATAATGCAACCGGTTGCATTGATTTTTTTAAAAAAAGTGTACCAAAACTTAATAGATTTCAGAATTTAACCCCAATTAGACTGCTTTCGGCAAATTTTGTCGAAATTAGGTTTAATTGGGGTTAAATGACCGAAATTTGAATTTCAGCACACGCTTAGACTATATTGAAGTATTAAAATGGCCATTTCCTGATGATCATCAGCATTACTTTTCAATTGTGAAGGGAATTAATTCCGATCGTTTATCTGCATCAAATAGCACTCGGACCGCTGCTTGACCCATCCGCTCGGGATAGAGTTCTACAAAGCGAACCTGTTCATCCGCTAAAAAGCCTACCTGATTGCGGTTGAAACTAATCAACGCTGTTTGCGTATTTTGCAGTTCCCACATGGTCTGAGAAATCATAACGCCTAAAAGGTCGTCAGTTGTGGCGATGCCATCAATCGTCGCGCGCGTTCGCAAAAATTGCGCTACCGCCTGATTTAAGTGGACTTGATTCAGCCTTGGCAGCTGCAGTGTTTCCGTTTGCACGTTAGCCATCTTCATTGCTTTTTGGAACCCCAACCGCCGTTGCCGTTCAAATCCCAGTTCTGGCAGCTGCTCGACAAATAAAGTATGGGTCGCTTTAAAAACGTCAATGAGGTATTCACCGACTCTTTGGCCCGCTAGTCGGTTATCATTATTGACATACTTTTCGGAATCTTCATTGGGATCGCCCACTAACACGTAAGTCATCCCCTGTTTTTTCAATAAATCGATTACCGGGTCGTTGTGGATCGAATAGAGTAAAATAAAATTATGAATCAACCCCTGGCTGATCAGTGTCTCAACGTTTTGCACCAGTGTCTGACTATTATTAGCAATGGCTACTGACAGCATGGCATTGCGTGCCTGTAATTCTTTGTTGATGCCCATTAAGAGGTCAACGAAGAACGGGTTAGCCGACATACTCATATCACCAGGTGGGAAAATAACGCCAACAGCGTTCGAAACACCGGTAGTTAACGTCTTAGCATTATAGTTAGGTTTATAGCCCATTTTTTCAGCGATTGCTTGAATCTTACTGCGCGTTTTTAAACTAATACTTGAATGATTATTAAGCGCTCGTGAAGCCGTTGAAACAGATACGCCGGCACGCTTAGCAATATCTCGAATTGTCACCATGGCGCTCTTCCTCCCTTAATATTCTGATATTATTGTAAGCCATCGCTATTTAAAATGATATGTTCCTACCGCAATCTTAATTCCGAAAGAAGGTTTGCCTCATTTCAATCAATATCAATTGGTTATATCAAACCCTGCTCACCCACATGGGACCCTCTGGCTGGTGGCCAGCAGACGATAAGCGTGACATTATCGTTGGTGCCATCCTAGTTCAAAATACGGCTTGGCAAAATGCCGATGTGGGCCTGAATAATTTAAAACACCGCACCGGGTTAGACCCCAATACGGTGTTATCGTTATCGCAAACTGAACTAATGAACTTGATTCGTGCCAGTGGTTTTCACCGCAATAAGGCTAAGGCCATCCATAACATCTTCCAGTGGTTCAACGACCATCACTGGGATTACGCCGGCATCGCTTCTAGGACACCTCAATCGAACCTACGAAAACAACTATTGGCACTGCCCGGCGTGGGTCAAGAAACAGCTGATGTCTACTTAGTCTACATTTTTGATTTACCGGCCTTTATTGCTGATTCCTATACGCGGCGCCTATTCAAACACCTCGGCTATCGGCAAACAGATACTTATCAGCACCTAAAGCGACAGATCACGTTGCCTGACAGCTTCACCTTTGAAATGGCTCAGGATTTTCACGGTCAGTTGGATGAATTTGGCAAGCAGTATCTCCAACGTGAAGATACCTTTGCTGATAGTTTTTTAGCCCATGATCTACTTAAATATCAGCAGGCTCAAAAACGCTAATAAGCCAGGAAGCCCTTGCGTTAAGGCAATTTGCCGGTTAACAGTCAGGCCGCCATAAATGCCGGCAACTACCACAAATCCGGTAAATAGCAGACTGCCTGAAATGACCGCATTGGCAGGTAACGCGAAGCGCATGAACAGCAGGCCGACCCCTACAAAACCGTTATACAGACCAATGTTAGCCATCGTCGTCTTGGTTTCTGGCTGATGCTGATATTCCGCTGAAAAACCAAACGCGTTGCGAGCAGCAGCCGTCTGAGAACCAAACATTTCCAAACACAAGATCAGCAGTGCTTCCACTGCAACGATCACGATCAAAATCGTACTGATTAGTGACATTTTAACACCCCTTTAAAATAACTTTGAATCACCAGTTGGTATCAGATAGATGCCAAATGACCCATATCCACTTGGCCAATTATGGTAATTTGAGGTATAGCCATGCGGTGTGGCATAGATGCCAATTTGATACCCCTTATACTTGGCCCGTTTTGACGTCGTATAGCCTTGCGCATCCAAAGCAGCACTGACTAGTTTCGTGTAATCCGTTTTACTTGAAGTGCTGGTCCAGTTATAAGGCGTGAAAATTCCAACGGCCGCCGAATTCTTGTTGAGTTTCGAATAAGTAGCGGTTTTGCTGACACCGGCATTGAGATCATTTTGCGCATCTTTGGAATAACTGGTATTCAAAATTGCGCCTGGAAATAGGGCCAGGATATCCGCTTGTAATCTAGCTGCTTCGCGAACCGACTTGATTCCAGCTAAGCCGCTGCCATAGAATTTGACGATCGAACTATGGGCAAAAGCATCTTTGGGGTTGTCTCCCTTGGTTAGATATGACCGATAAATTAATCCCCTAGCCTGACCGTTATTATTAGTCGCCTTATAGTAGTAGCCGGTCTTCTTCCCTAGTTGCAGTTTTACTCGCTTGTAAACGTACCAGGTTGTTCGTGGATAATTTTTTAGATTATGAATCTTTTTAGTGTGACTGGTATTCCACATATAAACGTTACCGCTCTTTTTTGAGTAGTAGGCCACATCGTTATACGTCTTAGTTGACACGGTTTTCCAAGCCGTGGCTGTTTTCCCCGCTGCTGGCAAAGTTGTGGTTAAGCCAACGCCCCCAACTACTAATCCCACTGTTAATGCCATTCCTATTTTCCTCATTTGACATTTCCCCCATTCGGATACTTATCTCAAATGTAGCAGAGGTAAAGGTTGGTCGCAAGGGACACGGCTCATTTTCTTCATAAACGCTGATTCCAAGATTGTTAAGCATTTAAACCTGAATAGTAAAAATAGGGGTCAGCACATTTGCTGGTCCCTATTTTTGCTATTCTAACGCTGTAATTGTGAAGCCTTAATCTGCTCAAACGCCTGTTTAAAATCGGCTTTCAGATCATCTACATCTTCAACCCCAACTGATAACCGCAGCAAGCCGTCCGTAATCCCGCAAGCATGGCGTTCTTCAGCTGACATCTCAGCATGTGACATCTTCGGCGGATAAGAAAGAATCGTTTCCACTGCACCTAGTGATACTGAGAACACTGGAATCTTCAGCTTCTGCACTAATTGGCGCACGTTGTCTTCTGAACCAATGTCAAAGGAAAGTACTGCGCCTCCAGAGGTTGCTTGACTGAACTGCAGGTCATGACCGTCAAAATCTTCGAGGCCTGGATAGTTCACTTTTTCGACGATGGGCTGTTCTGCTAACCATTTAGCCAGCGACAAGGCGTTGGCGGCCTCCGCTTTTACTCGGATGCTCAACGTCTTGATTCCCCGTAGTAAGAGCCAGCAGTCACTGATACCAAGGGTTGCCCCCATGGCATTTTGAATAAAATAGACCGCGTCGCCTAACTCTTTGGACTTAGTCACAATGAGGCCGGCTAAAATGTCTGAATGCCCCGCCAGAAATTTCGTCCCTGAATGGAGCACTAGATCAACACCCAGATCCAAAGGTTTCTGGAAAATTGGCGTCATAAACGTGTTATCCGCAAAGACTAACGCGTCATGGGCATGAGCAATTTGGACCACCCGCTTGATATCCGTAACTTTTAGGGTTGGGTTCGAAGGTGTTTCAATGTAAACGACTTTCGTATTGGGCTTAAACGCCGCTTTTAAAGCTGCCTCATCATTACAGTCCACGAACGTATAATCAATACCATAGTTGGGCAACAGTTGAGACACTAACCGGAAAGTACCGCCATAGACATCCTTGGTCACGATTACGTGATCGCCCTGATGCAGAGTGAGAAACGCGGTTGAAATAGCTGCCATCCCAGTGGCAAAGGCAAAGCCACGAGTGCCATGCTCTAAGGCTGCAATACTTTCTTCCAGCACGTCTCGAGTGGGGTTCCCGCTACGGGTATAATCGTACTTGCCGAAGTGATCCAGACTCGGCTGAACAAAGGTTGATGATAATTGAATCGGTGGGTTAATGGCCCCGGTCTCTGGATCCGGACGGGTGGTCGTTTTAATGACTTTAGTGTCATCTGAAAAATCTTTAATACTCATTGAAATTCCTCCCTACTTGTTTGTCACAGTGGTTGCGTGGCTTGTCACCGTGGTTGCGGCAGCGTTAATGGCTTGCGTCAGGTCTTGGATCAGATCATCGCTGTTCTCAATACCTACCGACAGCCGTAATAAGTTGCGGGTAATGTGCTTCGCCTGACGTTGTTTTTCAGTCAGGTCCTTATGGGTCTGAATCGCCGGAATGGTCATCAAACTTTCCACGCCACCAAGACTTTCCGCAAATGAAATGATCTTTAAATGCTGCAGGATCGTGTTGACCCAACTTTCATCGTGAACATAAAAGCTGATCATGCCACCGTGACCGGGATAAAGGATCTTATCAACGGCTTTATTTTGCTTCAAGGAAGCCACGATTGCTTTAGCGTTACGTTCATGTTGCGCCAGTCTTAGCGGCAGTGTTTTGAGACTCCGAAGTAACAGCCAACAATCAAATGGATCAAGCGTCGCCCCAGTGGTGGTCAGATTATACTGAAGCCAGTCAGCATCCTCTTCATGCTTACAGATCACTGTCCCAGCTAAAATATCGTTGTGGCCGCTCAGATACTTCGTCGCGCTGTGAACAACCAGGTCGGCACCTTCCTTAAGCGGTTGCTGTAATAGCGGTGTATAGAACGTGTTGTCAGCAATTACTTGTACGTCGTGTTGGTGGGCCACTTCAGCCGTGTGGTGAATATCGATAATTTTCATCGTTGGATTAGAGGGTGTTTCCAACCAAATTGCCTTAACCGCATCACGTGTGGTTAACTTGGTCAAACGGTCATAGTCTTGGCCATCCCATAGATGAAACTTCAAGCCATAATGGTCGGTCAGTAGATCAAAGAACCGGAAGGACCCACCATACAGATCATCGGATACGACGATTTCGTCACCGGTCTTAAACTGTGAAAAAACCAATTGGATCGCGGCCATCCCGGAAATAAGGGCAAAGGCAGCTACCCCATTTTCCAATTTGGCGAGGGTTTGCTGCAGCACATCACGCGTCGGGTTGGTTTCCCGTGAATAATCGTACCCGGTTGACTGGCCTAACCCAGCGTGACGGTACGCCGTTGAAAAGTATAGCGGTGTCGATACGGCACCGGTTTTAACATCATCCGTCCGGTTACCCGCCTGCGCTAAAATCGTTTCAATATGTTCTGTTTGTTCCGATTGTTTTGACATTAGAATTACCTCCGAAAGTCTGGCTATTTAAAATTAATTAAGCAATAAAAAAAGCCTCCGCCCCATGTTACTCGGGACGAAGGATTCGCGTTACCACCTGAAATTTACTTGAACCTCACAATTCAAGCCTTGATAAGTACAATAATGACACTGTTATACTCCGCAAGATATCGATTGCTGACGGACTGGGTAGCACGGGTCGTGGTTGACCTACCCCCAATCAGGCTCAGAGATCATCTTCAGTTAACTGGTTTTGACTGCTTCTCATCCACCGCAGCTCGCTTAACAAAACGTGGTAACTTACTCTTCTCTTCATTGCTTAATTATTAGATTAGTTCTCATTGTACTCTAATGTTAATGAGTGTCAAGTTGAATCACCAATTGTCATATGCGTCCCAAGTACCTTCCGGATACACTGGCATTCGTAAATATAGCACTGAACATTGCTAAAGATAATCTAATAACGGCTAGTTCCTCGACCAATTTGTTCATGGACTTGTCAATCTCATACAAAAATAAAATTATGTAGTATAAATGAGTTTGATTCCAAATTTTCAATAAAACTAATATAATTGCTTTACCATACTTAGAGATGTACTTTCGTCTATGATAAAATAACAGAGTTGCCTACCCGTGTCTATAAATGTTTTCCTCTTTAATTGCCCCACTTGTGGTTGCGCTTATTAGTGCTTAGTTTGCTGACTGGTTAGACCACAAACACCGCAAGTAAACTGATTAGGCAACATCTAACCCACTCGCTATTTTAGTGATAAAAAAGGCCCTCAGCAGTTTACGCCTGCTGGGGGTCTTGGTGTCTTAAATGTTCCTCTTTAATTGCATTTATAGAATAGCACAGGTTAATTAATTTCGCTAGTAATCTCCCTGTTTACCATATAATTGAACGACATACATACCTATCATTCATTTCGCACAAAAAAAGACGCCCCATCACTGGAACGCCCATACAGCCACTTAGCCGAAACTAAATGGGTTCTCAAAAATCCACATTTCCTTTGAACCAAGGCAGCCGCAAATCCGGCGGTGTTACATTGCCTGCTGTGCAAAAAATCACCTAGTTGCTTGCGCAAACTACTATTGCTAGTAGCGTGATATTCTCGACTCATCGCATGTAAAACACTATAGCACGGATTCCGGGCAGAAGCAAATTAACACGGGCTTTAATCCTTAGTTTCCGCGTCATCAGCCTCTGATTCTTCAGCTTTCTTTTCCTGATTTTCTTTGATTTGATCTAATTGCTTATCTAACCAAGCCGCAACGGATTTGGCCATATCACCTTGATGACTGACAAAATCATCCGCTGATGCGACCTTATCGATCCGTAAAGAAGAAACGTTAACATCGGGTGATTCAATGATACTGTAGATGCTGACTGGCAGGGTATCATCATCTGCCAGCATCTTCTTCATGGCGTTCACATAACGCAGTGGCAGGTTCACAACGCTGGTTTCCAAATGAACTTGAATATCAGCATCCGTTAAAGTTAACGTTGCTTGCGCTAATTTGTTGTCACTAACCGCCTTAACGATCATTTCAACCATTGGCTCAAGGGCTTTAACCGCACCCGTTTTTTTGATCTCAGCTAAACTGCTGCCAAAATTTTGTACATCATAGTTTTCAGCTTCAACTTCTTCAATGAAGTCCTTTACTAAACTTTCCATAGTTACCTCGATTTACTTGTTTTGTTTGGCCCTTTTCTGCTGCATCTGCTTAATTTCTTCCAGCTTATCCTTATCGCGCTTATCATCAAGCAAGTGCCGATACCGTAATGCGAGCACCATCCAATAGCCGTTAAAGACAATGACTAAAAGATTCGCAATTGAGACTGCCAGTTTAATACCAAGTACAGCATGACTGGTAAACATCACCGTTACGATACCATTAAACAGACCAAATGAATAGATGACGATCACCATTGCCAGTAGATAATAACCGGAATTATGACCTAGGGCACCCCAGATCATCGGCAAAGCATACAACACCAAGGAAATAATAATTGAGCGGATGATTGCACTCATCTGAAGCGGATGCCCCAACGCGACCAACTTTGATGACATCAATAGATTCATCGCGGAGAAGAGCACCCACGAAACGATGCTCAGGGTCATTAATCTTTGCTTTAACATAAAGTTCTCCTTAATCGTTGTTAATAGTTCAAATTGTAGCATAGTTTTGGCTAAAAAATATAGGTTTGCGCCCACTATGTTGCTGTAGACACAAACCTGTATTTTTTTGATCTTTGATGTTAGGTTGCTGAATCGGGCTGCACTAGGCAGAGACTTGCACCTAAGCTAATAGTTCCACTAACTCATTCTTCTTAATTCCCATGAAGTACTGACTAATATCCACATCAGCCAACGCCTTTTCCAGGTTTTCACGGTCATAGCGGATACCCTTTAATTGATCAGCTAATTCACTGACATCCTTTGGGCCAAAGAAGTCGCCGAAGAATTTAATATCTGAAATCTTACCCTGTTCAACTAAGATCCGGGCATCAATAGTACCGGAATCAAAGTGTTGACGCTTCTTGACCGTAAATTCTGGTGAAGTGCCGTAGACCCAGTCCCAGTTGTTGTAGTACTGTTCGTAGATCTTGTCGATTTCTTTTTGTTCATCAGGGGTAACCACGTATTCCTTATCCTTGATTTTATCCAAACTATCCACGTGGAACAGTTCCTTTAATAACTTATCCCGGAATTCTGGTACCGTAATGTTTTGATATTCAGGCGCCAAGTACGGCTTCAAGTTAGTCACCCGTGAACGCACTGACTTAATGCCCTTTGAAGCAATCTTATCTTCGGGCACGCTCAGCGCATCCGCAATCACGTTTTGATCCACGTCCAGCATCAACGTCCCATGTGAGAACGTCTTACCGTTTTTGGTATACATGGCGTTACCAGAGAATTTCTTGCCGTCAACTAGAATGTCGTTACGACCAGAGACTTCTACTGAAGAAGCCCCCATATCATGTAACGCATCAACAATCGGCTGTACGAAGGACTTAAAGTCCCCAAACTGTTCTGAGTTGCTGTCTAGTACAAAGCTGAAGCACAGGTTACCAAGGTCTTGGTAAACCGCACCGCCACCAGATAACCGACGCGTCACCGTGATGTTGTGTTCTTCAACGTATTTTTGATTGATTTCTTCTAGCGTATTTTGGTTGCGACCAACAATGATACATGGTTTTTCATAATAGAACAGTACCAGTGGCTCACCAAAATCTTTATTGTTCATTAAATATTGTTCAGTAGCCAAGTTACGGCCGATATCGTGGGCCGTCATAGAAACATACCGCATGTCCAAACTTCCCTTCAGAATATGAAATAGCAATCTTGTAACGATTTTCATTTTACCATAACCATGAAAGGGGTTACAGCTTGTGCACTTGGAAAACACTCATTTCGCTGTTAACCTAAAAATTGCACAAACTCATCCAGGGTAATACCAGCAAAATAATCACCCACGTTGATCTTAGACAAGGCTTTCCGCAACGATGGCTGATCATAACGGACACCCTGCAGCATCTTCGCCAAATCAACGGCATACTTCTCACCAAAGAAATCACCGAAGAAGGTCACTTGTTTGATCCGGCCCTTTTCTACTAAAACACGTGCATCGATCGTGCCCGAATCAAAGTGCTGCCGCTTCTTAACCGTAAACTCTGGCGAAGTCCCGTAGACCCAGTCCCAGTTATTATAGTAATCATCGTAAAGCTTTTTGATCTGAGCTTTATCCTCATCAGTAAGGTGATAAGCTTTATCAGCAACTCGTGCGAGATCCGTGACGTTATAGACTTTGCGTAAGATCGTGTCCCGAAATTCCGCAATGGTCAGGTTTTGATATTCTGGTTTTAGATAGGGCCGCAGATTCGTCACCCGTGAACGCACTGATTTGATTCCCTTGGAAGCAATCTTATCCTTCGGTACATTTAAAGCGTGCGAAATCACACTTTGATCGACGTTATACATCAATGTCCCGTGAGAAAACATTTTATTATTTTTCACGTACATCGCGTTACCAGAAAATTTCTTGCCGTTAACTAGAATATCGTTCCGGCCAGAAACTTTGATGGAGGTTGCCCCCATTTCTTTTAAGGCTTCCACAATGGGTTTGGTGAAGGATTTAAAATCCCCAAACCGTTCATCGTCACGATCAACCACGAAGCTGAACGACACGTTACCCAGATCGTCATAAACCGCCCCGCCACCGGAAAGTCGCCGGGTGACCTGAATGTTATGCTTAGCCACGTAATCCTGATTGATTTCTTCTAGGGTATTTTGATTACGCCCCACAATGATGCATGGTTTTTGATAGTAAAACAGTAAAATCGGTTCATCAAAATCTTTATTATTCATTAAGTACTGTTCGGTTGCTAGATTATACCCAATGTCTTCTGTTTCCATATTGTAATAGTACATGGGCTCGCCACTCCTTCAAGTGTATTTACTCTAAGTCTACCGCATTATAGGCAAAATGAAACCGCTGCAACTGACTTAAAGCCAATCGCAGCGGTCTCTTAATGACGGCCTTGGTCGCCAATCATTGCTATACTCATATTATCCTGCGAATTAGCTGACTTCGCAAGGATGTTGCTTGCAAAGTTTCACTTGTGATGTTTAGCACAATAACTTGATGTTTTTCTTAATACTAATTGCTAAATTATGTTAAAATAGAATTTGAAGTACTAGTGGTTCGTTTTGTTGGGCAAAACCATGGCGTGCTTACGAAAAGTTTCAACATGTACTGATTATTTTGTAAGGGAGTGGCGTATATGGACCAGCAATACAAAAACATTCTCGCACCGGTTGATGGATCAAAAGCTACCGACCCAGTGTTGGATAAAGCAATTGAAGTCGCAAAGTTAAATGATACTCATCTGGATATTTTAAACGTTTTGGAAGTTAACCAATTCAGTGATACTTACGGTGGTGCCGTCAGTGGCGATGTTATCTACAAGCTTTCAGAAGATGTGCAGACACGCTTAGCTGAATTAAAGAAAAAGGCGCTGGATGCTGGTGTTAAGTCAGTTGATATTCACGTTCGGTTCGGTAATCCTAAACCGGTTATCGCCCGTGAATTCCCAGCTGACCATGATACCCAACTCATCATTATTGGCTCAACTGGCTTAACCGCCGTTGAACGTTTGATGATTGGTTCTGTCACCAACTACGTCAGCCGTTCAGCAATCTGCGATGTTTTGATCGTCAAACCTGCTGAATTAGCGAAGTTAAATAAAAAGTAATTTGAAAAATTAAAAGCACCCTTGCCCATATCGGGTAAGGGTGCTTTTTTGGAGGTTTATCATGACACAACCCACACAATGGCAGTTCACAGCAGTGCTGCCAAGTGACTTTCAAACTAAATCACTGCGCCAACTACTCATGGCGGATTGGTACCTGCCCAAACACCTCGTTTTTAGTTTAAAAAAGGGCCAGCGCGTGTTGGTCAATAAGCAGTATCTCCCCGTTAACTTTGATGTGCATCCAGGAGACCGAATTAATTTAACGTTTCTACCGACGGACTTTGACCATCCATACTCAAACGTCACGCCAGACAGTGCCGCTACCGTCAATATTCTTTACGAGGATGCCAATTTAATGGTCGTCAACAAGACTCAGGGCAGTAAGACCCACCCCAATCAACCTGGCGAAGTTGGCACGACTTTGAATCACGTGGCGGCTTACCTTGCGCCTAAAGATCAGCAGCCCTACGTGATTAATCGACTGGATCAGGAAACCAGTGGTGCCTTGCTGATTGCTAAGAATCCCGCTGTGGTCCCAGTTCTCGTACGTTTAGTGAAGGAAAAATTGATTCACCGCACCTATCTCACCTGGGTTCATGGCCGTTTGAACAGCTCACAAGGACTGATTGCGATGCCGATTGGTCGTAATCTGGCCGATAAGCGCAAACGCCAGTTAAACGGCGCGCATCCCCAAATGGCGGTGACGCATTACAAGGTCATGGCACATTACCGCGCCGCCACTTTAGTCGCAGTCCAGCTGCAAACCGGTCGCACGCATCAGATTCGCGTCCACTTTGCGGGATTGGGACATCCCATCGTTGGCGATCCACTGTACGCGCATGATTCACGGCAGCAACGCTTACTGCTGCACAGTTGGCAACTTAAACTGCCACTGCCATTTTCATTTAATCACGTCACGCTAACAGCTGGCCTGCCAGATACCTTTCGGCGTTTTGAAGAACAATTACAAGTCTAAAGAAGCTTCAGCATTTACACGTGTTGAAGTTTTTTAGGTTAATGGCTGACCATCCAATACTATATCATGAAGCTTATAAATAGTTATAGTTTACTGTTAAATGGCGTTTTGGAATATATAAGGTGCTATAGTTATAAAGGTTAAATAGCGAATGAAAGCAAAATAGATACTAATATTCAACAATGACTTAGCATCATACAAAATGGTAAAAAGTTTAACAACATCCGCGGAGGTATTCCCTTGAAAACAGAAATTTTATTAGTAGAAGATGAAGCCGGCCTAGCCGACTCTTTAAAAACCGAATTTGAACTTGAGCTTGAAAACGTGACTGTCATTTGGGCCAAAGATGGTCTAGAAGCACTGGATAAGTTTCACGACAATCAAGCTAATATTGCGTTGATCGTCCTAGACTGGATGTTACCGTACTTGGATGGTTTCAGCGTCCTGCGTCGAATTAGGAAAACCAGCCAAGTTCCGATTATCATGCTGACGGCCCGCGACTACATCGGCGATAAAGTCGCTGGACTAACCGGTGGTGCTGACGACTACGTCACTAAACCGTTTGAAATGGAGGAGCTGATTGCCCGCGTTGAAGTCGCCCTCCGTCGCAGCGCACCTGCTGAAAGTACCGCCAAAGTTTACACCGTATCGGGCTTAACGGTAGACACTGAAAGCAAACGCGTCTCTTACAATGACAAAATCATTCTGCTGACCCAACGCGAGTATGAGCTGCTAGTTGTACTCATTTCGCATGAAAACGAACCCTGTTCACGTGAATCGTTATTAGACAGTGTCTGGGGTGTGGATTTTGATGGCCAGCCCAACATTTTAGATGTGTACATTAAAAACCTACGCACCAAGATCGACGACGTTCATAGTCAGCCAAAATTGATCCATACCGTTCGGGGAGTTGGCTACATGCTGTCCGATAACGTTCAAGAAAGGTGATCCGCATGAAAAAATGGCGACAGCGTAGTCAATCAAGTGCAGCAATTATGCTCCGTAGTTTAGTGACCATGGTGCTGGTACTCACACTTGCCTTGAGCTTGGTGATCATTTTAGCGGTGGGCCATCAACTCCTGACGGAAGTCTCCTTAACGACAAGAAACATCACCAATAGCCTGACTAAAGCCAATATCGATGGTACTGATGACTGGCAGAACTGGCGTCGCAATAGCACGCTGAATACCAGTGCCAGTTACGTTTACGTTCACAATCGGCGTGAAGACGCGAAAACTGAATATTACTTTTCACCTAACGCCCGTTATCTATTGAAGGTAAAACCGGTCAAAGTCCCCTTGATCCACAACGTTTACTTCCGCCCCGGCTTTGGTTTCCTGTACCACCGCATGGTGCATACCCGTGGCATTACTTACACTCTTTGGCAGAATATGTACTCCCAACTGGCGGTCTTGTTCCGAGTCATTCAAGTTACTGGGCTTTTACTGATTTTGACACTGCTGGTCACCCCTTTATACATTCGACGCTTAACCAAACGGCTGACTGGTCCAGTGTCAGGGCTTTCGCAAACTACCAAGGTCATTACCGCCGCTAAAGAACCGGGTTCTATGAAACTGCCAGTCCCCAAGCAGCCAACCGAGGTCACCGAACTGGCTACCAACTTTAATGAACTGTTGGCGATGTTAGACGAACGGCAAGAACAGCAGAAACTCTTCGTGATGAACGCGGCCCATGAGCTACGGACGCCAATTGCGACGATTCGTAGTCATGCCCAGCTGATCGAACGGCATGGTAAAGAACACCCAGAGATCATCGGCAAATCGGTCCGGTACATTACCGAAGAATCCCGTCAGATGCAGCAGCTGATTGAAGAGCTATTGGCGTTATCGCGAGCTGATCGGTTGGTACTGGACGTCGCAGAGCTTGATTTAAGTGCCGTGGTCACCAATACCGTTCAAAAAATAACCGGCACGTTCCCACAAACGTTCAAAACTGACATAACGCCTAACGTACAGCTTACCGGCAATGAAAATGCCATTGAACAGATCCTCAACAGTATTTTAACAAACGCCTCAAAGTATTCACCTGCTGATAGTACGATTGAAATTAACTTGCTTCAAACTAGTAAGGGTACTTCACAGATTTCCGTCAAGGATCAAGGCCGCGGCATCAGCGATGATGACAAACCGCATATTTTTGAACGCTTCTATCGCAGTGCTGACGTTCGCGGCTCCGTTGCGGGAACTGGTTTAGGACTGGCCATCGCTTCACAGCTGACGACCCTTATCGGCGGTGAACTCACTGTTAGCGATAATCACCCAAGTGGATCGGTCTTTACGTTAGCAATTAACTCTAATGCATCACAAATCAAACGCTAATTTAACTGAAAAAAGCCTCTCAAAAAAATTGAGAAGTTTTTTTGTGGCCTTTTAAGGTGAATTCTGAATTTTCTTCAGATAAGAATCCCTAGTTATCAGCGTTTTAGGTAACGATACTGAAAAAAATTGAGTTTTAATTGAGTTTTTATAGATTGGTAGCCGGCCATAAAACAGCTATTCTAAATACATTATCAACCGACGAAAGTCTGGATAAGAAAGGGGACTCATACATGTCCATTTTAATACTTACCAGCTTAATGCCTCACCTGATCAGTCAATTCGGCAGCCTTGTCTATATTGGCCTATTCGCCCTGATTTTTATTGAGACTGGCGTAGTTTTCCTGCCATTTCTTCCTGGCGATTCGATCCTGTTTCTTTGCGGATCACTGGCAGCGATGAGTACTCATTCACTGAATATCGGAATCCTAATACTAACACTGGGAATTGCTGCCATCTTGGGCGATTCATTAAACTTTGAAATTGGTAAACATTTTGGCAAGAAATTGTTTCAACACAAGCTGCTCAGCCGTCTCATCAAGCCTGAATACTTGGTACGGTCCGAAAGATTCTATCAAAGTCACGGTAAATCAGCGATCTTCCTCGGCAGATTTATCCCCATTATCCGCACCTTTACGCCCTTCACAGCAGGGATGAGTAAAATGCGTCATCGTGACTTTATTATCTACAACGTTTTAGGGGCCTTATCATGGGTCCTGATCACCCTAGGCTCTGGCTTCTTACTGGGTAACAACGTCATCGTTAAAGCCCACTTCGAGCTTATCATGCTGGGCGTTGTTGGAATTTCATTGATTCCAGCCGCGATTTCATTCCTTCGGCATCGTGGAGGTGCAGCCAATGCAAGCTAGTCAAAAAAAGGTCATTGGGACTGGACTGCTGGCAGTTTTTGCTTACCTCGCGTATTGCGTGGTGACCCACGCAGCCTGGCTGCAGCAATTTGATTCATCAGTAGCTACCCTAGTCGCTAAAACCGTCACACCAACCAATTCGATCGTTCTTAAGGGGATTGCCTTTCTGGGCAGTCCAGCAACCGTGATCGGTATCACCTGCATTCTTTGTCTCTGGCTATGGATTCGACATGGCGCAGTCCTTAGCCTGTGGGTCGGCGGTCTGCAATTATTTGGTTCCGCCATCACCGAGGTCATTAAGAAACTCGTTGCCCGGCCACGGCCACTGCATCAGCTGATCCCAGATACTGGGTTCAGCTTCCCTAGCGGCCATACTTTCTGTACAACGATCTTTGTTTTTACTATCCTAATGCTTGTCCTGCCAGCCATTAAGAAACGTCATTGCCGCATCGTGGCCGTTATTGCCGGCATCATCTGGATCGCGTTTGTTGCTATGTCGCGAGTTTATTTCCGCGATCACTTCGCTTCGGACGTGATTGGCAGCGTCTTACTGGCATCAGGCTACTGGTTACTGGTCACCCCTTATGAAATGCAAATTAAAAAACTCATCGGTAAATTAATACCGGAAAGGATTCAATCCGTATGAACACACAAAAACTAACCATCGTCATTCCAGCCTATAACGAAGAAGAGATTCTCGTTAACTCCGTGCATCGCTTGATCGATATCGAAGACCAAATTGCTGCTAAGGAAGCCCAAGGGCTCCAAGGTATCCGAGCTGATATCTTGATCGTCGATGACGGCTCTAAAGATCGCACATGGGAGTTAGTTGAACAGTTACACGAAGATAATCCACGAGTCAAGGGAATCCGCTTTTCGCGTAATTTTGGTCACCAATCGGCGTTGATCGCCGGTTTAACAGAAGCTGTTAAGACCGCCAATATGCTGGTCACCATTGATGCTGACCTTCAAGACGATCCCGAAAAGATTTCCGAAATGGTCGATCTATACGCTGCGGGCGACGATATTGTTTACGGTGTGCGTAATAATCGTGATTCGGATTCCTGGTTTAAACGGACCACCGCGCAAGGCTACTACCGGACACTGCATCTATTAGGGGTCGAACTGGTGCCTAACCACGCTGACTTTCGGCTAATGTCCAAGCGCGCAGTAGAAACGCTCCTTAAATATCATGAACGCAACTTGTTCATCCGTGGGGTTATCCCCAAACTCGGTTTTAAAACCGGTGAAGTTGACTATAAGCGCACACCGCGCATGGCCGGTGAATCCAAATACCCACTTAAGAAAATGATTGCCTTTGCCTGGGACGGCATCACCAGCCTGACCATTGCACCCATTCGATTAATCTTGATTCTCGGTGCTTTCGCCTGTCTGTTGGCAGTGGCAATGGTGATTTACGCGGTCGTTTTAAAGGTTTTAGGAATGAGTATTCACGGCTGGTCTTCACTGATGGTTTCGCTCTGGTTCATGGGCGGTGTTCAGCTCATTAGTCTAGGGGTCATTGGTGAATACATCGGCAAATTAACGACGGAAGTTAAGGACCGTCCTAGATACACGATTGAAACTATTCTAGAGTAGGTGAAAATAATGACGCGTAAGGTTTCTCCAACCTTTTTCTCAGTGGTATTAATAATCTGCTTAGGAATTGGGTCACTCGGCAATTTAACTGATTACACGGGTATTGCGGTGCTCATCGTTGCCGTTCTCATCTGCGTAAGTTCGCAGTTATTTGCCAATCAGATCAACAAAATCAAAATGTCCCACCTGCGGATCGGTATTGGTATCGGCTTACTAGCAATGCTGGTCGGCCAGATCTTTGTTCTAAAAGTCATGCCGGTGACCGTCTTCCACGATCCCTACCGCGTCCTTTCGCAGGCTGACCAGATGGCAGCCGGGCACATGACTTGGGATATCACTTATTTTTGGCGTTATGCCAATAACGTCCCGATCGCCTATCTGATGTCACTTTGGCTACGGCTGACCCAGCTATTTGGGTTGACGACTAACTTATCGATACATCTATTAAATATCCTCACCCTTGATAGCTTTATCCTATTATTACTATCAACGATCTGGAAAGTTAGTCATCGTAAAAGTCTCTTAATAGCTGCTTTTGCCTTCATGGTGTTGACGCCATTTGCCTACACCTACTATCTGCAGGTCTTCTATTCCGATTTGACGACTATGCTGGTTTTGCTGATCATCATGCGCTTGATACTGGACTGGCCTCAGGGCGCAAAGGTTCAGCATATCTTTGCTGGTATTGGACTAGTACTCAGTACGCTGATTGGGGCGCTACTTAAGCCCAACTTAGTCGTTTTACTGCCAGCTTTAGCCATTGTGGCTTTAATGCTGGTTCGAAAAAAGCAGTTCAAAAAAAGTCGGCTGCTGCTACCAATACTCCTAATTACATTGGGGTTTGGGTTAAGTCTCCCGACCAGCCACGAAATCAGTCACGTCAGCCACTACACCCCTGAAGCCAAGTACGCGTTTCCAGCTACCCATTGGATGATGATGAGTGTGAACCCATCTCATTATGGAATGTTTTCAGGTAAAGACGTGATTAAAGATATCAAGCAGCCTAATAAAACTGCCCGAAGTCACTATGATGTCAAACAAATTTCAAAACGGGTCAAAACAATGGGCGTCCCTGGTTTACTCAAGCTGTGGGTCGTCAAACTGGGGATTTTACTGAACGTCAGAGGTATTCAGACTTGGTACAATGGCGGTTTCCGCTCCGCACCATCTTGGTATCAGAATCACGCCCATTTCTTCATGGAAATCACGGTGATTAGCTATGCAGCGGCCACGTTGGCCCTTTGGTTTACCCTGATCCGCAGATTACTCATTTGGCGCCCTGATCTTACTGATAGTACACAGGTTACGGCCTTACTGGCAATCGTTACGGCTTTGGGCTACTTTGCTTTTCACACCCTTCTATGGGAAGTTGAACCGCGTTATGGCCAGGCTGCATTGCCACTGATCTGGCTACTATTAGCAGCTACCCCGGCACCCGTTAAAGATCAGTCAAAAACAATTGATCGATCACGGCTCTTAGCACCTTTGAGTATAGCGGCCACCTTTTTAGTGGCCTTTGGTTTTGCTGGGATTTTGGGCCATTCACAATTGAAAAATAGTGTCGTGGCTGCCCAGCGTAGTCAGCTTTCCCCTCAGTATCACGCTAAGCCAACGATCGTCCATCCGGGCAATAAGATATCCGAACAAGTGACGTTACACGGTTCAGCAAATTACCTTTCCCTGCAGGTTCATGACCATTCAAAAGTCAGTGCCAGCCTGGAAAATCTAACCACTCATGCCCATTACCAGTTATCTGCAGCCGGACGTGACTATCGACTACATCACCGCCTGATTGCTGGGCAATATCGCATCACGGTTCAAAATACAACCAGCAAGAATCAGCGCGTTGACGTGGTGCAAACCTATCATTATCAATTAGCTGATCACCCACTAAACAATAATGGGCACACTGACCAAACTGCTTCCTTGGTCTTTACCTTCCTGCTGCACCATCCAAAAGGAGCTGTCATCAATGGCTAAAACTCTCAAAAAGCTATCCGCAAAATACGGTGAAGTTCTCAGATACCTGAGTGTTGGCGGACTAACAACGCTAATCAACGTTATCATCTTGTTTAGTCTGACGCAGATCGACATTCCGTGGTTCTTGGCAAACGTGATTGCCTGGTTTTCAAGTATGCTATTTGCGTTTGTTACCAACAAAAGATTTAGTGCTGGTACGACTGAAACAGCACCTAAAATCATTTTCAAAGAAGGGCTCAGTTTCTTAGCCCTTCGAGGTGCCTCATTACTTGTTAATACCGGTGTTTTATTTACTACGGGACTGACACTGCCACACGGATCATATGGTCCTAAGCAAGCCAATATCGCATGATCTAAACATCATCTAAAAAGCCGGTACTGCTATTCGTCACACTAATCTACTTAACTGTTCTTTACTTTCCCAAAAGGAGTTGTAACAATTGGATAAAACCATCAAAACGCTATACACCAAATACGGTGAAGCCTTGCGATACCTCATTGTTGGTGGGCTAACGACTCTAATCAACATTGTGATCTTTTTTAGCCTCACGCACATTACCATCCCCTGGTTCTGGGCAAACGTTGCCGCCTGGTTCTTAAGTGTGCTATTTGCGTTTATCGCTAATAAGAAAGTTGTTTTTGGTTCAACCGATACCTCACCTCGCGTTGTTCTCAAAGAAGGAACCAGTTTCTTTGCCCTCCGTGGCGCTTCCTTACTTGCTGATACCGCAATCCTGTTTGTGGGACTGACATTGATGCACGGTTCACCGATCATCGTTAAGATCGTGGATCAGGTCGTTGTGATCGGGTTAAATTATGTTTTCAGTAAACATATCTTTTCCTAACAGTCGACCCGTTCAACTTTAGCTGCAAAAAAATAACCGGCATAATCCCAATATCAGGGACTATACCGGTTATTTTTGTTTTACGCGCTAAGCGCTCGCTGTCACGCTCTCAAATTGATTCTCAACGTACTCCCGATACAGCGCGTGATTCTTAACCAGTTCTTTATGGGTCCCGTGGCCACTTACCTGACCATGTTCAATAAAGTAGATCTGCGTTGCATCCACAATCGTGCTCAACCGGTGCGCGATAACTAACGTGGTTCGATTATGCATCAATTTATCCAGGGCTTTTTGAACCATCATTTCTGATTCCGAGTCCAGACTTGCCGTTGCTTCATCCAACATCAAGATCTTTGGATCTCGCAGGAACGCACGGGCAATCGCCAGCCGTTGACGTTGGCCACCAGAAACTTTGACACCTCGTTCACCGACTTGGGTATCCAAGCCGTCTGGCATTTCTTTAACAAAGTCCTTGGCATACGCCATTCCCAATACATTCCAAAGCTGGTCATCCGCGTAGTCGCCTTCCAACCCATAGGTCAGGTTGTAGCGAATCGTACCCGCCATGATAGCTGCATCTTGACTAACGAGCCCAATCTGACTGCGCCAGTTAGTCATGTTAACGTCTTGAATCTTGGTGTTGCCAATCTTGATTTCACCCTTATCCGGATCATAGAACCGCTCCAGTAAGCCAAAGATCGTTGATTTACCACCACCGGAAGGTCCCGCAAAGGCAACCACAGTGTTCGGTTTAGCAGTAAAGGAAACGTCCTGCAAAATTGGTTGGTCTTTTTCGTATTCAAAGTCCACGTGTTCAACAGTCAAAGTTTGACCATCCATGCTCTCATCCTTGCCAGAAGTCTGGTCTTCTTCACCAGCTTGCAGCAATTCTTGAATCCGAGCAGTTGAGCCACTAGTCTTCGCCATATCATTAAAGAACTGGCTTAATTGAGTAAACGGTCCGATCATTTGAGTCAGATACATCAGAAATGAGATCAGGGTCCCAAAGGTCATCGTCCCTTGAGAAACTCGGCTGGCACCGTAAATCAGCATCCCAATCATCATGCCCATCATCATCATTTGCATCAATGGACTAGCAATGGAGTCATAAATGGCTTCTTTTAAACCGATCCGGTAGAGTTTGTCGATCTTTTCATGACCATCTTCGCGTTCAACATCCTCAGCAGTGGATGACTTAACCAACCGAATATCACTAATGATTTCGCTGGACTGACCGTTGAAGTCAGCTAAGGCATCCTGTCTTGCAATCGCAATTTTGTGTGATTGCTTGATCACTGGCATCATCAGCAGGAGGACTAGTGGGACTGCAATGAACATGATCAAAGTCATCTTCCAATCCATCACTAACATCAGTGCCAAAGCACCCACCAACTGTATGATGGAAGTCACCATGTTAGGCACAGAGTTAGCCAGTAAGTCCTTCACCTGTGATGTATCGTTGATCAGCCGTGATGAAATCTCACCTGAACGCGTTTCATCAAAGTAACCGACTGGTAACCGCAAGATCTTGTTCCAGAGAAATTGGCGCAGTTTGCTGACAACGTCTTCACCAAAGAACCCGAGAATACTACCAGAGAACGCACTGATCAAGGCACTGCCAATAAAGGCGGCCACGACCCAAAACATGAGCTGAGTATTCATGGCGTGACCAAGTCCATTGATCAGCGTTTTAGCTAACTGCGGTACCATTAATTGAATTCCGGTTGCAATCAGTCCGAACAGGAGACCCACTCCTAATTGCCAGAAATGGGGCTTAATTTTGACGGTTAACTTGGCAAAATCTTTGAAATTAAATTTTTGGCGTTTGAATGGCACACCGCCTGCTTGTGGAGCTTGCCGTTGCATATTTGCACTTACCTCGATCTATTAGTTTATGAATGCTTAGTTGTTACGTTCTGGGTTAAACCCATCATTTTCTGGATCAAAACCATTTGGCCGTGAACCGAACTGGCCGTTTTGTGGGCCTTGGTTACCGAAACCGTTTGAATGAGGATCAAAACCGTTTTGTGGGCCTTGGTTACCAAATCCCTTTTGTGGTCCCTGGTTACCAAAACCATTCTGGCGTGAACCAAACCCATTTTGTGGGCCCTGGTTAAATCCGTTCCAGCCACGTCCATGACCACCGCGACCATTGCCCTTAAAGAAACCGTCTGGGATATTATTTAAGAAATCTGGTCGTTCTTCGCCATCATCCCACTTAGTGAACTTTTCATCCAAGCCACTCGTCAATTTCTCAAGTAATTGGCCTAAAGTTTCCTTTTCTTCATCGCTCAAAGAATCGAAGAGTTCATCAGAAAATTCCGTCTTGAAGTTGTGAGATGAGGTAATTGTCTCGCGCCCCTTATCAGTCAAAGAAATCAAACTAACACGCTTGTCCTCATCAGAATCATGGCGTTCTACTAACCCCTCTGCTTCCATCTTCTTAACCATCACACTAACTGAACTTGGTCGAATATCTAATTCGTCTACGATCTGAGAATTAGTTAAGCGATCCTTCTTGTTCAAGAGTAACAGCAGACGCATCTGCCCGCGTTGTGGTTGCTTAGCCCAGAACTGTTGGCCCCGCTTTGAAAATGCTGAAAATCCTCGTTGTTGAAATGTCTGCATCAGTTTGCTGAATTCTTTTAATAAATCTTGTGAGTTGTATGTCATTTTAATGATCTCCTTTAATTTTTAAATCCTTAGTTAGCTTTTAGTTCAACTAACGAACGAGATACACTATAAATCATTAGTTAGTTGATGTCAACATAAGCTAACGATTTATTTCAAAAACCTTTTTAATTCAACGTAAAGCCTGATAGTACCACCTGAATATTAACTCTAACGGGCGGTTTGGCTAAGGCGTCAAATAACTTTCGGCCAATATGACCGGTGGTATGTTCCTGCCGCTTTCGCTTGTTCTGGTAAAATTCCAGCAGCCAAACAATCTCAGGTTCAGCAACTGAACGACACATTAACCACTGACACGGGTTAACCGGGTCATCTGAATGAAACTGATTCAGCAAAATCGTGACTAAATCGCCACCGTGATCATACTCAGCTTGTAATCGGGAAACGGTCCCTGGTTGGTCTAAATCCAGATTCCAGACGGTCTCGCGCCCAGAACGAAAACTAGCCTCAACGGGTGACGTCCCGGTATGAAGTGGTATCTCAATCACTTGCCCGTCAGATTCGCTTTCCACTAATACCCAATCAGTTAATCCCTGTTGTGGGACCAACCGCTGTAATTGGTCAGCCACTGCTGGTAAGATTGTTTGCGCATCATCATAGTGATCCACAAAACTATCGGGCTGCTGTGCTGGCATAACCTTGGTTTGTTCCTTGGTTAATTTCATTTTCATCATCCTTTTAATTAGTTAGTCTGTATTTCTATTAACTAACAGAAAAAAGTATAATCAATTAGTTAGCTGTTGTCAATATAAACTAACAATTTATTTGTAACGCATCAGTCAATCCACTAGCACCCCCCCATTTTTGCAGTACAATACGGTTAAGGGGGTATTTCATATGAAAATCAAAAAAATAATCAGTCTTACGGCAGTAACTTTATTTGCAGCTCTTGGGTTTGGTCTATCAACGCAAGCCAATGCTGCTACCAAAAAGACTAACGATTACGCTGTGACGACCCGACAAGTTAAGTCTGGCAAAGTCACACTGCCGGCCAATACTCGGGTGCCTGTCTCGCACAAATCAACTAAGAATCACAAGACATATGCTTCGATTGATCTAACGCCAATGAGTTATGGCATTCGCCACGAAACAAATGCAACTTCCATCACGATTCCGTACAGTCATAATTTAAAAACCTTGAAGAGTAACTATCCAACGCCATTGATTTTGGGAAAAGGATTTAAGTACGACTCTAATACTTGGACCAAGACACCTAAGCTAACTTTCACAGCTAATAACTACGTTGAATACTTCGCCAAGGGCAATCTCAAGCAGAAACCAACTTCTTCCACTAAGATTACTAAAACGAGCCAAAAGGGTAATGTGACTTACTACTATGCCAAGAAAAACATGTTGAAGTTACCTGATAAGCGCATTAGTAAAAAGGGTAACTACCAGTATCGGCTAACCGTTCAAAAGAATAAGGTTGTTCCAGCTGATTTATCGATCAGTTACTCAATTGGTAACAGTAAAAATTATTTCTACCAACCAACTTTAAAGGCGTAATAACACAAAAACAGTTTGATCCACATCCATAATAGATGTGAGTCAAGCTGCTTTTTCTTCTATGAATGGGTGACCATTTGCGATAGCAACTAAACTAATTTAGTTGCCTGAGAAACACAAAATAAATGCAGTGAAGCAAAAACCAGCAGATCGTGGTGAAAAAAGCAGTTAGCTTCCGTACTTTGGAAGGTTACTGCTTTGCGAAGACGGAGGAGATCCGCCCTGAACGAAGTGAAGTGCTAGCTCCGGAGCAAGCCACTACGATCTGCTGGTTTTTACGCAACGAAATGAACGCTAAGCAAATTCCTGGTCTAATCGGGCTACAGCAGGCAAGGACTTGCACCTAAGTCAATGCTGGCATAATTCACGTCAAAGCCCAACGTAAATTATGCCAGCATCGTCTTAGGCTCCAGTCCTTAACCGCCTGCTTCCACACCTTAATCCCAAAAAAGCACCTCGAGAAAAATCCCGAGGTGCTTTTCAATGTCATTTAAACAGTTAAATTACTGATTTAAATTACTTAAGTGGAGTCCACTTCCAGTTAGTTACTTCTGGCATATCAGTACCGTTTTCACGGATGTAAGCAGTATGCTTAGCAACCATGTCATCCATACGTTGTTCGAAGTATGCACCCTTTACAGCGTATTCAGGCATGCTGAGTAAGGCATCCTTAGCCAAGTGGTAACGGTCGAGTTCGTTCAAGACACGCATATCAAATGGTGTGGTGATATCACCGTTTTCACGGTAACCATGAACACGAAGGTTATGGTTGTGACGATCGAAGAACATATCACGAACTAAGTCTTCATAACCATGGAAGGCAAAGATAACAGGCTTGTCAGTGGTGAAGTAACGGTCGAATTCTTCGTCACTCAGGCCACGAGGGTCTTTCTTAGGTGAACGAAGTCTCAACAGGTCAACCACGTTGATGACACGCATCTTCAATTCAGGGAATTCGTCATGCAGCAATGAAACTGCGGCGAAGACTTCCCAAGTTGGTTCACTACCAGCGGCAGCGAAGACAACGTCAGGTTCTTGACCCTGATCAGTTGAAGCCCAGTCGATGTAACCTAAACCATTGTGGACAAGGTTAGTAGCTTCATCGATTGAGAACCATTGTGGACGTGGGTGCTTTGAAGTAACTAACAAGTTGATTGTTTGATAGCTACGGAAAGCAACGTCGGCAACAGCCAGCAAGGTGTTAGCATCACCTGGCAGGTATTCACGGATGAGTTCTGGTTTCTTCTCATACAAATGAGTTAACATACCTGGGTCTTGGTGAGTGTAACCATTGTGGTCTTGCTGGAAGACAGTTGAAGTATCCACGAAGTTCAATGATGGATACTGCTTACGCCATGATTGTTCTGAAGCTTTACGCAACCACTTCATGTGTTGAGTCAACATTGAGTCGACAACACGACCAAATGATTCGTAAGTTGCGAAGAAGCCATGACGACCAGTTAAGACGTAACCTTCCAACCAGCCTTCAGCTTGGTGTTCGGAAAGTTGTGAGTCAATAACACGGCCTTGAGGTGCCATGTTTTCGTCGTTAGGCGTCTTAATAGGTTCTTCCCATTGACGCTTACCGGTATCAAGCATTGAGTACAGACGGTTTGATTTAGATTCATCAGGACCGAATGCACGGAAGTTGGTAGGGTTTAACTTCATGGTGTCAGCAACCCAGTCAGACCAAACGATCATGTCTTGAGCAGTGATAGCACCTGGAGTCTTAACTTTAATAGCGTATTTCTTGTAGTCAGGTAATTTCAATGGTTCTGGCTTGATCCCACCATTAGTGATAGGGTTCATAGCCATCCGTTGTTCACCCTTAGGCGCCATGTCGCGAACTTCTTGCTTGATGGTACCATCAGCATTGAAGAAGTCCTCTGGCTTGTATGACTTCAACCACTTAACTAATTGGTCAGAATGTTCCATTGCACCTGCGGCAATTGGTAGTGGAACTTGGTGAGCACGGAATGAACCTTCAACAGGGTTACCATCGAAGTCTTCCTTAGGACCAGTCCAGCCTTTAGGTGAACGGAAGATGATCATTGGCCAGTTAGGAAGTGAATTGTCATTGTTTTCACGGGCATTCTTTTGAATAGCCTTGATCTTTTCAATGGCTTTATCCATAGCCTTAGCCATGTCATCATGAACTGGTTTGTGATCGTCTGGGTTAGCAACTTCGACGAATTCTGGATCCCAGCCCATACCTTTAAAGTAGCTAGTCAAGTCTTCATCACTCATCCGTGAAAGGATGGTTGGGTTAGAAATCTTGAAGCCGTTCATGTTAATAATTGGTAATACAGCACCATCTTTGATTGGGTTGATGAATTTGTCTGAGAACCATGATGTAGCTAATGGACCAGTTTCAGATTCACCATCACCAATTTCAACAGCGGCAATTACGTCTGGGTTATCTAAAATTGCACCAGTACCGTGTGAAAGTGAGTAACCAAGTTCGCCACCCTCGTGGATTGAACCTGGTGTTTCAGGAGCAGCATGTGAAGCAACGCCACCTGGGAATGAGAATTGCTTGAATAATTTCTTAAGACCTACTTTGTCTTGAGAAATGTTTGGGTAGATTTCTGAGTAGCTGCCGTCAAGATATGAGTTGGAAACCATAACTTGACCACCATGACCTGAACCTTCGATGTAAAACATGTTCAAATCATACTTCTTAATAACCCGGTTTAAATGGGCATAAATGAAGTTTTGAGAAACAATAGTTCCCCAGTGACCAATAGGCTTAATCTTAACATCATCTGAGGTTAAGTCGCGGTCCAATAATGGGTTGTCCCGTAAGAAAAGCTGACCAACAGATAAGTAGTTGGCTGCACGCCAATACGTGTCAACGCCTTCCAAATATTGTTCGGAATCGTAATCTTCTGCCATTAGAGTAACACTCCTTTGATTGATTAAAGATAACTGCACGACGTAATCATTGCAGTTGAAAAATGGTGTGTTAATTACCAGATACAAATTGACCCGATAATTTACACACCTTATGATAGTCTCATTTGCATAAAAGTCAACCGCTCTGAAAATTGATACGGTCCAATCCTTAGACATAATCAAGTTACTCACGTTCTACCCCTAGCAAGGCTGGTCCCAGCAAGCTTCTACCCGATCGATTTTACGTTTTCATCCGTTCTGCAGCCATGAAAAATACCACCCGGTTATTGTCATCGGGTGGCATCTTAACGGCGTATTCTATTCTTCATCCAAAGTAACAAAAGTATTGTAATTGAAGTAATCATAGCGCAACCGCATATTAGAAACTTCAAACGGCGTGCCATCATCTAAGAAGAAAATACCTTCCATAATAGCTACTGGTTCGTTTGGCTTCAAGGTCAGTAGCTCTTGATCTTCCTCATTTGATGGGGCCACTTTAACCGTCATAAACGACTTGGTAACCACCTTGTTTTGAACGTCTTCCAAATAGTTAAAGATCGAACCTGACACAACTTTTTGGGAAAGTTCCGGTGCGATCTTTATCGGGATAAACCCTCGTTCAACCATAAAGGGATGCTCATCAAACAACCGCAGGCGCTTAATCTCATACACAAAATCGCCCTTTTCCAAGAACAGGTCTTGCTGCATTTCTTCATTAGCAGGAACTACTTTGAAGGACAGCAGCTTAATGCCCTGTGTTTGGCCATCATTCTTAAAACTGTCGGTGATTCCCAAATTTGAGCCTTCATAATGAAAAATCGTTTGATTCTTCATGTATAATGGATTAATAAACGTCCCAGAACCACGTTTCTTAAAAATAATCCCTTGATTTGCTAAAACACTAAGTGCTCGCTTGATTGAACTGCGACTGACGTTGTATGCTTCACTTAGGCTTCGTTCATCTGGTAGTCGTTTGTTTGGAAACTGATTATCGTGAATTCGTGACTTTAAGTCATGCAGTACTCTTCTGTAAACTAAATCTGCCATTCCAATCTCCCTCGCAACCAGCTTTACTGATTTTATAATTGAATCGAGTATAACAGATTTTATAGCTTTAGGATAGATTGAAACGAACTATTCAGCAAATTGGTCCTTATTAATTATTCATCTGGGCTGTACCAAATTATTTAAGTAAGGAATGATTCTCATGTCAAAAAAGAAAAAATCGAGTAAATTACATAAAACCTTAGTCGAACAGATCCTCGACAAGGCTAAGATCAGCTATACGCAAATGTCATTTGCCACACACGAAGCCGGTGACGTTCAGCAAATGGATATTGATGAAAGTACGATTGATCAGCATACCATCTATAAAACACTGGTTGCTTCCGGTAAAACGACCGGCCCCGTAGTCGGTGTTCTTCCCATAGATACACATTTGGACCTCAAAAAGTTGGCCAAAGCTTCCGGTAACAAAAAGGTCAACATGGTGCCACTAAAGGAACTCGTTAAAACGACGGGTTACGAACATGGCGCCAATACGCCCATTGGTATCTGGGAAAAGTTAAAGTACCCGATCTACTTCGATAACACCGCTAAAGAACAGGGCGAAATCATTGTCTCTTCCGGACAGATCGGCCGTTCAGTGAAAGTCAACGCTGAAGCGGTCTGCAAGTTGGTCCACGGTGAGTTTACGGATTTACTGGAGAAAGAAGAATAGTTCTTTTAGATGGCCTAATCGGGCTCAAACGAGCAAAGAGTTGCATATAACTAAGAGGCACCACAAATCCAGGTTCGGGGTCCTCGACTTCTATATAGACTAATCGGGCTCAAACGAGCAAAGAGTTGCATATAAGTAAAGAGCACCACAAATCCAAGTTCGGGGTGCTTTGCTTTTACATAGCCTAATCGGGCTCAAACGAGCAAAGAGTTGCATATAACTAAGAGGCACCACAAATCCAGGTTCGGGATTTATGGTGCCTCTTAGTTATACTCCACTCTTTAAACGCTCGTTTTCGCACCTTACTTTAATCCATTCCACTCCGCCTTAAAATCTTCCAAGAACGTCGTCATCGTCTTCTGACGTTCCTTGGCGATTCTTTTGGCTACCGGAGTGTTCATCCTATCAGGCAGTTTGAGCAGTTTTTCGTAGAAATGATTAATGATAGTTTCATTATCTAAATTACGGTATTCCGCTTTGGTCATACTAGTACGGGGCTTAATTTTAGGATCATAGATTTTTTCGCTATGATGGCCGCCGTAGTAAATCGCTCTGGTAATCCCAATAGCGCCAATCGCATCCAATCGATCCGCATCCTGCACGATTTGGCCCTCTAATGGTAACGGGTGCTGATCATCCGTTAGTGATTTACTAAATGACATATTGTTAATAATAAACATGATCATCTGCACCTGATCTGGACCGAATTCAACCGAACTCAAGAATTTCTCAACGCCCCGTTGCGCCGTTAAGACGTCCGAAACCAATTTGTCATCAATCACATCATGTAAATAAGCCGAACTGAGGGTGATCAAATAATCTGCTGAGGGTTCTTCTGCCATCAGCATTTTCGCATTGGTCACTACCCGATTAATGTGGTCGATTCCATGCCCTGTCGCATCACCCGCCAATTTTTGCGAGGTATATTTTTTTATTGCAGCTAATTGCTCAGTTGCTTCCAAGTCGCTCACCTAAACTTTCTCAATAATAGAAAATATAATACTTTATTTTTATTAAAATTAAGTTAGAAAATATGCCGGCTAAAAATTTTGCAGAACGTCTCTTTTGTATTTTATGGTGGTCATTATGCTATCAAATCATCTGTCAATGGCTGGCGGCTGGTTTTAGATAATCACTTGCGTCACCCGCGTAAACATGCTAAATTCAGATGAGAAATAGATTAATCAAAGGAGGCCCAACGTTTCATGACACCAGTATCCTTTAAAGGACTTTCGCTTGGCAGCGGAATCCCTAAAATTTGCGTTCCCATTACGGGCGCTGATTCAAACACGGTCATTGGCCAAGCCGGTGAAGCCGTTTCATCAGCTGCTGACCTTGCTGAATGGCGGCTCGATTACTTTAACGATCTAGAAGATACCGCAAGCATTATTTCAACCGCCAACCGTTTGATCGAGATCCTTGGTGATCTCCCATTGATCATCACCCTGCGCGACCGTGCTGAGGGCGGTAAACGTCAAATTGCCGACGCGGACTATCTCAATCTCTACACGCAGCTCGTGGCCCGTACTGAAGTCACCGCTATCGATGTCGAATGGCAACGAGACCCCACCATTACGGCACAGTTGATCACCCTGACTCGCGCTCACCAAGTCCGTACGATCATCAGCCACCATGAATTTGAACACACCCCAACTAAAGCTGTGATGGTGGACCAGCTCACTAAAATGGCCCAATTAAATGGTGATGTGGTCAAACTAGCCGTCATGCCTGCCAGTAACGAGGACGTTTTAAACCTGATGGTGTCCACCCACGAAGCCAGCCAGCAGTTTTCACAGCCCATTATCACCATGGCAATGGGCTCACTGGGTGCAGTTACCCGGGTCGCTGGCCAGACCTTTAACAGCGTGATGACCTTTGCGACCACTTCGAACTTATCAGCTCCGGGACAGTTAACTGTGGATCAGACTCGCCAGATCTTGAAAATCATTGCACAATGAAATTCAATTTAGTAGAAGCTAGACTACCTTTACTGGTAAATTATCCAAGAGTGAGTGATTAACGTTATAGGACTTGGTAAATAAGAATTTTATCAAAATTATTGAAACAGCTTACATTATCTGCTATATTATTAGGTGAAAGATACGTAAAACGTTTTACTTAACTTAATCATAGAGAAATTCACAATTTGAAATGAGGTTTATTGAAATGACTAATCGCGTAACTGTAATTGGTAGTTTAAACGTCGATACTATTCTGGAAATCCCCCGTTTACCTAAACCTGGCGAAACCCTTGCCATGGGTGATCAATCCTTTGCCGGTGGCGGTAAGGGTTCCAACCAAGGAATCGCTGCGGGACGTGCCGGTGCTGACACCCACTTTATTGGTAAGATCGGTGACGACGCCAACGGTAAGTTTATGGTCAAATCCATGACTGACTCCGGCATTAACGTTGATCAGGTAACTGTCACTAAAGAAGCTAAAACTGGTCAAGCGTTCATCTTACTAGATAAGAACGGTCAAAATTCAATCTTAGTTTATGGCGGTGCCAACCAGGTCCTCTCCACCAAAGACGTTGATAACGCCAAGGATATTATTGCTAATAGCGACTTTATCATTACCCAGTTTGAAACACCACTGACAGTTGCTGAAGCAGCCTTCAAGGTTGCCAAGGACAACAACGTGGTCACCATTTTGAACCCGGCACCCGCCCAGGAAGCGATTCCAGCCAGTTTACTTGCGGTTAGCGACCTCGTTGTGCCAAACGAAACTGAATGCCAGACGTTAACTGGTGTTGAGATCACCGACGAAGCTTCCATGATCAAGGGAGCTGAAAAACTCCACGCAATGGGTGCTAAGGGTGTCATTATAACCGTTGGCAGTAAGGGCGCCTTCTACCACACAGCAGATGGCAACTACGGTTTTGTTGATGCCTTCAAGGTTAAAGCCGTAGATACCACTGCTGCCGGTGATACCTTTATCGGTGCCTTGAGTTCTCAGCTAAAACCTGACTTTAGCAATCTAGCAGAAGCCATCCGTTTTGCTAACCGTGCCTCATCCATCACTGTTCAGCGGATGGGCGCCCACCCTTCAATTCCAACCTTAGCGGAAATTGAAGCGGCGGAAAAAGCCAACAAATAACCGTTTAATTTTGTAATTTTGCTCTAAACGTTCCTGAATTATCGGAGAATTTCTTTGATAATTCGGGAACTTTTTTTGTTCTGCTAGTAGCTTTCTGAAGTTCTCATCCCCCTAAAATAGCAACTCAAGCAGCCTTTTATAATTTATTTTTGGAATTAATTTATAATTAATTATAGAATATTATTGATTATACTATTGGAATTATCTATAATTGCCATTGTTAGGGCTTTCAAAGTAATTTATAAAGGAGGGGATTCAATGAACCTAATTGCACTCGTTGGCACTAACACCCAAGCTTCTTACAGTAGCAAATTATTATCCTACCTTCAGGCGCACTTTTCTGACAACGCAACGATAATGGTTTGCGAAATAAGTGGTTTACCACTTTTCTCAGCAGAAGAAAGTGAGACGCCAGCTAAAATCCATGGATTAGCAAATCTAATAACGGCTTCTGATGGCGTGGTTATTGCGACACCAGAATTTAATCAGGCTGTTCCAGCGGCGTTAAATTCTTCATTGGCTTGGTTGTCTTGGCAAATTCATCCGTTACGGCATAAACCCGTAATGCTCATCGGTGTCTCGTCGGATCAGACCAATACTGACAGCGCACTGACTAATCTCAGAAACATTTTAACATCACCGAACATTGATGCCAGTGTTTTTAACCAATTCACCCTGAAAAACGTACAGGAATTATTAGCCGAAAATAAGCTAACGAATTCTGGCACGTTGCCGCAATTGGAAACTCAATTGACGCGTTTTATTACCGCAATTACTAATGGATCTACCCAAATTGATTCTACTTCTGGCGCTTCTAAACATACTGACGCCACTGCTGGGGCTTCACAGAAGCCTACCGAAACGCCTGATTACTCATCGGATTTAGACCAGCCAGCCACCGATTCTACTTCTGGGGCTTCTAAACATACCGATGCGACTGCTGGAGCTTCGCAGAAACCTGCTGAAGTACCTGACTACTCATCGGACTTAGATCAGCCAGCCACCGATTCTACTTCTGGGGCTTCTGAACATACTGATGCGACTGCTGGAGCTTCACAGAAACCTACTGATATGCCTGACTACTCATCGGATTTAGACCAGCCAACAACTGATTCTACTTCTGGGGCTTCTGAACATACTGATGCGACTGCTGGAGCTTCACAGAAACCTACTGATGTACCTGACTACTCATCGGATTTAGATCGATCTGAACAGACAGATGCCACAACCGGCGCTTCTGCAAAATAATCATATAATCAAGGAGGATTTAATAATGAATGATGAAAAAGTAACTCTAGACAAAAATAATGTGCTTCATTTCCGTACTGGTGAAATTCCGATGGAGGCATTACGGGTTTTACTCAATACGCTACCTTTTGAAGTTGATTTCGTTGATGCTACGGATCACTTCAAATGGTTCTCGGATGATGGCAACCGAATTTTCCAACGAACACCCGATCAAGTTGGCAGAGAAGTGCTTAAATGTCATCCTGCAAAGGCCAGCGATAAGGTTTCTCAGATTCTTAAGGAATTTCACGCTGGTACCCGTGATCAATTTGAATTCTGGTTACCACTGAAGGGGCATCTGATCTACATTTCCTACTACGCTTTACGTGATGAAGAAGGGAAATATCTCGGCTGCTTCGAATTCACCGGTAATATCGACCACTTACAATCACTTAAGGGAACAAAAATTTTGGAAAATAGCCGCGACATCACAATTCAACACAATGATCAGCAGTAACCAAAAAACTCACCCAGCAGAATGCTAGGCGAGTTTTTTTGGTATCTCTGAAGTTAAATATCTAAACTAAGCGACTGGTTCAACTGGCAGGTGCATACCCTTCCAGCCTTCTAGGGCACATGATAATTCATATGCTTTGAAGCCATTTGAAAGAAGGATCAGCAATGCGGCTTTGCCTAAAGTCGTGCCGGCAGTCCAATCATAAACAACGTAGGTCTTAGACTTGTCCAACTCATTGAGATGATCAGAAAGGTCCTTGGCAGCGATAGCAACCGCACCCTTGATCTGATCCTTTTTAATTTGTGCAGGCGCATTTCTAACGTCTAAAACAACGTATTTAGAATCTGGTTTCTGCATTTCTGGCAAAACCTCGTCGTGCCCGATGTATAGACTCATATAAGTTTTTAAAAAGTTGATTTTCTCGGTATCCATGATTAGTTCTCCATTTCGTTTTTAAGTGTCTGTGTACCCTGATTGATCTTTGCCAATAACTGAGAAAATGTCGTTAATTCGGCTGATGTTAAATGACCAAATAAGGTTTGAACCGCATCAAAATTATGCGGCAGAAACGATAATAACACCCGTTCGCCTTCAGTGGTCAAACTGATGAGAGTTGCCCGTTTATCAGTTGGTGAAGCCTGCTTTTTGACTCGTCCCTGGGTGACTAGCCCCCGTAATAACTTGCTGACGGTAGCACGAGTCGTCCCTAATTTATCAGCCAGCTGTAATGGTAACAGCTGCTGATTGGGGGCCTCATAGAGAAACATCAAAATAACGAATCGCGATTCCGTTAATTGATATTTCGTTAATACCGCATCATATTGACGCTGCATCTCACGATAAGACCACTGAAAATTCAAGAATTGTAAAACAGTATCGACGTCAATATCCGAGTGAACCTCACCGATGCTTAACGCTAAACGAGCCGCATCTGGTCGATCGTTGAAATTACCTTTTTCCATTTAGTTCAGACCTTTATAATTTGATTAGCCGGCTAACTATATTGAATAGTATACTGACTTTTGAGTAGATGTCAAATATTAATTATTACATGGTATCAAAAAACGTGAACCGCTTTTGAACTGCCGGCCCACGTTTTAATATTCTAGAAACTCGTTACAGCTTTATTTTTGCGTCTTGATCGACTGATTTTGATAAGTATCCAGCCCAACGCTCGCCGTTGCTAACTGGTTCTTATCCGTTGCTGTCGCCTTAAAGCTGACCTTATCGCCTGGTTGAATAAACTGGAAAATCGGTTCAAACGACTTAGCCGACGTATCCATCCGGTAAACGTGGCTATCACCCTTCAAGATAAACAAGATCTGCTTATCATCTGGTTTAACCACCCGTTCAACGGTTCCAGAAATTGTCTTGCCAGTCACTTTCGGCTCAACGGTCGTCCCCGTCTTGGCTCCGACCCGTTGCTGGAAGATTTCTAGCGTACTCTGGGCATCGTCACCAACGGCATACGTGCCACTTTGGTTATTACCATCCGCCAGCAAGTACACAAACTTCATAAAGGAATTATTATCCCGGTCAAGCATGGAAACGACCCAGGTTGGATGACCATTGATCCTGTAAAGTAACGGCAGAGTTCCTTTATAGTTTTGTGGGTTAATATCTTGCTGAGCGTAAGAAATCGCCCGTTCTGGTGTCATAACGTTGCCGTGCTCACGGTAATAATGAAGTGTGTTGGTTCGGGCATCCACGAAGGCGTACCCCAAAATAGAGCTTTGGTGACTATTAACACTGGTCATCCCAGTGAAGTAGTAGATTCGACCCTTGTAGGCGTAAGGCGTTAATGTCTTGCCACCTTCAGTTCCGGCTTGTGTCGGTTTCATTACATCATTATGACCACCAAAGCTGGTCGCATTCCAAAAACCGTGACGATAACGACCAAACATTGACACTTCTTTTTGAACTAGTTCTGGTGTGGCTGCCACATCCACAAACTTCGGTACTTTATTTGGTGAATAAACGTGAACCTTACCGCTGACCGTGTTTAAAACGGCCACTTTGTAGTGCTTGAAATCATAGTTGCGGTTAAAGTACGAAATTGGTTTAGCCAATGTGCGGACGTAATACGGTGTCCCGTTGTTATCCACTTCCAGCTGCGAAGTATCGCCGACCATGGTGTACCCCATGCTATAAGCATTGATTCGCCGGTCAGCGTCGCGGTTAAAGTAAGCACTTGGCGTGTAGCGCATCGGCTTGGCCACGAACTTCGGATCAGCATTCTTATCCGTTGCGTTAGTCATGAAGTAACCAGGAACCTTTTGGTAGTGAATATACCGCCAAAAGCCGCCAGAAAATTCAACGGGCGCAACGTAAACCATTTTGCCGTTGTACATCTGAACCCGCATATGATTTAAATCATAGACGTTAGAATTCTTAAAACTGTTCAGCGAGTTGTTCATGTCCGTAGAAACGGTCTGCGGTGCATTGACCACTGGTGTCTCGGCACTATTCTTAATCACTGGCATCGGTGCACCATCCGTTGAATTATTCAGATCCGTTTTAATGGAACTGACCGCTGGCTTAGGGTTCATCGAAGTGATCACTGAGGCTGTCCCGCTGAGTACCATCAAAATCACAATGGCTAAGACAGCGGCCCCAACTAAGCGGCCTAACCAGCCGATGGTGATGCCAAAATTACGCATCAGACGGCTAAAAAAGTTATCCTCGTTGACCGACCGTTCCTTCACGGCATCGGGATTGAACACAAAGCGCCGCAGTACCACTACCACGACAAATCCCATAATCAGCCACATCAGCCAGCCATCGATCAGTGACGGATACGCCAAATCTGGCAGGTTGAAGTAGGTATTGATGTAGCTAACGATAAATAACGCAACGATGGCGATGATGCCCCAAGACCGCCAGCGCCGGTTACTGATCCACAAGAACCAAATAAACGGGATCAATAACCCTGATAACTTAACAAGTGTAATCAAGGCAAAATAACTGAGCATGTCTAGTCCTCTTTCCTGATTTTTACAGAATTTGTTATCTGTAGTATACCAAATTGTAGCGCTTACAGTATGAGAGTTCACTTTCAGAACCTAAAAAGCAGCTAGTTTTCTGACCAAACAGAAAACTAGCTGCTGATTAATCGTCCATTTATTAAGAAACACTTGCTGCAAACGTGTCGATCAGCCGGGCAGTTTCTTGCACCACTGCGACAACGTTGATATCATCCACTGCTAAACTGCCGTTTGCCAGCAGTTTTTCAGCTTTAGCCTTATCCGTTAATTCGATATGATATTTTTCTAACAGCGTCGTTAATATATAGTCGGCACTGCTCTCACGTGCTTCTTGCACTTTAAAGTCTTCAGCATGCCCAGATTCATTTACCCAGAGCGTAAATGTCTGTAAGTTGCGACAAACATGAGAAATGAAATTCTTATCTTCAGGCGTTAGCAAGTAGATACTATCGTTCACTTTGTACCACCACTCTCAATTTAAATTCATGATTCTCTCATTTTTCCTTAAGTCTAACACAAGTATATAAAGATGAAAAGGAAAGGAGTGAAATCGCTTACTTTGTTGATGTATCATGCTATTATTGAATTAATTGATAGCTGTCACTAAATTCAACCCTGATTGTTAACAAAAACTAAAGAAAGGGGGCTTACTCATGTACCGTGTACTCATTGCTGATAGCCAGCCGATCTATCGTACCGGTTTAAAAACCATTATTAATGCCCAACCGCACTTTAAAGTAATTGCGGAAACCAGTAATGCAACGGATACTTACGTGAAAGTCACTGAGGGTGACATCGACATCGTTGTCATGGCCATCTCCATGCCTCCTGGTGAATGCGGTGTTACCGTGACCCATCGGATTCACGACAACTATCCTAACACCAAAGTCCTTATTAATACCAGTCACGAAGAACACCACTACATCGATGACAGCCTGCACTATGGCGCAGCCGGCTACGTTTTAAAAACTTCACCCGCATCAGAATTTAGCGCTGCTTTAACGACAGTGGTTCAAAACCGTATTTTTGTTGATCAAAATATTATTCTGACCCCTGCAGACTTTAAACAGATCGATTCGACTCAAGCTGATGAACAGCTTTACTACTACAACGCACTGTCTAGTCGCGAACGTGAAGTATTGCCGTTAATGGTCTTAAGCTGTCCTAATAAGGAGATTGCCAGCCGACTCTTCATTACGACTAAAACGGTGGAAGCTCATAAATCTAGTATCATGCGCAAACTAGATTATCCATCTCATGCCAAATTGGTTAAGTACGCCGTGAAAAATGGCTTAGTGGACTTTTAGAACATCACGAAAGCTATCACTCATTTACACAACTCCTTGTCAGGTGCCCTGTGAATGAACGATAGCTCTTTTTGATTATGCCTCGCGTAGCTGCCCCTTTTCTAATTGCCGTTTCAACGCGGCTAGTTTAACTTCCACCACTTCATTTTGATTGATCTTAGCAAAGGCCAGCGTTTCGCTCATCAGCCCCTGTACTTTTTGAGCCGGTTGATGCAGCGCAATGGCACACTGCGTCGCTAAGAATTTTAAGTCGGGTAAATAAAGGGTGACGTGCTGGTTGGAACACAATCCCACACCAACTTTGATCAAGCGTTTACTATCAGCGTAATGATTGCGGGTCATCTCAAACTCGGCGGTGTAATACACCATCATAAGCACCCGTAAGTAATATTGTTCATCTTGCTGTTCTGCTGGTAATTGGTTCAGATAATCATTCACTTTGTCAAAGTAAAATTGTGCGCGCTGTAATTGGTGGTTACGGACATACATCTCGCCCATACCGAGAAAACCAAGGGGGGTGAAGACCGTTTTTTGATTGACATCCAAAGCGTTAAAAATCAACGATAAATCGTAACTGATATCAAGCACATTTCCATTAGTTAACGCCGTCATTAAGCCCCTTAAATAATAGAACTGCATTCGGGTCATCACTGACTCGATCTGATCTGGATCGATCGCGCTTAATCTTTGAAAAGCTTGACAGTAATCCTCCATCATTAAACACTTTTCAATCTCATCAAGCTGAATGTTGACCTGACTGACCATATCCGCCTCTGGCTGATATAGTGTTTCAATCGTCATGCCAAGACGGGCACAAAGCTGCGTCAGGATCGTAAGCGATGGCACGTGACTATTATTCTCAAATCTACTGAGTGTCGCTTGGGTACAGATTCCCCGACATAGCTTACGTTGAGACATTTTTAAGGCTTTACGCCGCTGAATAAAATCGGTCACGTTCATCTATCTTCATCTCCGTTTGCTACTCTTAGTTACCACTATTATACCTGCACCCTGTAGTTGCCACTATTAGGAATCACCCTAGTTCGTTCATATTTTCAATCAAAATATACTATTCAAAAATGATATGACTTTTTTTCATCATATTGCATTTCAAAATACCTATATTGATCAAAGCCTGCTATTTCAGCCTTTATACTTAAATATCCGGTGATTTATATATTTTTTTATATCAAATCTGATACAAAATATTCTTGAACTGACATCATTTAGTCCCGTTTCCCAGCTTGTTTTGAAAGCGCTTTTGCTATTTTATGGAACGCCATGCTATCCTACAATCATCAGATATGTGAAATAAGGCACAATTGCTTTTCACTATTAACTCTCAATGAAATGGGGCCAATTACCATGACTAAAAAGTACGAAACAGAAGCGCCAGGTTATACGATGACCACGGTAATGGAAGAAGCAGCCCGCTGTCTGCTCTGCCACGATGCACCGTGTTCAGCAGCTTGTCCAGCCCATACCGATCCAGCTAAATTTATTCGCAGTGTTCGTTTCCGCAACGTCAAAGGCGCTGCCGAAACGATCCGCGAAAATAACGCGTTAGGTGCCATTTGTGCCCGGGTTTGTCCAACTGAAAAGTACTGTGAGCTGGCTTGCTCACGCAGCGGTATTGACGTCCCAATCGACATTGGTGGTATTCAGCGTTATGTCACTGATTTCGAACAAGCTGATGATATGCACATCCTGCATAAGGGTGACAGTAACGGCATGCACATTGCTATTATCGGCAGTGGTCCCGCTGGTCTACAAGCCGCAACCACCCTGCTTGAAAAGGGCTATAGTGTTGATATTTACGAAAAGAACGCCAAAGCTGGTGGCTATTTGACCTATGGCATTCCTGAATACCGTTTACCAAGTAATATCGTCGACTACGAAATCAAACGGATCACCGACATGGGCGCCAATATTCATTTCAACACGATTATCGGTAAAGACATGACCATGGATCAGCTCAAAGCTGAAAATGACGCCGTAATCGTTGCCATTGGTGCTAGTGAAGCCAAAATGCTGCCCATGTTTGAAAACAACGATGCCGTTGAAACCGCTGTCTCTTTCTTAGCGCGAACCAAGCAGGCTAAGGGCAATATCGATTTACCTGATAACGCGTTAGTTATCGGTGGTGGTGACGTTGCGATGGACGTGGTCACGACCTTGAAAAAATTAGGTGTTGAACACGTTACCGACGCCGTTTATGAACAGTTCGACGAATTCCGGGCTTCTAAAAAGGAGCTGGCCGGTGCTGAACGCGAAGGAGTCACCATTATTGACGGCTACGTTCCTGAAAGCGTCAACGGTCACACTGTCACCCTCAAGCACCGTCACATTAACAGTGAAATGACCATTGAAGCCGACACGATTATTTTAGCGATTGGCCAAGAAACCAACGCTAAGAACCTGGGCATCAAGCTAGAACACGGCGAAGCCCCATCAGCAGGTTATAAGACGCACGATCCAAAAGTCTTCATTACGGGTGACATTGCCCAAGGCGATAAAACCGTTGTTTACGCCGTTCAAAAAGGCAAAGAAGTCGCTGGTGAAATCGATAGTATTTTAGGAGGTAATCGCGATGATCAATAAGGATATATCAATCGATTTTTTGGGTGTTCACTTTGAAAACCCCTTCTGCCTATCCTCTTCACCGGTAGGCAACTGTTACGAAATGTGTGCTAAGGCTTTTGATGAAGGCTGGGGCGGCATTGTTTTCAAGACGATTGGACCCGAAGATTTCGAAGTCGATGAAGTTTCACCACGTTTTGATGAACTGACTAAGGAAGCCACCCCCTTCGTTGCCTTTAAAAATATGGAACAAATTGCCGAACATCCTTTGAAACAAAATTTGGCTGATTTAAAGAAACTCAAGGAAAACTATCCCGACAAAGTGGTCATTGCTTCCATCATGGGTCCCACTGAAAAGGACTGGGAGGAACTCGCTCGGCTGGTAACTGAAGCCGGTGCCGAAATGATTGAAATGAACCTGTCGTGTCCGCAAATGACGTCCCACGCCATGGGCTCTGACGTTGGCTCAAACCCACCATTGGTCAAAAAATACTGTGAAGCCGTTAAACGCGGATCAGACTTACCAATGATGGCCAAGATGACACCTAACATTACCGATATGGTACCAGCAGCCAAAGCCGCTTTAGCTGGCGGTGCCGATGGAATTGCGACGATCAACACCGTGAAATCAATTGCTAACGTGGATCTAGAAAGGAAAACTGCTTTACCAATCGTTAACGGTAAATCATCCGTTTCCGGTCTTTCAGGTAAAGCCGTTAAACCCATTGCCCTGCGATTCATTCAACAATTACGGGTAGCTTCCGGTTTGGAGCAATTACCAATTTCTGGTATTGGTGGTATCGAAACTTGGGAAGATGCCGTTGAATTTATCTTAATGGGCTCGACTACCCTGCAAGTAACCACTGCGGTGATGCAATATGGTTACCGAATCGTAGAAGACATGAAGAACGGCCTGATGCACTACATGGAAGAACAAGGGGTTAAGCATCTGTCTGACCTCGTTGGTCTGGCCAACAAGAACATCGTTCCAGCTGAAGACTTGGACCGAAATTACAAGATGTATCCCGAAATTGACTGGGATAAATGTATCGGCTGCGGCCGTTGCTTTATCAGCTGTTACGATGGTGCGCACCAAGCTATCTCTTGGGATGAAAAAACACGGCGCCCATCGATCGATACAAGTAAATGCGTTGGCTGTCATCTATGTGCCTTAGTTTGTCCGGTTCATGCCATTCATCCCGGTAAAATCGTGATGAAAGAAGGCCGTGAAGGCGATCCGTCGAAAATTGATGTCGTTTCACAACGTCTTTACTAGAATCAGTCCTTAGAAACCTGTATAATCAAAAGCTCAGTCACTGAAACGACATCATGTTCCAGTGGCTGACTTTTGTTAAAGGAGTGAAAATCATGAAGATTGGTAAAGATGTCTGGATCTCATCCATTGGTGTTGGCCTGACAACCCTTATTTTTTGCTTGATTGCTGGTGTATTTAACCTTTGGATGAGTGGCGCTGCTTTCATTGCCGCCTCTTATTTCTTTGGTGCTGGTGCGCCAATGGATAAGGTCTTAAATATCTCAATTAGTTTTCTGCTGGGAATCGCCTTAGGCTGTTTTTGTCACTGGCTATTAGCCCTGCCTCACTTAGGCGGTTTAGTAATAAGTTCTGTTATTTTAGGCTTTTTAACCTTTCTCGTGTTATTTTTACAGGGAACCATTATGAAATTTGCGGAGGTCCCAGCCTGGCTACTGGCTTGGGGGACAACGATGCTGATTATCACCAACATCACGATCAAGAGCTGGCCAGTATTTCTGATTCAATTAATTGCCGCGATGTACCTTGGGGTTTACTTAATCATTATTGGGTCAAACTATTTTTCAAAATGGATGTACCGGCTGTTTCCGGATCAAGAGTCCAAGAAAACAGACGAATCTGAAAAAGACTAACTAGCCTTCAGAGATAACTAGGATAGCGCCACGGTTTCTTATCTTGAAACCCGTGGCGCTATTTTGGTTATTCGGGTTTTTACAGTGAACCAACGAGCATCTGTTCTCGCATCACCATGGCTTTCTCAAAATCATCCGTAAAGATGCCATCGACATCTTGCGAGAAAAGCTTGAGCATCCGTTTTTCATTATTGACCGTCCAAATACGCTCGATCAGCCCTTCATTATTCTGAGCTCGCCGTAAGTGCAATCCATTTAAATGTTCTTTCATCAAAAATTGAAGCGGTTCGCGAATCGCGTGTCCTGCTAAGTAACAATAATTTTGGCTGTCATCTAATTGCTGACAAATCTTCAAACTAGCTAAATTAAATGATGAGTAAATCACAGGATGTCGCAAATAGGCTTGACTCACTTGCTTTAAAACGATTTCTTCGATCCCTCTATAATGAATTTTATCGGTTTTAAACTCAAGGTTTAAGATCACATCAGCGTTTCTTACCAATTCTAACAAGTCATACAACGTTGGAATCGATTCGCCGTTACTTAGTTTAAACAGCACTAACTGTTCGTAATCATAGTCGCAAATTCTGCCCTTACCATTCGTAGTCCGGTTGATTTTTTCATCATGCATAATGACGGGCAACCGATCACGAGTTAAATGTACATCGAACTCTAGTCCCTCAACGTTATGCTCAATAGCATACCGAAACCCCTGCATTGAATTTTCCGGAAATTTTGCTGGAATACCACGGTGACCAAATATCAAAGTTGACATCTCTTATGCCCTCCTATTTGTAGTGGTTCACTCGACTACAAGCTAAGTGTACAGAACGTTTCTAGCGTTTCTGCATGGTTTGCGTATTGAATGTGTAAAGGTTTGAGAAGAACTTTGGAGCTCTGCTTTTACCTTGCCGAAACGCGCAAAAAAAGACAGCTCCCGGCCATATAAGAAGAATACCCCACGCAGTCAAAACTGGGCTCGTCACTCTTACATAGTAAGCACACTATAACCGGACGTATTGAAACACAAAACGGACTTCCTCATATTTGAGTTAGTCCGTTTTTGTATTTCATTCAGTTACTAATTGCTGATCAGGTTCATAATTCCACGGTAAACAAGCCTCCAATTGCGCTTCTTTTGGGAAAG
>NZ_BJDO01000016.1 GCF_005405185.1 Secundilactobacillus hailunensis
AGAAACGGCCTCACTCCAGACGAATACTGGAGTGAAGCCGCTTAGGAACACATAAAACTTTATATTATTTCATTTGTCAACTTGACAGGGCATAGTGCATCCGATAAAGTTCATCGAAATAGGTCTTATTTGGGTTAAATGGCCGGAAGCTGAGTTTTGGCGCACTGTTAGACCATATCGAAGTATTGAACAAATGGCCATTTATTACTATTTTCAGTTAAGAAGTCAATTAGGATACTTACTAACAGAGACTTATGGCACAGCCTCTTTTTTTTAGTTGGCTCCCATAATCGTATTGCCTTCCAACGTCACGCGGTTACGACCATGTTGCTTTGAAAGGTAGAGGCTGCGGTCGGCCATTTTATAGACGTCGTGCGCGTCATAGTGATCTAGCCGGCTATTGGCCTGACCGACCGAAGCGGTGACGTTGATCGTTGAAGTGCCAATGGAAAAGGACAGCTGGCTGATTCGCTGGCGAATTTGGTCAGCGACTTTGAAGGCCGCGTCACTATCTGAGAAATCGGCATGAATGATTAAACAGAACTCTTCGCCACCAATGCGATAGGCGTTTGCCGGATAAGGAGAACTGACAGCAAACTGGGCTAATTCTTGAGCAATCGCTTTGAGCACGGTGTTGCCTACTAGGTGGCCATAGTTATCGTTGACCTGTTTAAACAAATCAATATCCAACTCAAAAATGGCGTATGGTTTCCGGTCGACCCGAAATTGTTCGTGAGCTTCAGCGAGGTCCTTATCGAATTTGCTGAAGTTATCAAGTAAAGTCAGACCATCGCGGTTAGCCATTTTATTAGCTTGTGCGTTGCGCTTTAGGAGCCGACTGGAAGACAATGTATATTCAATGCCAACGATACTGAGGATAACCAGCGCTGTGATCTGGCGGATCCAAAAGTAAGGGTCGGTTGGGACGCCAAACAAACAGGATATGAGTGCCAGGGTGATAAATCCTAGTACCCCTAAAGCGAGGTACATTAAGGCTGTATGCCTGAGTAACAGCTTACCCCGGTGATAACAAGCAACGAGGACGGCCACAAAGGCTACGTAATAGATGGCCGTGTAAAGTGGGAGAGCGGGTGTGAAAAACAACACGTACAGTAACATTAAAGTGGCTTCAATGATGACCTCTAGCCAGATATCAAGGTAGACGTCAATGAGAAACATACTGACGATGATCATATTTAAAAAGGTCCAGTGAAGGCCAAAAGCGTTCGCTGCAATGCCAGAACTAAGCCATGATTGACCCCAGAGATAGATAAAATAAAGGGTGCTTAACGCAATTTCGATTAGTGGCTTAACCCGTTTAACTCGCGGATTAGGCAGTTCCTCTAGCCAGTATAAAAATGCGATCGTACCGCTGAGAACAATCATGTTGGTGATCAAAGAAACGATAAAGGAGACCCAAATATCAAATGGCTTCATAGCTTATACTTCCCCGTCAATAAGTCTGTAATCTTTATGACTATCATAACAAACTTGTCTGGTGAGTGAAAAGAAACAGTCTCAATAAGATGTCATATTATGCTGCCAAATAAAAACACCTGAGCACCGGTCAGTGTTTGACCATGCTCAGGCGTTTTTATTAAATCGGCTTAATTAAGCCTCATCATCAGTAGCTTCAGTATCCGTAGTTTCCGGTGCTGCCTTGATTAATTTCAATTTCTTCTTGTTGATCACAACGCGATCGTGATACTTATCCAGAATTTCTGTATCATCGCTCTTAAAAGTGACCATAAAGGAATTTTGGTATGCTTTATCAATGAACCCGGTAAAGTCTTGGCCTTCTAGTTTAAAACTAACTTGATCGCCAATTTTCATTGAACTCATCTCCCAAAATTAAACATTTATATAAGGTACTCGAAATTTAGTGATTTGTCAATGAATACCCTCCTTTTTAATTGAGACTTTAATCTTTTGTAAGGGCTTACGGTTGAAGATTGATTAAGCACTCGATATAATAAAACTATAAGTTTAGAATCTTTCTATAATAATTTTGGTGTGTTTTAGCAATCATTTAGATTTAATTTGATAACGAATCATTGATTAATGTCAGGGGAGGGTAATATGTTAAATGCTGGTTTAACCGTATTAGGTTTATCGCGTTTTCAGTTCGCCATGACAACTGTTTTTCATTTTTTCTTCGTCCCATTTTCAATTGGGTTAGCCGTTATTGTCGCCATTATGGAGACCATGTACGTGATCAAAAAAGAGGTCACCTATAAAAAGATGGCGCAGTTCTGGGGTAAGATTTTCTTATACAGTTTCGCGGTTGGCGTTGTGACCGGGATCATTCAAGAATTTCAATTTGGCATGAACTGGTCTGAGTATTCACGGTTTATGGGGGATATCTTTGGTGCGCCATTAGCCATTGAAGCCTTAGCTGCGTTCTTCTTGGAGTCAACGTTTATCGGTCTTTGGATGTTTACTTGGGAACGGTTCAAACCGTGGATTCACGCGCTGTTTATTTGGCTGGTGGCACTTGGTTCATCGCTGTCCGCAGTTTGGATTTTGGCCGCTAACAGTTTTATGCAAAATTCGGTTGGCTTTGCCATCAATAAAACCACTGGCCGGGTCGTTATGACTAGCTTCAGCGCCGTAATTAAGAACCCACAGCTATGGCTGGAGCTGCCTCACGTTTTGATGGGTGCTGGTATTACTGCGTCCTTCGTGATTGCTGGCTGCTGTGCTTGGCGATTATTGAAGAAGGATCACGTCACTTTCTACCGGAAGTCGTTGAACGTTGCTTTGGTTATCGGTTTAATTGCTAGTTTGGGTTCCATGGCCGCTGGTGATTTTCAGACACGGTACCTCATTAATCAGCAGCCGATGAAGTTTGCTGCTATGGAAGGGTTATACAAGAATTCGACTAATAAGGGCAACTGGGCAGTCTACAGCAGTTTTAATACGAAACAGCATAAGACGACAGCATCATTGGACGTCCCATACGTGCTGAATATTTTAAGCTATCACAGACTGTCAGGAACGGTTAAGGGTCAAAATGCCATTAACAAAGAAATGCACGCAACTTATGATAAAAAGTTTGGTAAGGATATGAACTACTATGTACCAACTAAGACACTGTTCTGGAGTTTTCGTTTAATGGCGGTTTCTGGCGGCTTATTCGCGTTAGTAGCCATTGTTGGCCTATTCTTTAACCGCAGGAAATCCCAGCTGATCATGCGGCAGCGCTGGTTCCTGTACATTATGGGGCTGATGCTGTGGTTACCATTTTTGGTCAATACGGCTGGGTGGTTCATTACTGAATTAGGCCGTTATCCGTGGGTCGTCTACGGTTTACTGACCATTGCTGACGCGGTTTCACCAACGTCGACGGTGGGGTCATTGCTGTTTACGAACATCGTTTACTTCATGCTGTTTGCGGGATTGGGACTGGTTATGATCGTGTTATCTCACCGAACGCTAAAGGCGGGGCCGGATGGTGTTGAAATGAACGGCTACTCGTCGGATGATACCACCGGTAAAGTCGAAGATCCTTACGGAACGGAGGCGTTTAACCATGACTAGTGCGCAAATTCTCTGGTTTATACTGATTGGAGTGCTGTTTAGCGGTTTCTTCTTTCTGGACGGTTTTGATTTTGGTATCGGCATGGCGATTAAGTTTTTTGGTCGTAACACGGCCGAACGGGACACCATTATTCAAACGATTGGTCCCCACTGGGATGGCAATGAAGTTTGGTTGATTACAGCCGGTGGCGCCATGTTTGCTTCATTTCCAATGTGGTATGCGTCATTGTTTTCCGGTTATTATATCGTGTTGTTCCTGATATTAGTGGCGCTGATCTTCCGTGGAGTGTCGTTTGAATTCCGTGCCAATATGAAGACGGAAACTTGGCGGAATTTTTGGGAATGGGCTGCTACCATTGGCAGTTTCTGTGCCGCGTTTCTATTTGGCATGATGTTTACCAGTATGATCGAAGGGGTGCCCATGGACGCCAAGGGCAATATCTTTGGGTCCTTTACCACGTACGTTAACTGGTTCTCGTTGGTTGGTGGTGTAGCCGTCACCTTGATGTGCCTGATTCACGGATTGAACTTTTTACAGCTCAAAACGTTAGGCACGTTACGCGATCGGGCGCAGTCTTGGAACAAAGTATTATACCCCGTCTTGATCGTTGGCGAAGTACTGTTTGTGGTCTTGCTGTACTTAAGCACTGACTTCTTTGACCGCAAACCAGTGTCGACCTGGTCGATCTTGATCGTGCTGGTCTTATTGACCTTGATTGCTTGGTGGGGTGTGTTGAAAGCCCATAACTGGACAGCCTTTATCGCCAGTGGTCTATCACTGATCAGTATCGTGGTCTTGATCTTTAATGGGTTATTCCCACGAGTGATGATTGCTACTAACAGTGCGCACTCTATTTTAATCAAAGATGCCTCCAGTTCACCCTATACGCTGCACATTATGACGATCGTCGCCTTTTCAGTTTTGCCGATCGTCTTGATCTACTTCATTTGGAGCTACTGGGTCTTCTACAAACGACTTAAGAGTCCTAAGGCTGCTTAATATTTAGATGTAAATGAATTTTAATTCCTCCGAGTCCGCAAATTTGGAGGAATTTTTTGAATTAATCGCTTGATCAAGGATTAGGGGGGAGTTAATTGATAGATAGGCGTTTATTTAAAATTCCGGGGATCATGCCCCGAATCGTGATGATTGCGTTTTTGACCCTAATTCAAGCAGTGATGATCGTCATTCAGGCACGGGCGCTGGCAATTGCCGTCGTACAGTTGTGGCGACTGAAACCGTTGACAACGATTGTGACGCCGACCCTAGTTTTTGCCGTGAGTTTTTTAGCTCGTCATCTGCTGACGGTCGCCCAAAACCGAGCCTTCTACCCGTTCGTTGAGAAAACTTCTGGTAAAATGCGCGAACGTTTGATGACGAAACTGTTTCGGCTGGGACCAAGCCTAGTTGAAAGAACTGGAACCGGTAATATGGTGACCATGGCGCTTGAAGGCATCGATAAGGTTCAGACCTACCTGATGCTGATCGTGATCAAAATTATGGACATGGGAATCACGCCGTGGGTCATTTTGCTCTACATTGCGTTTATGCAATGGAAAGAAGCCGTCTTTTTGCTGCTGATCTATCCTGTTATTATTTTATTTATGATCATTCTCGGTTTGGCGGCGAAGAGTAAGGCTGACCGGCAGTACGCTGGCTATCAGCGATTGTCGAACAATTTCGTGGATACCTTAAGAGGGCTGGGGACACTCAAACAACTCGGTTTATCCAAACGGTATGCCGGCAACGTCTATTCCGTAAGTGAAGATTACCGGAAGGAAACCATGGCTACGTTACGGATCGCGATGACATCGACTTTTGCGCTGGACTTCTTTACCACGCTTTCAGTGGCTGTCGTGGCGGTTTTTCTGGGGTTTGACCTGCTGGCTGGCAAAATTATGTTGCTGCCAGCCCTCACGATTTTGACGCTGGCACCAGACTATTTTCTGCCAGTTCGCAACTTTGCCAATGACTACCACGCAACGCTAAATGGTAAAAACGCGCTGAAGGCTGTTTTAGACGTGTTAGAAACGCCGGAAACGAATAATCGTAAGGTTTTGAAACAGTTGACATGGCACGCTGATTCTGAAATCAAATTTAATGATGTCGCATTCACGTATGAAGATGTGAAAACACCAACGCTGACCCACATTTCATTTGCGATTCACGGTTTCCAAAAAGTGGGCATTATTGGTGCTTCTGGTTCTGGAAAATCAACCCTGATCAATCTGATCGGTGGCTTTTTAACGCCTGACCAAACCGGTCATATCAGTTTGAATGGGCAGCAGCTGCCGCACTTGAGTCAGGAAGTTTGGCAGCGCAACAGTCTTTACATTCCCCAATCACCGTATCTGTTTCACGCTACGTTGCGTGAAAATGTTAGTTTTTATAAACCCAATGCTGATGAAGCCACGGTTAAAGCGGCTTGTGACAAGGCTGGCCTCACTGACTGGATTGCTGAATTACCGCAGGGACTAGCCACCATGATTGGTGAAGGCTCCCGTGGCGTTAGTGGGGGACAGGCGCAACGAATCGCCTTAGCACGGGCCTTCTTGGATGACAGCCGGAAGATACTGCTCTTTGACGAGCCCACTGCTCATCTAGACATTGAAACGGAGGCGGCTTTGAAGCAGGATATGCTGCCATTAATGGCTAATCGGCTAGTCTTCTTTGCTACTCACCGGTTGCATTGGATCAATCAGATGGATTATGTATTGGTGATGGATCACGGCCGGTTAGTTGAACAGGGAACGCCAACTGAATTAGCCAGCCACGATGGGCCGTATACGAAATTACGCGCGGAAATGGGGGGATTACATGCACTCAATTAGACAGACATTTGCTCACGATACTTGGGTCATGCCCTATTTGCGTAAATATAAATGGCTGTTGATGCTGGTGTTATTTCTTGGTACGATGACGTTTCTTTCCGCGGCTGCGTTAATGTTTAACTCGGGTTATCTGATCAGTGAGGCCGCCCGCAGACCGGATTCAATCATTTATATTTACGTGCCAGTAGTGTTAGCACGGGCCTTCGGGATTGCTCGGCCAGTTTTTCGCTACTCGGAACGGCTGACGTCGCATAACTGGGTGCTGCGGATTGTCTCTGATTTTCGTAAGAAGCTGTATCAGGCCGTGGAAGTGAAGGCTTCCGCTATTAAGCAGACCCACCAGACCGGCGATATTCTCAGCATCTTAGCCAATGACATCGACCACATTGAAAATCTGTACCTGCGAACCGTTTTTCCAATCGTGATCGGCTGGCTACTGTATCTATTTATTATTATCGGTATCGGCGTTTTTAGCTGGCCGACCGCTTTATTGATGGCACTCCTATTAGGGGTGATCGTGGTTGTCATGCCCTTACTATCCGTGGCCGTCAATGGTGCGCGGGAGTTTAAGCAAAAACAGATTCAGTCTCAGTTTTATACTAATTTGACCGATGAAGTCCTCGGGCTAACTGACTGGGTGATCTCTGGTCGTTATGCCGATTTTATGGCGCTGCAAAAAAAGCCGATTAAGCGAATCGCCACACTGCGCCGGCAGGATCATTACTTTCAGTGGTGGCGCGGCTTTGCGGTTCAAGGCTGCTTTTTACTGGCCGTTGTTACGCTTTTAGTCTGGTCTGGGACCGCGTTTACGGCAACGAAGGGTATGGCTAACTGGGTGGCAGCTTTTGCACTAGCACTTTTTCCCATTATTGAGCCATTTCTAGAGATCAGTCAGGGTGCCAGTGAATGGCCGGTCTACCGGCAGTCGATTGAACGGGTCAATGCGCTGTCTAATGATCAGCCTAAACAAACGCCGCAATCGACGTTAACTGGACCCGTGACTGAGATCAACGTTGATCACGTGACGTTTAGTTACCCAGATGATGATCGACTGATTCTAAAGAACGTTTCGTTAAAGATTAAGCAGGGTGAAAAGATTGCGCTACTGGGACCCAGCGGCGCGGGAAAAAGTACGCTGTTAAAATTACTGTTAGGTGATCAAACACCAACGAAAGGGACTGTCACCATTAACGGCACGCCAATTAATGAACTGCAGCAGCAACGCGCCCAACTCTTTGGCGTGCTGGATCAGCAGCCATACTTGTTTAATACAACGGTGATGAATAACGTCCGGCTGGGGAATCTGCAGGCCACTGATGAGCAGGTGAAGACAGCCATTGAAGCAGTTGAACTTAAACCGCTGATCGACTCTTTACCAGCTGGTTACGAGACTGAGGTTCAGGAGTCAGGGACGCGTTTTTCTGGCGGTGAACGGCAGCGGTTATCATTGGCGCGGATTTTACTGCAGGACGCACCAATTATCATCTTGGATGAACCCACCGTCAGTCTGGATCCGATTACGGAGCGGCACTTACTGGATACGGTATTTAAAGTTTTGCACGATAAGACGATTATTTGGGTCACCCACCATTTAGCTGGTGTTGATCATGTGGATCAAGTTCGTTTTCTGGAAAATGGCGTTTTTGATCTGCAGGGGACTCCGCAGGCACTATACCGTGATGAACCACGGTTTCGTAAACTATATGCACTAGACGCAGGTCGAAACGATTAACCAATAAAGCCCATTAGTCATTTCTCAAATGAAAAATGACTAATGGGCTTTGATGTGCGGTTCGTTAAGCTTGAAATAGGCGAGTGATAAACTGACGTAGATCGTTTTGAGCTGTACCAGCGGGTAGTTGGTTTAGTAAGTCATTGATATGGTCAGTAAGTTTGGTTAATTGTAGCTGAACCGCTTTTTGGTCGAGCTGTTTTTGAATGAGCTTAACGTCACTGATCGTTAATTGTTGCCGTCTTTTTAGGACTTGTTGCATTTCTGTTTGATTTAAAATTAAAATGATGGGTAACGGGTATTGGCCTTTTTGCAAACTCGTTAATAGAGACTGGGGCTGACCAAAAGTCAGTACAATATCTTGGTGTACTTGATAGGCCGTACCGATGCTGGCCCCAATTGCAGCGCTAAGATCGATCAATTCAGGGGCTGCACCGGCTAACCTAGCGCCCTGTTCAGCGCTAAACCGAAAAGCGTCACCAGTTCGCTGGTTGATTTCGGTAAAATAGTCAGGAACGGTTTCCGTCAAATCAAACTGATGCTGTAACTGCGTTAAATGACCGGACAGAATTCGCTGCATTGCGGTCAAGTAATCGGAAAATTCTGCTGATGATGGCTTAGTTTTCAAAATCTCATCAAAGTAGCGAGTGAACAAATAATCACCGGCATAAATAGCATTGCGCTGATGCTTGTCCTGCCCCAGATTGAGACTTTGCAGTTTATCATCTGAGACTTGGTTATGGCCTTGGACTGCTAAGTGCAGCAGTTCTTGAGCACTAGCACCTGCCAGTAACTGATCCTCATCAGGATTTGGACCCAGACTTGAAAAAAGGTAGAAGATCCCGGGCCGAAGAAACTTGCCACCAGACTGCAGAAGTTTTAATATTTTAGTATGTATGGGTTGATTAGGCAGGTCAACCGTTTTCAGCAGGTAATGCTGTAGTTGCTGAAGCTGTTTTTGAACCTGCGGTAATGCTGCCCAAAAGGTTAAATTCATTTGGCTGCTCCTTTATAAGACTTACATTTAAGATACAAAGCTCTCGTCACATTGTCAATTCTGATATCCTTATTTTCTGGAGGTTAATATGTCTGTAAATGTTTTTTTGGAACTCGTGGAGGCAAAAGCAAAAATTGCCTCGGTTTGGCCATTCTTCATGGGCCTGTTCTTTTCATACTACGTTTTTGGTCAAGTCAATTGGCCGTTAGCCATTACTTTCTTTGTGGCCATGCTGTTGTTCAATATGGCGGTGGACGCCCACGATAATTACTCAGACTACCGTGGTGCCACTAAGGAAGCCGCAGAGTGGAAGCAAAAGACCAACATTATTGGTGTCCACCATTTATCCGTTAAAATGATCCGTAATCTCATCATTGTGATGGCTGGCAGTGCGACTATCCTGGGTATTTTACTGGTCGTTGAAACCAGCTGGCCGTTACTTATCATGGGAATATTTTGCTTTCTGGTCGGCTACTGCTACTCGGCTGGACCACGGCCAATTTCAACCACGCCCTTTGGAGAAGCCTTTTCTGGTCTGACTATGGGGTTTGTGATTACGCTGATCTCAGTTTATATCAATACGTTTCCGGTTGAACCACTAACTTGGGCGCTCTTTTTTAAAGTGTTACTGACTTCCGGTATTGCCGTTTTTGCAATTGGCAATATTATGCTGGCTAATAACCTGTGCGATGCCGATGAAGATAAGACCCTTAACCGGAAAACAATCGTGTTTTATTTCGGCAAACCCGTCATGCTCCGGGTGTTCGTTTTTGATATCGTTGCCGGTTACCTCTGCTTAATTGCGAGCGTGGTGCTGGGCTATTTGCCAGTGATGAGTCTGTTAGTCTTGTTCAGTATTCCCATCATCTATCGTAATACCAAAGCCTTTATGGCAAAGCAAGTCAAAAAAGAGACCTTTAAGTACGCGGTACAAAATTCTTTGGTTATGGCATTATTCTGTATTGTTTGGATCGGTCTGGGAACTATTTTAGGCTGGTAAAGGGGCTTTCAGATTGGCAAAACCTTGTTTTATCGGGTACACTAATCATAAGTCTCAATCGGATTACTGGACATAATTTAGGAGGAGTTATCGATGAAGTTACTTGAAGATCGAATCAAACGCGACGGCACCGTTTTACCTGGTGATGTTTTGAAAGTGGATAACTTTTTGAATCATCAAGTTGATCCCCAATTAATGTACGAAATGGGTGGCGAGTTTAAACGCCTGTTCGAAAACGAAGGGGTCACTCGAATATTGACCGTTGAATCATCTGGCATTGCCCCAGCGCTAATGGCGGGGCTTAAAATGAACGTGCCGGTGGTCTTTGCCCGGAAGCACCGTTCACTGACGCTGACCGATAATTTATACACGGCGCGGGTCTATTCGTACACCAAGCAGGTCAATAACGATATCAGTATTGATAAGCGGTTTATTGACCCGGATGATAAGATTTTGATCATCGATGACTTTTTAGCTAATGGCCAAGCGGTAGAAGGGATGTTAGAAATCTGTAAAGCCGCTCAAGTTGACGTCGTTGGAGTCGGTGTGGTGATCGAAAAACGGTTCCAGAAGGGCCATCAACTGGTCTTGGACGCCGGAATTCATTTGGAGGCACTGGCAAGCATCGCGTCACTAGCTAACAACCAGGTCACTTTTGCTAGTGACACCGATAAGTAGTCAGTTTAAATCATTCTATTCTCTAGTCGACTGATGGTACCGTTTGATTGGAGGCGAGACCATGGTATGGACACTGATTTTAATTTTTGTCATTAGTTTCGTATACATTACGTTGAACACACTCCGATTTATGCTCACCATGAAGGGTTATCGTAACTTAGCACCTATTTTAAGCGTGGTGGAAATTACGGTTTACGTCGTGGGATTAGCAATGGTTTTGAACCGGCTGGATAACGTGTTAAACATTATTGCTTACGCTCTGGGTTACGGTGTCGGCGTTCGGGTCGGCATTATCATTGAAGATAAACTGGCCCTAGGCTACATTATGGCGACCGTTATTTTGCCAGATACTGATAGTGAGCTGCCGAAAACGCTTCGTTCCAGTGGTTTTGGGGTGACTCAAAGTGAAGCTCAAGGTCTGGAGGGTTCACGGCTAGTGCTGGATATCTTAACGCCGCGTAATCAGGAACGGCGGCTATACGCCATTGTGAACGATGCCGAACCCAAAGCGTTTATCATCACCTACGAGCCAAAATATATTTCTGGCGGTTTCTGGGTCAAACGGGTGCGTCGTCGATTTCGGCAATAAGCTGAGAACTAAATATATTTTAAAGATTTAATAAATTACTAGTACAATTGGTAAGTAAAGCTATAATAAAAATAAAAGCTCATCTTTTATTGAGAAGAAGGTAGTGAACAAATTTGGACAATCATGTTTTGTACCCAGGAGGCACTATTGGGGTAATTGGTGATAGTACAGACGGACCAATGATCGTGTCCGCAGCACGTCAAGCTGGTTTTAAAGTCGGTGCTTATGGCTCTGACGAAACGAGTGAAATGCTGCAATTGGCTGATTTTAAGATCGTTGGTGATCTGTCGGACCATGACCGCCTAGTTGATTTTGCGGAACGGTGCGATCTGGTCACTTATGACTCTCAACATCTTAGTCCGGATGTTCTATCCGTAATCGAAGGGTCGACGACGTTACCACAGGGCTCTGATTTTCAAATGATGATGCAGGACCGGTTACTGGAACGGGCGTTTTACGAACAGCTTAACGTCAATATTTTACCGTACGCGACAATCGTCAGCCTTGACGATGTCTACCAATCCATTAATTCGATTGGCTATCCCAGTGTGCTTAAACCGATTCAAAAAGATCTGGTACACGGTCAGGAAATGACGATTCGCACGCAGACCGATATTGCGCAGGCTGCTGGTCTAATGGACTGGGGAACTTATATTCTGGAGTCCACCGTGGATTATTCACGGGAATTGACAGTGACGGTGGTCCGGACGGCTTCAGGTGAAGCTAGTCTATTCCCACCGGTTGAGATCAAACGGCAAAACGGGCAAATGACCTGGGCTTATCTGCCAGTGTCAATTGACCCGGATGTGCAGACTGAAATGGACCGGATCTGTCACGAAATCGTGGCCAACGTGAAGTATGTTGGTGTGTTTGAAGTCGATTTCATGCTTAATGATAACGGCTCGCTCTACGTCAAACAGATCATTCCGACCTTTGGTGAGGCTGGGCGGATCTTTGACCGTGCTACGACTGTCAGTCAGTTTGAACAGCATCTGCGGGCGATTGCCGGTATGCCGTTAAGCGATATTCAAGTGGTAAAGCCAACCGTAATGGCCGCCTTTACGCACGATCAAGCGAACGCTATTCGGACCCAGTGGACCTTGAAGCCTAACTGGCACTTCTCATTTTACCGACAAGGACATCAAGATTTGGACAGTCAAAAATTAGCTGGCCACATTCTGGTTCAGGGCGATGACGTGAATAAGCTGCTGGAACAACTAGAAGACACTGAAATCTGGTCACAGGATTCAGCGGATTCAGAAAATAACTAATAACGGGGTGCTCTCTTACAGGGTGCCTTTTTTACTGCGAACAGACGTTTAAGATTTCCGATAAAAGTATTGCTTTATGAATCAAGATAGGCGACAATTTTACTAGTGATCTGATTAAAATACACACTGATGGAGAACCGTCAGCGTGTTAGTTACTGTACAAATAGGAGAGGAATAAAAACCGTGGCTGAATCTGCATTGTTAGCAAAACTGAATAAGGAACAACGAGAAGCTGTTGAACATACTGAGGGGCCACTTTTGATCATGGCCGGTGCCGGTAGTGGTAAGACCCGGGTACTAACACATCGAGTGGCATACCTGATTGAAAAGGGTGTTCTGCCGTGGCACGTTTTGGCAATTACGTTTACCAACAAAGCGGCCCGCGAGATGCGCGAACGGATCGTGAACCTATTAGGACCAGAAGGCAACGATGTCTGGGCCTCGACTTTTCATGCTTTGTGCGTGCGTATCTTACGGCGGTATGCTGATAAACTCGGCTATAACCGGGCGTTTACCATTGCCGATACTAGTGATCAGCGCACGTTAATGAAACGAGTTGTCTCCGAATTGAACGTGGATCCGAAAAAGTTCGATCCGCGGATGATTCTGGGAAAGATTTCCAATGCGAAAAACGAACTTAAAACGCCGCAGCAATTAGCTAAAGAAGCTGGTAATCCGATTGATGAGATTGTCGCTCGGGCTTACGACGCTTATCAAAAGGGATTGCAGCGTAATCAGGCGATGGATTTTGATGACCTGATCATGCTGACGATTCGCCTGTTTAATGAAAATCCCGATGTGCTGGCTGAGTATCAGAAAAAGTTTCAGTACATCCACGTGGACGAATATCAAGATACCAACGATGCGCAGTATACGCTGGTCAACATGTTAGCTAAGGAACACCACAACCTCTGCGTCGTAGGTGATTCTGATCAAAGTATCTATGGCTGGCGTGGGGCTAACATTGAAAACATCATGAATTTTGAAAAGGATTATCCGGATGCGCACGTGACCATGCTGGAGCAAAATTACCGGTCGACCAAAACCATTTTGGCAGCCGCTAATCAGGTGATCAAAAACAACGGTTACCGCAAGGACAAGAACCTTTGGACTGAAAATGACCAGGGTGAAAAAATTCACTATTATCGCGGTCAAAGTGAAAACGACGAAGCCCGCTACGTGGTGGCTCAGATTCAAGATTTGATGCATAAGAGCCATTATCAGTATGGTGATTTTGCCGTTCTTTACCGGACCAACGCGCAGTCGCGGGTCATGGAAGAAACGCTGGTTAAGGCGAACGTGCCCTACACCATCGTTGGCGGTCACAAGTTCTACGACCGTAAAGAAATTAAGGATATGCTGGCGTTTTTGACGCTGGTTGCGAACGGTTCGGATGCCATTAGCCTTGAACGGGTGATCAATGAACCCAAGCGCGGTATCGGCTCTGGTTCACTAGCGAAGCTGCGGACGTTTGCCCAAGACAACGGCTGGTCAGAACTAGAGGCTGCCGTGAACGTTGATGTGGCTAATGATATTTCCAGTCGCGCCCGCAGTGCCATCGGCGGTTTTGCCACGACCATTCAAAAGTTGCAGGCGATTGCTGGCACTAGTACGGTGACTGAATTATCGGAACAGATCTTGGACACCACCGGTTATAAAGCGGCACTGCAGGCATCGAGAAGCTTGGAGGCTGAGACTCGGCTGGAAAACATTCAGGAATTTCTCTCAGTGACGCAGAAGTTCGATGAATCCTACGATGCTGACGAGAGCGATTCAGGTGACCGGATCATTGACTTTCTGGCCGATCTGGCACTGGTTTCTGACCAGGATGACGTGGCAGAAGAACCCGCACAAGTAACCTTGATGACGCTGCATGCGGCTAAGGGTCTGGAATTTCCAGTGGTCTTTTTAATCGGTATGGAAGAAGGAATCTTCCCACTGAGTCGGGCCATGGAAGACCATGATCAGTTAGAAGAAGAACGGCGATTGGCTTACGTGGGGATCACCCGTGCCAAACAGCGCTTGTTTTTGACCAACGCGTTTTCACGGATGCTGTATGGCCGACCGCAACGTAATCCGCAGTCCCGCTTTATTGAAGAGATTCAGCCAGATCTATTACAGATGGATAACCAGGTCAACCCGGGTCAAAATAGTGCGACATCACTGCGGACACCCTTTGACCGGCGCACCGCGTCTGCCATGTCCACGACTTATCATCAAAAGCGTTCCAGTTCAGTTACCGCTAACAGCGGTACTGGTGCCGATAAACAAGCTTGGCAGACGGGTGATAAGGTGACCCATAAGAAATGGGGAACTGGGACCGTTGTTAAGATCAATGGGACTGGCGAGGATATGGAACTCGATATTGCCTTCCCACAAGAAGGCGTTAAACGATTATTAGCTGCCTTTGCGCCGATCACAAAGGTAGAACAATAACAGGGGTGGTATAATGAGCGAATCATCACTTGATTCTCTAACAAAACCAGAAGCAGAGGCGTTAGCAGCCAAACTGCGGCCGCAATTGCGTACTTGGGGCGAGGCCTACTACAGTGAAGATGCCCCAACCGTTGAAGACTCAGTTTACGATCAGCAATACGCCCAGCTCGTGGCAATTGAAACAAAGTACCCGGATCTAATTACGCCGGATTCACCGACGCAAAATGTGGGTGGTACCGTGGCATCCGATTTCACTAAGGTCCCTCATGAAATTCCCATGTTGTCGTTGGGTGATGTTTTCTCTGAAGACGAGCTCGCTGATTTTGTGGATCACATTACTGAAAACGAAGCCGGAACTTACAACTGCGAACTTAAAATTGATGGTTTGGCTATCTCCCTACGTTACGTTGACGGTAAGTTAGTTCAGGGATCGACACGTGGTAACGGACAGATTGGTGAAGATATTACTGCTAATCTGAAGACTATTCCGTCGATTCCCACTGAATTAACGCGGCCGTTAACGATCGAAGTCCGTGGGGAATGCTATATGCCTAAGCAGTCGTTTATTGAACTGAATAACCGGCGGGATGCTGAAGGTAAATCAGTCTTTGCTAATCCGCGAAATGCGGCGGCTGGGAGTTTACGGCAACTAAATACACGGGTGACTGCGGAGCGTAAACTCAGCACGTTTATGTATAACGTGGCCGATTATGAACCGTTGAATACCCGGACTCAAAGCGGCTTGATCGATGAATTAGCCGAACTGGGATTCACCACTAATCCGCAGTACCGAGTAGCACATAATATGGCTGAGATCGATGCTTATATTGACGAGTACACGCAGCAACGTGACGATCTCTCATACGGCATCGATGGCATCGTGGTAAAGGTCAACGCTTTACCCGTCCAGCGGTCAATGGGAGCCACCGTTAAAGTACCGCGGTGGGCGATTGCTTATAAGTTTCCACCGGAGGAAGCTGAAACGGTGGTCCACGATATTGAATGGACTGTGGGTCGAACCGGCGTGGTTACCCCAACAGCTATCATGGATCCGGTTCAATTAGCCGGTACCACCGTTGTCCGGGCGACGTTGCACAACCCAGATTATCTGCAGGAAAAAGACGTTCGCATTAACGATACTGTGATGCTGCATAAAGCTGGTGATATCATTCCAGAAATCTCCAACTTTGTGGCCAGCAAACGGCCGGCAGATAGTGAGCCGTATGTGATTCCGACACAGTGTCCATCCTGCGGTGCGACCCTGGTTCATTTAGACGGTGAAGTTGCACTACGCTGCATCAATCCGCGCTGTCCCAAGCAGCTGACTGAACAGATGACTCATTTTGCTTCCCGAAACGCCATGAATATCGATGGGCTGGGCCCACGGATCATTAGCCAGCTATTTGAGAAAAAATATGTCTCGGATGTGGCCGATTTATATGACCTCACTTTCGACCAATTGGTTACTTTAGACAAGTTTGGTGAAAAATCTGCTAATAATTTATTAAATGCACTGGATAATAGTCGCAATAATTCGCTAGAACGCTTATTATTTGGATTAGGGATTCGTCACGTGGGCAATAAAGCCGCTCGTTTGATTGCCGCTCACTTTGAAACCATGGCCAACGTCATGGCCGCAAGCCAAGAAGAAATTGCTGAGATCGATTCAGTCGGTGATACGATTGCCGACAGTCTAGTGACCTACTTTAGTAATGAGAATGCCAGACAGCTCATCAGTGAACTTGAAGCGCGTGGTGTTAACATGACTTATGCATCTGGCGATGGGCAAGCAGCACCAGTCAGTGGTTTCTTTGCTGGTAAACGGGTCGTTTTAACCGGTAAATTAACGCAGCTGACGCGTGGTGAAGCCAGTGATTGGCTTGAAGCCCAGGGTGCAGATGTGACGAGCAGCGTGTCAAAAAAGACGGATCTTGTAATCGCGGGGACGGATGCCGGCAGTAAATTAACTAAGGCAGAAGCTCTCGACGTACCAGTCTGGAACGAAGAACGGTTTGCGGCCGAGATGTCGAACCAGTCTGTAGATGGAGGAAAGAAGTAATGAAACGATTTAAAGCCATATTTGTGATGGCAATTTGTGGTCTTTTTTTAAGTGCATGTGGTAATTTAGGCAGTTCCAGCGGTACCAGTGCTGGTGGTACCAGCAATAACAAAGGGACTCAGCTCACTGGTCAAGCGTCTCAGGGAGATTATCAAAGTGTCATTAAAAACGGCCGGTATGTCACCAGTAAGTCCCGTGGTGTCAACGTGTCCCAAAATGATAATCAATTTAACCTGAAGAGCTTTGAAAGTGGTCTGTTAACCGTTTCTAAGCGGGTCTATTCACCAAGTAAATACATCTTTGAAGAGGGACAGAACCTGAACACCAGTACTGTTCAAAACTGGTTAGGCCGTAAATCTAAGTCTAATCCGGATGGCCTGAACCCTGCTAATAATGGTAAAACCGGTGCTACCACCCGTAATCCCATCTATCTGCAACAGATGGAAGAACAGGACTTTATGAAGCAAAACGGTAAAAAGTTGACCTTATCTGGCGTTACGATCGGTTTAGGAATGAACTCCGTTGACTACTATGAAAAGCAAAACTTCGGTTCAACTTACCAAACGAAGATCAGCAAAGCTGAATCTCAACGTGAAGGCCGATTGATTGCCAATCAAGTGCTGCAACGGTTACGGCAAAAACCAGCGTTGAAGAACGTACCAATCACCATCGCACTTTACCGGCAGGCGCCAACGGATAGTTTAGTTGGTGGTAGTTTCTTCTCTTATTCAACTAATAAGGCGAGTGCAACTAAAGTTAATTCATGGAAAGCAATCAATGAACAAAATTATGTTTATCCAACAACGAGCACTAAAGCAACAAATGGTAACTCAGGCGGCGGTAATTCAAACGATGAAAACGCCTTTGAAAACTTTAAGACTCAGATTCAAAATTACTTCCCTAATTTAAGTGGTGTTACCGCTCAGGCCCACTACACGAATAAGCAGCTGACGGGAATGAACGTTAATATTACGACGCAGTTCTACAGTGAAACAGAAATTATTAGCTTTACGCAGTATCTGCAGCAGGCAGCGCAAAAGTACTTACCTTCTAATGCACCAATTGATATTACGGTTAGTTCAACTGAAGGGGTTCAAAGCTTCCTGAGCCGTGATGATGGCGCTAAGCGGTTTACTTCGCACGTCTTTAACAGTTATTAATAAAATTGATTTGACTTAAAATAGCACTGGTTCCGTTTTAGAAACCAGTGCTATTTTGTATTATAATGTGGTAGTATATTTGATGTGTAGCGTAAATTTACGCAGAATACTTGTGAAAGAGGGAAACTTGATGGCAAGTCGAATTGATCAAGAACAGGTACAACACGTTGCCTCGTTAGCGAAATTAAGTTTGAACGACGACCAGCTGAAGTACTTTACCACCCAATTAGATGAAATTATTGGGTTATTTGAAACCTTAAATGAAGTCGATACAGAGGGCATTGAGCCAACTTCAAGCGTGACGGACCAAATCAACGTCATGCGAGAGGATGTCGCTGATAACTGGGGTCAAAGCAAAGCCTTGCTTAAAAACGCACCAGATGCCGAAAAGGGCTACATTAAAGTGCCAACTATTATTGATGAAAGTGAGGATTAGTAGATAACGATGAATTATTTCGAAAAAGATCTCACAACGCTTCATGATGATTTAGTCGCTAAGCGAATCAGCGTTACTGATCTGGTTAAAGCGACTTTTGATAACATTTCCGCTACTGATCCTGAATTGAATGCCTTCTTGACGCTTAACCAAGACGCAGCCTTAAAGAAAGCTGCTGAAATGGATGAAAAAGGCGTTGATGCCGATAATATCTTAGCTGGTATTCCACTGGCCATTAAGGATAATATCGTGACCAACGGTTTAACCACGACCGCTGCTTCTAAAATGCTGGAGAACTTTGTGCCAGTCTACGATGCAACGGTGGTTAAGCAGTTAAATGAGCAGGGTGTGATCAACGTCGGTAAGACCAACATGGATGAATTTGCCATGGGTGGTTCAACTGAAAACTCAGCTTTTAAGACCACTAAAAACGCTTGGGACTACACTCGAGTACCTGGTGGTTCATCAGGTGGTTCAGCAGCTGCTGTGGCCTCTGGTGAAGTTATCGCTGCTCTTGGTTCCGATACCGGTGGTTCGATTCGTCAGCCATCATCATTTAACGGGATCGTTGGGATGAAGCCAACGTACGGTCGAATCTCTCGTTGGGGCTTGATTGCCTTTGCTTCCAGTTTGGATGAAATTGGTCCAATGACCCGTACAGTTAAAGATAACGCTATTCTGTTATCCGCAGTGGCTGGTCACGATGATCATGATATGACCACTTCCACTAAAGAAGTACCTGACTTTGCGGCTGAATTAAATGATCAGACCAGCGTGAAAGGCATGAAGATCGGTCTGCCTAAGGAATACTTAGGTGAAGGGGTCGACCAAGACGTTAAAGATGCCATCTTAGCCGCTGCTGATAAGTACCGTGAACTAGGTGCTACGGTTGACGAAGTATCGTTACCACACAACAAGTACGGTGTTGCCGCTTACTACATTATTGCGAGTTCCGAAGCTTCATCAAACTTACAACGGTTCGATGGGATTCGTTACGGTCACCGCTCTAAGGATGTTAAAAACCTGGAAGACGTTTACGTTAACTCCCGGACTGAAGGTTTTGGCGATGAAGTTAAGCGTCGGATCATGCTGGGGACGTTCTCCCTTTCTGCTGGCTTCTACGATGCTTACTTCAAGAAGGCTGCTCAAGTACGGACGTTGATCATTAATGATTTCCAAGCTGTCTTAAAGGATCATGACTTTATCATGGGACCAGTTGCACCAACCCCTGCTTTCAAGATCGGTGACGAAATTTCTGATCCAATGACCATGTACATGAATGATGTTTTGACCATTCCCGTTAACCTTGCTGGCTTGCCAGGAATGTCAATTCCCGCTGGATTTGCTAAGGGCATGCCAGTCGGAATGCAATTGATCGGTCGGCCATTTGACGAATCTACGCTTTACAAGGCGGGTTACGTCTTTGAACAGGCAACCGATTTTCACAAACAAACACCTAAGCAAGGGGGCAATAACTAATGAATTTTAAAACAACTATCGGACTTGAAGTCCACGTTGAATTAAAAACCAATTCTAAGATCTTTAGTCCATCGCCCGTTGAATATGGGGACGATCCTAACGCCAATACGAACGTGATCGATTGGGGCTATCCTGGGGTTTTGCCAACCACCAACAAGGGTGTTGTCAAGTCTGGTATCATGGCTGCTTTAGCACTGCATGCTCAAGTTGAACCACACACGCATTTTGACCGGAAGAACTACTTCTATCCTGATAACCCGAAAGCTTACCAAATTACGCAATCTGATAAGCCAATCGCTCATGATGGCTGGATCGAAATTGAGGTTGATGGCGAAAAGAAGCGGGTTGGGATCGCCGAAATGCATATTGAAGAAGATGCTGGTAAGAACACCCATGCCCGTGACTTTTCTTACGTTGATTTGAACCGTCAAGGAACACCCTTGATTGAAATCGTCTCGAAGCCAGAGATTGCTTCACCTGATGAAGCTTATGCTTATCTGGAAGCACTGCGTCAACGGATTCAATTTACCGGGATCTCTGATGTGAAGATGGAAGAAGGTTCCATGCGTGTCGATGTCAACATTTCGATTCGGCCTGAAGGTCAAAAAGAATATGGGACCAAGACTGAGCTGAAGAACCTGAACTCCTTTAACTACGTTCGTAAAGGACTGGCCTTTGAAGAACAGCGGCAGCAGCGTGTGCTGATGTCTGGTGGCCAGATTCAACAGGAAACCCGTCGTTTTGACGAGAATACTGGTGAAACTATTTTGATGCGTGTTAAGGAAGGTTCTGACGATTACCGTTACTTCCCAGAACCTGATCTACCTGCAATCAACATTAGTGATGACTGGGTCAATGAGATTGGCAGTGAAATGCCCGAAATGCCTGGTAGCCGCCGTGCTCGTTACGTCAAAGAACTTGGCTTAACGGATTACGACGCCATGGTTGTTACCCAAACTAAGGAAATGGCCGACTTCTTTGATGAGACCGTTAAACTTGGTGCGGATCCGAAATCAGCTTCGAACTATCTTCAAGGCGACGTTAACGCCTTCTTGAACGAGCAGCATGCGGATTTACAGGATACTAAACTGACGCCAGCTAACTTGGCCGGCATGATCAATCTGATCACCGATGGCACCATTTCAACCAAAATGGCTAAGAAGGTCTTCAAGGCGATTACGCAGGGTAAAGAACCTAAGACTTTCGTTGAAGAAAAGGGTCTGATTCAGTTATCTGATCCAGCAAAATTACAGCCAATTATTGATGGTGTCTTGGCTGATAACCAGCAATCAATTGATGACTTCAACAATGGTAAAGACCGGGCAGTTGGTTACCTAGTTGGTCAAATTATGAAGCAGACTCACGGTAAGGCTAACCCTAAGGTGGTTAACCAGCTGTTGATGGCGTCACTTAAAAAGTAGATAAACGTGATTTGAATTGGGGAGGAAAAACACTTATGCGGAAACGTGCGCGAGTGATATATAATCCTTCTTCTGGCCGGGAGGCCTTGAAGAAGGATATGATCGATATTTTAGGAGTCTTTGAACAAGCGGGGTATGAAACCAGTGCGTTTGCAACTACCCCGGCTCCTAATTCGGCACGTGATGAAGCCGAACGGGTTGCGCGTGAGGGCTTTGAATTAGTCGTTGCCGCTGGTGGTGATGGGACCATTAACGAAGTTGTCAACGGAATTGCCGGCTTAAAGAAACGGCCAAAAATGGCCATTATTCCGGCTGGGACCACTAATGATTATGCTCGAGCGCTGCGTATTCCACGGGAGGATCCCTTAGCCGCCGCTAAAGTTGTTTTAAAGAATCAAACCATTAAAATGGACATTGGCATGGCCGGTAAAACCTACTTTGTCAATATTGCTGGTGGCGGTCGTTTGACTGAATTAACGTATGAGGTGCCCTCTAATTTAAAGACCTTATTTGGTTACTTGGCATACTTGGTCAAAGGGGCCGAGCTATTACCGCGAATTCGACCATTTAAGGTGGATCTAAAGTACGATGGTGAAGAATACATTGGTGAAGCTTCCATGTTTTTCTTAGCGCTGACGAACTCAGTTGGTGGTTTTGAACAAATTGTTCCCGATGCTTCGCTGAATGACGGTAAGTTCACGATGATTATCGTAAAGACGAGCAACTTGGCTGAAATCTTACACTTAATTACGTTAGTGTTGACTGGTGGCAGGCACATCAACGATTCACGGATTATATATCGTAAAGTGCGTAAGGTTGAAGCCAAGCCCCGGGGCGATTCCAAGATCATGATCAACTTGGACGGTGAATATGGTGGCGATGCGCCAATGACCTTCGTTAATTTGAAGCAGCACATTGAAACTTATGCTAATCTGGATGACATTCCAGATGCTGCTGTGGAAACCGAAACACCGGAAATCCTAGAAGCAGAGCGTAAGTTCTTAGCAGGAGTTCAAGAACTGCCAGAAGACGAAGAACCAAAGAAATAATTTTTATAGTATGAATTAGGAGGGTTTTGCTGTATGATACGTAAGGCAGCAAAACCTTTCTTTTAGTTAAAACAAGGAGATTTACATGAAAATACAAGCACCAGTAGCAAAAAACGAAACTTATACGGGTACCGTTATGGATCTGACCTATGAAGGTAACGGCGTGGTTAAGATCGACAATTATTCATTGTTTATCACCAACGCCTTACCAGGTGAGAAGATTAAATTTGTCGTGACTAAGGTCGGTAAGTCCTTTGGTTTCGGCCGGGTTTTGGAACATCTAACGACTTCACCAGACCGCGCAGAGATCGATGCTAAGGACCGTAAGCTCGCACAAGCCGGCATTGCACCGCTGCAGCACATGGTGTATCCTGCTCAACTGCGTTTCAAACAGCATCAGATCGAATCACTGCTGGCCAAGAACAAACTTGACCTCAGCGTTTCTGAAACCATTGGCATGGAGACCCCTTATCACTACCGTAATAAGGCCCAAATTCCAGTGCGGATGGTGAAGGGTCAGCTGGAAACTGGTTTTTACCGTCAGCATTCACACGATCTAGTGCCATTGACTGATTTCTACATTCAAGATCCCCGGATCGATAAGGCTATCGTCATTGTGCGCGATATTTTACGTGGTGAAAATATCCCAGCTTATGATGAGCGCACCCATAAAGGAATCATTCGTAACATCATGGTCCGTCAGAGCTATTACGAAAAAGAAATGATGATCGGCTTGATCACCAACAGCCACACCTTGCCACGGGCAAAGGAGATCGTGACCCAGATTTCAGAAGAACTGCCAGAAGTGACGAGTATCATTCAAAACGTCAATAACCGGCCAACTAACGTCATTATGGGACCAATCACTAACGTACTCTATGGCGAACCTGTGATCCATGATTCACTGCTGGGCAACCGGTTTGAAATTTCAGCCAAATCATTCTACCAAGTTAACCCAGTTCAAACTGAAAAACTGTATAAACTGGCTATTGACCGTGCCGGCTTAACTGGTAATGAAACGGTGATCGATGCTTACTGTGGGATTGGGACGATTTCCTTAGCCATGGCGCGTCACGCCAAAGAAGTTTACGGTGTTGAAGTGGTTTCAACCGCGGTTGAAGACGCTAAGAAGAACGCTAAGTTAAATGGCTTAACCAACCTGCATTTTGAAACGAACAAGGCTGAATACCAGATGGCCGAATGGCAGAAACAGGGCTTAAAGCCGGATGTTATCGTGGTTGATCCACCACGTAAAGGGTTAGACGAAACGTTGATTGAAAGTGCTGCTGCCATGCAGCCGAAGAAGATCGTTTACGTTAGCTGCAACCCATCAACTTTGATTCGTGATGTGCAACGCTTTATGGACGAAGGCTACCACGTGACTGAACCCATTCAGCCCGTTGACCAATTCCCACAGACACCACATATTGAATCAGTCACATTACTTGAAAAAGATTAAATAAGCAAATTAAAGGCACGACTAAGATGACTCTTAGTAGCGCCTTTTTATTAGAGCAAAAACTTGATTACTCACCATGTTTTAATCTATAATCTATTCAATGTTAACCACAAACAATGGGGGATCTCGGATGTTAGACAATCTTTTGAACGTCATTAAAGCAGAAGGCGTCAGTGAACAACTTTATCATGGTTTGGTAGGGGTTGAAGTCGAAGAGAATCGGGTCGATAAAAAGGGGCAGTTGAGTCGTGAACCGCATCCGCAAATGCTGGGGTCACGGGCATTTCACCCTTATTTACAGTCGGATTATGCTGAAACACAGGCGGAGTTAATTACGGATCCGAATCCCAATATCGGGGGTGTCTTAGACCAGTTGGATACGCTGCAAACGGTGTTGTACCGCTCGTTGCAGGGAGAGGATCGCATCTGGCCGTTGAGTATGCCACCACGGGTTACCGCTTCGGATATTGATTTTATCAAAGCTCACTTTAATCGGCCAGCCTATGCCGACTACCGTAACTACTTGACTAAAAAATATGGGGTTTGCCCAAAGATCATGACGGGGGTGCATTTAAATTACAGTATTCCAGATCCCGTGATCAATCGGCTTTATGCTCATTATGAAAACGAGTTTAGCCGGGTCACCGATTTTCGAAATGCACTGTACTTTCGAATGGCACAAAACCTGGTGCTGAACCGCTGGCTGATTACTTATTTATTTGGGGCGTCGCCAGTTGCCGAAAAGGGTTTCTTTGATACTGTACCTGAGGGACTTTCACATCCAGTTAGAAGTATCCGCAACAGCCATTTCGGTTATGCTAATCTGCCAGACGATGGGGTTGATGCGACAATCTATCAGTCACTGCCGCATTTTATTGATCGCTTGAGTGATTTAGTGGCAACCAAAAAATTATACAGTCAAGCAGAATTTTATGGTCCCGTTCGGCTGCGGGGTGTCGATAGACTTAAAGAACTATCAACAAAGGGCGTGCGGTACCTTGAATTTCGTTGTTTAGACCTAATGCCGTTTCGTTCAAATGGTATCAGCCGCCATGCGCTTTACTTAATGAAACTATTGTTCATTTATGCGTTAGTCACACCGGTGGATGACGAACGAATCGTTGCCAAACTGGAACAAGCGGAACAGGATAACGAGCGAGTAGCGCTGGAAGAACCCACTCAGCCAACGTTTAAAGCAACTGAGGGGCAACACTTCTTTAAGCAGTTACATGATCTGGCAGTTGAACTTAAAGCGCACAGCGAATTGATCAACGCAATTGACGATTTTGCTGAGGTGATCACTCATCCGGAGCTCACACCGGCGGCCAAGCTGGTCAGTCATCTGGATGACCATAACAGTCTTATGGACTTTGGTATTCAGCAGGCGACAGCGTGGAAAGCACAGCGCATCGGTACTGAAGAGTTATTGCCCCGAATGTCGCAATTGTCAGCTAACGCGCAGGAATTAATTTTTCGAGCTGTGCAGTTAGGTATCAGATACTATGCCGTACGCGATGAACATGGCGCGATTATGCTGATGCTGACGTTTAACTCAATTACCCAAGTGATCGAAGCTGACCGTGTTTCGGATGAACCAGCAACGGAGTATCTTAAACGGATGTTTCCAGATTTACCATTGCCAGATGTGAATAATGATCGGGTAATTTAGAAAACGAGTGTGATTGTTTTTCAGGATGCTGCTAAGAGGGAAAGCGCTTAGTGGCATTTTGGGTTCAGGTAACTAAAGTTTGTAATGTAACCGCTAACATTATTTTGCTGAAAGCTTTACAATAAAAGTGTAGTCAATTAACACAATGGGAGGCTTTCATAATGATTTTAGTAACTGCAGCTGCTGGGCATGCTGGTTCAGCAATGGTTAAGGGTTTGGTTGATAAGGGCTATGACGTTGTCGCAACTGACATTGATCCGAAAGTTAAAGATTTACCAGGCATCAAAAAGGCGTTAGTGGGTAACATTGATGATCTTGAATTTCAGAAAAAGTTAATTGCTAGCTGTGATCAAATTGTCTATATTCCACCGGTCTATAATGCGCAAGATGATATGGTCGGCAATTCGATGATTGATTTGGCGGTACAGGCTAAAATTAAGCAGTTCGTGCTGATTTCTGTCATTCATCCCATTTTAACAACGTTATTGCAGCATACTACAAAGCGCAAAATTGAAGAGCATTTAATTTACACGAGTATGAATGAAGACCTGCCTTATACTATTCTTCAGCCAACTCATTATATGTATAATTTTCCACCTCAATTGGTGATGAAAACGAACGAATACCAAATGTTTTTCCCAGTTGACCAGAAACGAGTGGCTTGGGTCGATCCTGCAGACGTTGCTGAAGTCCTCACCAAAGTTGTTGCTGACCCACAAAAATATGATAAGGCAGATTACGAGCTGGTTGGCACGCCACGGTTATCCTGTGATGACTGTGTTGACATCTTTAACGAAGTGACAGGCAAGCACGCTAAAGCAACTTATGTGCCAATTAAGACTTTCTTGGATGAAATGCACGTGACTGATATTGCGTCTCGTGTAGCGCTGACCCATTTAGCTGATACGTATACCAAGTGGGGGCTTGATGGCAATACCAGCGTACTGGAATGGCAATTAGGCCGTAAACCGACAAGCTTCAGAGACTATCTGAAGCGAGAACTGAAACTTTAAAAAATTTGTAGACAAAGAAAGGGTGAAGCGACCCAGTATCAAGGCCGCTTCACCCTTTTAGTTACCAATTCACTCTTCAATTTTACGTAGCACATGGCAGGGATTTCCCACTGCAACCACGTGGTCGGGAATGTCTTTAGTGACCACGCTGCCCGCGCCAATGACGGTCCCTTCACCGATAGTTACACCGGGCAGGATAATCACGCCGCCACCGATCCAGCAGCCGTGTTTGATGTGAACGGGTAAGGAACGGGTCCTGACAAAGTGCTGTTCAGGATGGCTAGCCCACTGGTCATTTAGCCGATCTGAAAGGGGTACCGGATGCGTCCCCGTATAAATTTGAACGTTGGGCGCCACCATGGTTTCACCATCAATACGAATTTCAGCAGAGTCCATTAGCGAGCAGTTCATATTGATGGAAATCTTATCCCCCAAATGAATGTTCCGGGCAAAATCGCAGAGAAATGGGGTGCCCACGGTCACGTTTTTGCCGATACTGCCCAGCGACTGTTCCAAAAGCGTTCGTCGCTTATCAGCCTGGTCGTAAGGCGTTTGGTTGTAAACCATTAAAAAGTGGTTGGCCTCGTCCTTATATTGTTTAAAAATCGGGTCGTGAGCATCGTATAAATCACCATTTTGTTGTTTTTCAAGTTCCGTTGTCATCTTATCATCACATCTACCAATCATTGTTTAGTATTAATTAACCGCTTCCATTCTAGCATTGGTGATTAAGGTCAGCAACTTGGGCAGGTACGGGATACAAAAAAAGTTCTCTCGAGGAGAACTTTTAGATAAACCATTATTTAGCTTGTTTACGTTGATGATAGTAATAAACTGGGATGCCGATACCGGTTAAGACTAGTCCAATGACGGCTAAAGCAGTCTGGGTCAAGATGGTGATGATTAAGATAAACAGGCCACCAAGAATCGCAATGATTGGGATCACAGGATAGCCTGGCACCCGGTATGGTCGTTGTAGTTTCGGTTCTCGTTTACGTAGAATAAACAATGCAATGAACAGTAAGACGTTGAAGATCCACATCACAAAGACCAGCATATCGGTTAAAGTATCAAAGGACCCCATGAACATCATGATCACAGCAATGCCAAACTCAGCTAGGCCAGCATAGTAGGGGACGTAAGTCTTACGGGAGATCTTTCGTAGTTGTTTGCTGAACGGCAGTGAATTTTCACTGGCCATCGCAAAGGGCACCCGCATTCCAGTTAACGTATAGCCGTTGATGGCGCCATACACGGAGATCAAGATTCCAACGGTAACGAGTTTACCGCCAATGGGGCCAAAGATCATTTCAGCAGTTTCAGAGGCAGTGTTGAGATTGCCGGCAATGTGATCAACTGGCAGGCTCTTTAGAAACACAAAGTTGATAATGGCATAGATGACAGTGATAAAGACCAGCCCCAGTACGATAGCGCGCGGGAGGTCTTTTTCAGGGTGTTTCATTTCCCCCGCAATATTGCCGATACTGATCCAGCCATCATAAGCAAACATCGTGGCTAACAGGCCGCTGCTAAACGCGGTCCAGAAATTTAAATGCGGTCCTGCCGTCACCGGTAACAGTGAAACTGAGACCTGCGCTTTTGAAAACAGGCCAAAGACCACGATAATAAAGATCGGAATCAGTTTAAAAATCAGCGTAATTGATTGTAAGGCACCACCGACTCGCGCACCCAAAAAGTTGATGAGGGTGATACTAAGCCCGCAGGCGATGGCGATCGGAATGTGCCAGATTAACGGCAGGTGAAATAGGTTTAGAACCTGGGTAGAAAAGATGATTGACAACGCGGCAATGTTAGCCGGGTAATAAACTAGGATCAAAGCCCAGCCCATTAAAAAGCCTGGTAGTTTGCCATAGGTGTACTCAATGTATTTAATGGCGCCACCAGTTCGCGGAATTGCTGCAGCGAGTTCCGCGACAGTTAAGCCAGCACAAATGGTGAGCAGGCCGCCTAAGATCCAAGCTGCCAAGGTCATGCTGGCCGAGCCAGTCACTTCGACGACACTGGCGACTTTAAAGAAGACGCCTGCGCCAATAACGGTTCCCATCACGGTTGACAGGGCGGTAAACAAACCGATTTCGCGTTTTAATTTTGGTTCACTCAAGATAATTTCCGTCCTTCCGAATTCAGTAGCAATCAATTATAGCAAAGAAAAACCCCGGTGACAACGCACCGGGGAAGGGTTTAATATTAGAAGTTCATGATAATGATTAATGGAACAGGGCGTTCAGAATCATAACCATGCAGATTCCGACGACTGAAATGACGGTTTCAAGCACGGTCCAAATTGAGAGTGTTTGTTTCACGGTCAAATCAAAATATTCTCTAAACATCCAGAACCCAGCATCGTTAACGTGTGAAGCAGCTAATGAACCGGCACCAATGGCAAGAACCATCAGGGCAGGATCAACACCGGCAGCGGACATCAATGGGGCAACGATACCAGCAGCGGTTAAAGCAGCCACGGTAGCAGAACCTAATGCGATCCGCAGAACAACGGCAACTAACCAGCCAAGAATCAGTGGGCTGATGCTTGAGTTGGCGAACATCTTAGCGACTTCTTTACCAACACCACCATCGATCAGCACTTGCTTGAAGGCACCGCCACCACCAATAACTAACAGCAGCATGGCGATAGACTTAACGGCATTTTCAACGGTTTCCATGATATCTTTGGTTGCACGGCCACGGGCCCAGCCCATTGACCACATTGCAAATAGCAAAGAAATCAGCATGGCAATCGCAGGATCACCAATGAAAGCAACGATTTGGTCAAGCATCGTTGGGTTCTTGGTTGGTGTTGTACCACCATCGACAGTCATTTTATAAATGGTCGTGATGGCCATTAAGATAACTGGGAATAGTGAGGTCAAAGTGGAAAGGCCAAAGCTAGGTTCGTCTTCAGGGGCCATTTCCTTAACTTCACCAAGGGAGCTTAAGTCACCCTTTTGTTTGAAAGCAGATGGGGCAAATTTTTCAGCTAACTTAGTAAATAGCGGACCAGCAATGTAGGCAGCTGGAATGGCAACGACGATACCAAAGAGTAAGACTTTACCATCACTAGCGCCCAAGGCTGCCGCAATGGCAGTTGGTGCTGGGTGAGGTGGTAAGAATCCGTGGGTAACTGATAAGGCAGCTGCCATTGGAATCCCAAGGTAAAGAATTGGCACTTCAGCTTCAACGGCAATGGCAAAGACGATAGGAACTAACAGAACCATCCCAACTTCGAAGAATAGCGCGATACCAATAATGAATGACGCAAGCATAATAGCTAATTGAAGGCGTTTGCGACCGAATTTATCAATTAAAGTTGTGGCAATTTTGTGAGCACCGCCGGAATCGGCAACTAACCGACCCAGCATGGCACCAAAACCAAAGACCAGTGACAATTCACCTAATTGACTGCCAATGCCAGTTTCGATACTAGTTGCAATTTTGGTGAGTGGCATGCCAAGTAAAATAGCAGTTAAAACAGAGGTTAAAATCAGAGAAACGAACGTGTTCATCTTGAATTTGATAATCAAGACTAACAGGAACAGGATCCCGATAACTAACGCTAGTATTTCCATAGTTAGAAAACCCTTTCAAAGGATGGCAATGGAATCACCGCAAAGCGGCGTTCCACAGTGACGGACAATAATAACCCTTTTTAAGTTTAAATTATGATACCCATAATGAATTAAAGATCTTTACCGGCAGCTTTCTTCTTCGCATCCTGACTACGTTGAAAGTCAGCAATGGCCTTATATTCGGTTTGTAACTGCCGACTTAAGCGAATGTAGATCGGTACCAGTGTACGGTAGGCTTCATAGGTGTCAGGATTTGGATGATGGACGTTAGTAACCCCAACGAACTTTTTAACTTCGCTGAGATCGTCAATCAGGCCAAGACTGTACATTCCAAGAACAGCAGCACCCAAAGCAGTTCCTTCAACACTTTCAGGAATCGTTACATCTTGTTCGAAGATGTCAGCTAACATTTGGCGCCAGAGTGCCGAACGGGCAAAACCACCAGTTGCTTGAATGCTGACTGGTTTACCAACGACTTCTTCCAGTGCGATCAGCACAGTATAGAGGTTGTAGACAATGCCTTCCAACGCAGCCCGAACCATGTGGGCACGAGTGTGCTTACGGGTCAAGCCGAAAAAGGAACCACGGGCATTAGCATCCCAGATTGGAGCCCGTTCGCCACCTAAGAATGGGTGGAAGATCAGACCGTCTGATCCGGCAGGAATCTTAGATGCAATTTCAGTTAAGAGATCATAGCTGTCGATCTTCATTTGTTCGGCTGTAATCTTTTCCGGGGCGAATAGTTGATCACGAACCCAGCGGAAGACGATTCCACCGTTATTAACAGGTCCGCCAACGACCCATTTGCCTGGGGCAAGGTAGTAACAAAATACCCGGCCCTTAGGATCGATCTTGGGCTTATCAGTAACGACACGAACGGCACCAGAAGTCCCGATAGTAACGGCTACAACGCCAGGATCGATGGCATTAACGCCCAAGTTGGCCAGGGGACCGTCTGAAGCACCCATGACAAATGGCGTGTCAGGATCAATGCCGATTACGCGGGCATAGTCTTCATTCATACCAGAAACCGTATCAGTGGTATCCACTAATTCTGGTAATTTATCACGGGTAACGCCGGCTAGTTCAAGGGCTTGATCGTCCCAATCCATCTTGAAGATGTTAAACATCCCGGTGGCATTGGCGATGGAGTAATCTTCCTTCAAGACGCCAAATAGTTTATAGATCACGTATTCCTTGATACCAACAAACCAACGCGCCTTGTCAAAGAGATCTTTGTGTTCATTACGTAACCAGATCAATTTGGTAAACGGTGTCATTGGATGAATTGGGGTACCGGTCTTCTCGTAAATTTGTTTACCGACACCGTTTTCACGTAATTGGTCAGCGTACTTAACGGCCCGGTTATCAGCCCAGGTAATGGCCCGGGTCATTGGCTTATGGTTTTCATCCAGCAGGATCAGACTGTGCATAGCAGCGGAGAATGAGACACCCTTCAGTTCACCCTTGCTTAAGTTGGCCTTGCGTAAAACGGTGGTTAAGCCATCAACGATTGCGGAGAAGATCTCATCGGGATCTTCTTCAGCCATATCAGGAACATCCTGGTAAAGGGGATACAAATTGTTGGAATAACCTTGTACTTTACCAACGTTGTCGAACAGAACCGTTTTGACACTGGTCGTTCCGATATCGACACCAATCATATAGTCCATTTTTCTATGACTCCCTTTCTTTAAATCGAACCCGTATTGTGAGTGTAAAGGAAATTTAAAACGGTTTCAAGAATTCACATTCCGTAAAGAAACTTTATTTATTGACCTGTTTATTATATGAAAAAAGGTTTCATAATTCAAGTGAATATAAGAAAATTATTTACAAACCGGGAAATAGTGGCTAGAATACTCGGTATAGAACCTATGATATGACCGTACCAATTATAAATACGGAATGTTAAAATGAATAAGCGTGTTATTAAATCTAGGTTTAGATACTCTATTGTATAAACAACGTTACAGCAGGGAAACTAAGTAATTAAGTCAGCGATTTCCAGCGTAGGAGGCAGTAATTTGACACAATCAGCAATCAGCAGCATCAGGTCTTACTATCCCAATTTAAGCAAGTTACATCAAAAAATTGCGGATTACATTTTTGCTCAGCCTCAAATGGTGAGTGAACTCACGATTAACGAGTTGGCCGAGAAAGTCGGTGTATCCACTGCCTCAATCTCACGATTTGCCAAGGCTGTCGGTTATTCTAATTTTCGTGAATTCAGTCTGGATCTGGCAAATGTCAGTTCGGACGTTAATCGCAGCAGTATGTTCAAAAAAGTGAAACCTGATGATACGCCTAAAGAGATGGCGCAGAAGACTTTTCAAGCGATGATCGATGCGTTGATTTCAACGCAGTCATTATTGCGCAATGATGAGCTGGAAAAAATGTCAAACTATATTTTAAAGTGTAATCAACTCGCTTTCTTTGGACTGGGGGGCTCATCTGTCGCAGCGTTAGATGGTTATCATAAATTTTTAAGAACGTCGATCAACAGTGAGTATTACCCAGATTTTGATGTGCAGTTAATGCAGGCGGCGAAAATGGATGAGAACGACTGTGCCATCATGATCTCCCATTCTGGCGAAAACCAGCAAACACTGACCGTTTTAAAGCAGTTGCATAACAACCATGTGCCGGTGATTGCCATTACCAGTTACGGGCGGTCTTCACTAGCGCAGCGGGCTGATATGGTGTTATTGTCGCTGGCAGATCAAATGTCGACGACTTCTGACAGTATGTATACCCTGATTGCCCAATTAGCCATGATCGACAGTTTATTCACTATTGTGGCTGTCAAACTGTCAAACAAGACCGAAGTGGTCATGAACCGGGTCAAAAAAGCCATCGATCGTACCAGAACTTAAGAATCGGTAGCGGTTTTCAGTAACTGATAGAAAGCGTGGTAAAATAGTCTGAAAAGGGACAAGGGATGAGCAGGTGTGAAACGACAGCGAATTGAACCCATTTATGCCAACACGTATAAAAAACTGCGCAATCGTTCACGACGATTACGCTTTTTTTCAATTCTATTAGTTTTGATCGTCATTATTGGGGGCTGGCTGGGCTACCAGCACTACCGTAATCAGCAGCTCAGTAACTATACTGTACGCGGTGTATCATTAACTCAGTCCAATGGGTTTGTTGATTTTCAGCAGCTTCAGCATCAAGGCTATCAGTTCGCTTATCTACGGGCGACTTCCGGTGCTAGCTATACGGATGATCAATTTCAAAGTAACTATGACCGCGCGCAGGGGAGCAATCTAGAGCTGGGGGTCTATCACGTTTACAGCTATACGACTTCCCCCAAAGCTCAGTTGCAAAACTTTATCCAAGAAGTGAGCCAGCGAGTAGGCCAGCTGCCAATTGCAGTTCAGGTGGGGACGTACGGTCATTACGATACGCACTACTTAACACAACGGCAGGCGCAAGAAAAACTGCAGCAGTTTATTTCACTGCTGCAGCAACGCTATGATAAACGGATCATTATTTGGTGTACACCAGCGGTTTGGCAGGCATTAAAACAGTCTAAGCCTGTTAGGTATAATTGCTGGTTGCAAACGTCGCGAGTGGCTGATCAAGATAATAAAGCGGTTTTTATTGAATATAACAAAAACGCAACAGTTAAGTTAAATGGTCAATCACAAACGGTCGGCGGGTCCGTTTTTAATGGTTCACAGCGACAGTGGAATTCGTGGGTCACTAATTAGAATCAAGTTTAAAGATTGAATGGTCAACCAGAAAAAAAGCAGCCTGATTATCAGCAACCCATGATGGGTGGGTGATAATCAGGCTGCTTTTTAAGTTGGTTTATTCATACTAGCAACGATGTAGTAAATCACGTTATCGGCTTCATCAAACAGCTTAACCGGTACGTTATGGTCAGCGGTGACGGTTATATGATAACCGTAGTGATCTAATAACACTAAGGTGTCTTCACTTAACGAAACGACTTTACAGGGAATCGTCCGGTGATCGATACTAATGGTGAGATCAGGGCCGATTACCAGCGAATGGATCCGCGTGGTTTCAGAGTGGCGTAACTTCCACGATCCAATAAAAATCATTGGGGAAGAGTCAGCAGTGCTGGTATCATGTTTAGTCAGATGTTGAGAAGACCGCATAAAGTGCTGGAAGAATGTCCGGCTTGAATGAATAAAGTCCTTTGCCTTCATAATGTGGTCCCCCTTGCACATATTCTGCACTAATTTTAACATGTTTATAAACTAATTCCCCGTTCTTTAACTTAATTTTTAAAATAATGTCGACTTCTAATTGTCAGTGGTTATCATTTGAGTTTGGAACTGCTATGATGGAGTTAAAAGCAGAAAGAGGGGCGTTTTTGATGATAAACTTTGGCATTATCGGGACCAACTGGATCACTCAGCAATTCGTGGAGGCTGCCCAAACTTCCGGGCTGTACCAGTTAACCGGAGTCTATTCGAGACACCAGGATACTGCAACTGAATTTAGTCAGAAAAACGGTGGCGCGCAGACCTATACCAACCTTGATGATTTCTTTACTCAGGGGGCTTTCAGCACGGTCTACATTGCTTCACCGAACAGTCTGCATTTTGAACAGGCGCAACAGGCGCTTCAAGCTGGTAAAAATATTATTGTTGAAAAGCCGGCTTTTGAAAATCAAGCGCAGATGGAACGTATCCAAGAACTGTTGAAGCAACATCCCGAACTGCATTATTTCGAAGCAGCGAGAAATATTCATACGCCAAATTTCCATGCCATTGAACAGCAGTTGAAAAAAATGCCAGTGGTACAGGGTGCCAGCTTAACGTATATGAAGTACAGCTCTAGGTACGATCAGGTACTAGCGGGTAAAGAACCCAACGTGTTTTCCTTAAAGTTTGCGGGCGGTGCCCTGCAGGATTTAGGGGTGTATCCGCTATATGACGCTGTAACGTTGTTTGGTATGCCGAATGAATTCAATTATTTCCCCGAATTTATTCAGACCGGTGTTGATGGTAAGGGGGTCGCAATCCTGCAGTACGGGGAATTTAACGTTACCTTGAACTTTGGTAAGACGACTAATTCGTATATGGCTTCAGAAATTTATGGATTGAAAGACACCATTGAAATCGATGATGCGGGTGAACTTGGTGAAGTGACCTATTTGGATGAAACAGGTAAAAAGACACTGCTCAGTCAACCAGTGACTGACAACCCGATGCTGCCAGAAGTGCGTGATTTTGCACGGGTCCTAAACGATCCTACTAAGCCACGGAATCAAGCCGATTACAGTTACTGGCTGAACCTCAGTGTCCAAGTTAATAAAATGCTGTTTAATCTGCGACAGTCTGGTAAAATTGTTTTTTACGATGAACGCGACAACTAATAAGAAATGAGGGGGTCTGAATATGATTCCACAATTTAAAGATCGATTCGAAAAATTAGGCTTTGATGAGTTATCACCCATTCAGTCAGCGGTTTATGACCCGCTAAAAAATGGTGACAGTGTCTTAGGCCTAGCACCAACTGGTTCTGGGAAGACGCTGGGGTTTGTGGTGCCGGTACTGGAACGGTTAGCACCAGGACAAGGAATTCAGGCGGTGATCATTGCCCCATCGCAAGAGTTAGCGATGCAGTTGACCCACGTGACGCGCAGTTTTGCGACATTAGTTGACCTTAAAGTGGTTTCCATCACTGGCGGAGCTAACGTTAAACGCCAACTGGAACAGTTGAAAAAACACCCAGAGATCGTGATCGGCACACCAGGCAGAATTTTGAACTTGATTGAAGACCGTAAGCTTAAGACCCATGATGTGCAAACGGTGATCGTGGATGAAGCCGATGATCTGCTTGAGGGCGAAACATTTGATACGGTGCGCACCATCTTGCAAGACGTTCCTGCCGAGGTTCAAAAGGGGTTCTTCTCAGCAACCGAAACGCCAATTCTATCAGAACTGGAGAAGTGGTTTGGCACGCCGGTTACCCGGGTAGATGTCCGTGATATTGACCACACACAGGGAGTCGTTCGACATGGCCTGTTGCAAGTTTCTAATTTGAAAAAAGCGGGGATGTTGGGGAAACTGACTTCGGTGAAGCAATTTAAAGCCTTAGTCTTCTTCAACCACGTGGGTTCGCTGCAGCAAACTAAGAGCTGGCTGACACACCATCACGTACCAGTCGCAACCCTCTCTGCTAATCAACGACAGACGGAACGGCAAAAAGCCCTCACCGATTTTCGTTTAGGACGAGTCAAGTTGCTGCTGTCAACGGATGTAGCAGCCCGTGGACTGGATATCGCCAAGTTACCAGCAGTCGTTAACTTTGATTTGCCGGATACTGCGATCATCTATACTCACCGGGTTGGCCGGACAGGCCGGATGGGTGAGCCGGGACAAGTGGTGAACTTCGGTGACGACCATGATTTACGGGACTTGAAACGGCTTTTGAAGGATACTAATTATGACTTAGTTCCCGTCTATTATCAGGATCATCAATTGGGGACCACTTATAAACGGCGTCCTGAACAGGAGCAGTCATTTGATGATGATCAAAGCACAACGGCGGAGGCTAAAGTGGCTGGTGAAGTTCAGACTGATCCAACGGCCATGCAACCAGCTAGTCGCAAGCCGAGAGTTAAAGCTTCTCTGCCAGAACCGATCAAGAAGAAAAAGGGTCACAATAAGCATTCTAAGCGTAAGGGCATGCGGCATAAACGCGAAGAAGAACGTGAAGAGTCAAATTAACAAGTAACTAGGTATAACGCTCATTTAGTGTTATTCCAAGTTATGAACAAAAACTAGCATGGTTTTCAGTGATCAAACAAACTGAAAGCCATGCTAGTTTTTGTTATCATATAGGGTACTTCTAGATCAAACAGCCAGAAACACCGTCGTAATAGTATCAATGACCCCACCCGGACTCGAACCGGGATCAGCCGCTTAGGAGGCGGGTGCCCTATCCAGTTGTGCTATGGGGCCAAAAAAGCACACTGCATATTTTCTCATGGATTGGGGTTGTTGTAAAGGTTAGTTAAGGCTTAATTGCTAGTGGGTTCAGCGATGACTAAAACGTTAGTCAGAGCGTTACGGACAACGGCCGCTGTAGTTGATCCGACCAGTAACCGGTCAATTGCATCAGTCCCTGATTTGCCCATCACGATAAGGTCGACATCGTGGTTTTCCGGATATTCCACGGCAATTACCTGTTTAGGGCTGCCATGGAGAACTTCTGTTTTGGCGGTTACGCCGGCGTCTGTAGCGATTTTTTTACCTTCGTCTAAAATGGCCGTGGCGTGTTCGTCAAGTTCTTTATAGTAGCCCCCAGTATTAGCGATACCAGTTCCCGTAACCTCGTAAATCAATCGTTTATCATCAGCAACGTTAACTAAGGTCAATTCAGCATTGAACTGGTTAACCAGTTTTAACGCTTCCGACAGTGCTAATTTGGAATTATGACTACCATCAAGTGGAACAACAATGTGCTTATACATACTATCAACTCTTTTCGAATTATTTATGATTCACCTACATTGTGAAACTTTTTAAAAATGGTTTCAAGACTTTTATCCCGTCAACTATGAAACCTTTTTAATTGAAATTAGGGTGGTCAAGTTGACGGCCGTTTTGGCTTGAAATAACGGGTGATAAGAATGATACACAGAGCGAAACGGCTTTCTCAGTCCCGTAATTTATGATATAGTCTTTTTGATAGAAAATGAGGGATATAATTTGGATAAATTAGATTTTTATAAACAGCACATTGAAAATTCACTGATTGATATCATGAATACCCGGGCTCAGGATAATAATTTTGAACGTCAGTGGCTGCAGCTGCATATTCCGAACCGGGATCTGCAGTACGCCATTTCTCAATTATCGACGCTCAGCCTAAAGTTATTGCAGCAAGTAGTGGCGTTAGCACCAGTGACGGAAGATCAGCTAGTGGAGGCCATGGACCTCAGCTTTGGGGTGATTGCTAAAAGTATGAATAAATTGTCCCGGTTAGGTTTTGTCACTAAATCGGCACCGGAGCAGCGCAAAGCGATTTATCAGCCCACTAAGATTGGTACTAAAGTAGTCACCGTTCAAAATCAGTTGACTAAATTGCTGGATAAGCAGCATACTGAGCTGGTCGATCGCTATACACCTGATCAACTGAGTTTGATTGCAGCGTTTCTGCAGGATTTGCAGCATGCTCATTAATGTGAAAAACACCCCCAATAGATCACTGATCTGTTGGGGGTGTTTATTTGTCTATCTATAATAAAAGGTTGAAGTGAGGCTCATTTTTTAAAGATGATCCACTTAGAAAAGAAATAGTTGATAACGACAACAATGACGTTGTCAATAATCTTTACGATTAGTGGGTTGCCGGAAAGTAATGAGATCCCGACAAACATGATCAATTGATCAACTGCTAACGATAAGGCACGGAAGAAGAAAAAAGTCAGTGTCTCCCATAAAAAGGTTCGCCAAGCTAGCGACTTGGAATTAAATACCCAAAGTTTATTGGTGATAAAGGCGAAGATGACGGAGGCTAACCATGCTAAGACGTTAGCAATTTGGTAATTCATGTGCAGGTTGAGCCAGCCAAAAACACCAATGTTGATCAGGGTGGTCAAACCACCGAAGAACAGGTAACTGATGACTGATTCGTATTTTTTAAATAAGTTCCATAAAGTATGCATATTAGTAACCTGATCCTACTTTTTTTCTTGAACGATGTATTTTGGCCGGTGCTTGGTTTCGAGATAAATCTTACCAATGTATTCCCCTAAGATTCCCAGGCTAAAGAGCTGAATGCCGCCTAAGAAGAGAATAATGGCAACTAATGATGGCCAGCCAGCAACGGCACCACCAATTGTGAGGGCACGTACGATCACGAAAATAAAGGCAATGACGGCCAGTACGCAGGAGATCCCACCGACCCAAGTTGCAATCTTTAACGGTGCGTCCGAAAAGTCAATGATGCCATCAATAGCGTAGTTGACCAACTGCATGAAGGACCAGTGAGAAGTTCCGGCAGCTCGGGGCTGACTTTCGTATTTTAGGTAAGTCGTTTTATAGCCGACCCAGGCAAAAATGCCCTTTGAAAAGCGGTTATATTCAGGTAATGAAGTGATGGTATTCACCATTTCACGTGTCATTAACCGGTAATCGCGGGCATTGGGTTCGATACGAACCTGTGAAACAGCATCAATGACGTTGTAAAACTTGGTCGATAGAAAAGCCCGAATGCGTCCCTGACCCCGGCGTTCCTTTTGAATGGTACCAACACAGTCGTAGCCGTCATTTTCAATTAAATCAATCATTTTAGGCAGTAATTCTGGCGGATCTTGTAAATCAACATCCATTACAGCAACTAGGTCGCCGGTTGAGGCGTCTAGTCCGCAGGCAAGGGCCGATTCCTTTCCAAAATTACGGGAAAATGATAGATAATGGACGGTTTCAGGATGTTGTTTTTGTAAGTCTTTTAGAATTGACAATGTTTTATCACTAGAGCCATCGTTAACAAACAAGTATTCTGGCTGATAGCGGTCGGATGTTTTATTAATTGAATCAAACACTTTAGCTACAGCGTCATAAAAAATTGTGATCGATTGTTCCTCGTTGTAGCATGGTACGATCAGGCTGAGGGTACGCATAGATATCCAACCTTCCTTTCTTATACTCTTGAGTTCTATATTAAGACAAATATTATTGATAAAAAAGTTAAAATTGATTAAGTTTTATTAATGCCTAATGTTAAAGGTGAAAAAACAGCTAGAATTGTATCTCTAAAACAAGGGTTCTGGTACAATTATAAGCGTTGATTCAATCCAAAATAAATGCGATTGAAACGTAAATTTATAACCTGGGAGTTTTTAAAATGACGAAACCAATTAAAGTAATGACCGTTTTCGGTACCCGGCCAGAAGCCATTAAAATGGCACCAATTGTATTACGGATGCAGCAGGACCTTAATCATTTTACACCAATTACCGTGGTCACGGCCCAGCACCGCGAAATGTTAGACCAAGTTTTAGATATTTTTAAAATTAAACCGGATTATGATCTGAATATTATGAAACCTAATCAGACGTTAGCGCAGATCACCAGCCGGGTCTTGATTCATTTAGATAACGTGATCGATGAAGTTAACCCCGATATCATCCTGGTTCATGGTGACACGACTACGACCTTTGCCGCTAGTGTTAGTGCTTTTTATCACCAAGTACCGCTGGGGCACGTTGAAGCAGGGCTGAGAACCTGGGATAAGTATTCACCTTATCCAGAAGAAATGAACCGTCAGCTGACGGATATTTTAAGTGATTATTACTTCGCGCCAACGTCTTTAAGCCGCGAAAATCTGCTGAAGCAAAATCATCCAGACAGTCGCATCTTTATCACCGGCAATACGGCAATTGATGCGCTGGCACAGACTGTCGATGAAAATTATCATCACGCCGTATTGGACCAAATTGATGACCAGCAGCGCATCATTTTACTGACCATGCACCGGCGGGAAAACCAAGGTGAACCCATGAAACGAGTCTTTCGGGCAATTCGTCAGGTAGTTGCTGACCACCCAGATGTTGAACTGGTTTACCCGGTACATCTGAGTCCAACCGTTCAAAAAATAGCTAAGGCTGAACTGGGCGGCGCTGAGCGGGTTCATTTAATTGAGCCGCTGGACGTAGTTGATTTTCACAATCTAGCAGCGCGCAGCTATCTGATTATGACGGACTCCGGTGGGGTACAGGAAGAAGCGCCTTCACTTGGAAAACCGGTTTTAGTGTTACGTGATGATACGGAACGGCCAGAAGGGGTCAAAGCCGGAACGTTAAAATTAGTGGGGACTGATTCAAAGGTGGTCACGCAAGCAATGGAAACGTTGCTGACAGATCAAACCGCTTATCGGCAAATGGCGGATGCCAAAAATCCGTACGGCGATGGGCATGCATCAGAGCGAATTTTAAAGATTATCGAAGACCACCAGCAGCAATTATGAGGTTAAACTATGGAAACGGGATTTAAAGGGTTTGTCAAGCAGCTTGTACACCGCTTTGCCAATGCCAATGTCAATGATTCGGCAGCGGTATTGTCGTATTATACGCTGCTGTCGATTTTTCCAATTATGCTGATTGCTGGGAACTTGATTGCTTTTTTGCATCTTAATACTAATAATGTGCTGAGTTATGTTGAACCAGTACTGCCAGAACCAGTCTTTCAAACGTTGGCGCCAATTATTCGCTCGTTTTTAGAGCAGGGCAGTACGGGAACTTTGTCATTAGGAATTATCGTTACAATCTGGTCTGCAGGACGCGCTATCGCGGCTTTCCAGCGCAGTATTAACTTAGCTTATGGCATTGAACAGCCTAACGCAATTTTTAGTCGCTTCTTTTCGTTTATCTTAATTCTGCTGATCATTGTTTCAATTGTGCTTATCGCGGTGTTCTTTAGTTTAAGTGAGTGGCTGGGACGGTATCTTAAACCTTGGTTTAACCTTTCCAACCAGCTGACGAATTTCATTGGCAGCTTGCGATGGCCAATTTCATTTCTAGTTATTTTACTGCTCAGTGCGCTTTTATACGGTGTGGTCCCGTCTGCTAAGGTGAAGGTACGTTACGTCTGGATCGGCGCACTGGTGACCACGGTCGGCTGGTTGTTATTAGCGCAGGGGTTTTCACTTTATATTCGTTATTTTGCCCATAACATCACTGGTTATCAAACAATTGGGACGTTAATTATTGTGCTGATCTGGATGAACATTTCAAGTGTCATTTTGCTGACAGGTGGAGTAGTCAACGCTACGGTTCAAGAATGGCGTCAGGGTGAAATTGAAGAGCTGGATATCATGCAAAATATTGTGGATCAGGCTAGGGTCAGCCACCATAAACGGCAAACAAAAAGAAGGTCGGCTTCCCGAAAAAAAGGGAAGCGGCCTTCTAATAAAAGGCAGAAGAAGTAATTATTTTGCTTTGTTAACGAGTTTTTCAGCAAAAGCGTCCAGCGTCTTGATGTCGTCATCTTCAGGTTCCAGATTGATCTTGACGTTATCAGCACCCTGAGCTGCGCCAGCGTCTTTCAGTGCTTTACCAAAGGCGTCTACGGCAACGCAGAAATCATCTCCGTAGAAGGTGTCACCAGAACCGGCCACGCCATAAACTTTACCGGATAGATCCACGTCTTGAAGGTCATCGTAAAAGTCCATGCCTTCTTCAGGCAGTTGGCCTTCGTCGTAGGTATATGGACAGATCACAGCAATATCAGTTTTTTCAAGCGAATCGGCATCCGTTTGAGAAATCTCTGACTCCGTGACGTCAACACCTAATTGTTCTAATTTTTCAGTAATAATATCGGCAATATCTTCGTTATTCCCGGTGATGGTTGCAAACACAACGTGTGCAGTTGCCATTAAAGTCGCCCCTATTCTTAAGTATTAATCATCTTTAGTATATCAAACTAGCAAGGGAGTGTGAAATGACTTGGCAGAAGATTCGTCAACTAAATTGCAAATTACTAAAATTGAAGCGCAAAAACGGGCTGGCCGGTACAACGTTTACGTGAACGGTCACTATGCGTTTCCGGTCAGTGAAGACGTTTTGATCCGTTACCGGCTACTTAAGGGAACGGAACTGACCCAGGAGCTGATTACCACATTGGCCTCAGCTGATGATCAATCTAAGGCTTATGAGCTGGCTTTAAATTACTTGTCTTATCAGCAGCGGACCGAAAAGGAAATCAGTGATTATCTGATTAAGAAAGAAATTCCTGAAACAACGATTGCACCGGTGATGGCCCGCTTGATCGATGACAACTTACTGGATGATGAGCATTATGCCCATAGTTACGTGCGGACAATGAAACGCACCAGCGATAAGGGTCCCAGTGTAATTCGCCGTCAGCTGAAGCAGCGCGGTGTGAAAGATGAGCTGATCGATAATGCACTGGCTGAAGACTATCAATTAGATGAACAGTTAGCACGCCTGAATGAACTCGTTAAAAAATTGCAACGGCAATACCAGAAACTAACACCGAAGATTCAGCGTCAAAAGGTGCAACAGCGATTGGTAGCAAAGGGCTTTTCCTTTGATTCAGTGGGTCAGGCCCTTTCTGAAACCAGCTTTGAGATGGATGAAGAGACTGAACTAGACTTACTTTCAGCGCTGGCGGAAAAACTGTGGCGCCGTTACCATGCTAAACCGCAACGGGAACGTCAGTTAAAAATTCGTCAGGCGTTATACCGGAAGGGCTTCAATGGCGATCTGATTTCTAAGTGGCTGGACCGCAAGGCTGAAGAGGAGAGTTAACGGGTTTAACCATTGTGTTGCTGAATTGGGTTTGCTATAATGGAGGGCGAATTTAATTAATCATACCCGATGCTTTGGAAAGTAGGGTTTAATATGGCGCGCGAAGCTAGAGGACCTAAGGAAGGCGACTTCATTACGATCAAAAGCTATAAGCACGACGGCAGTTTGCATCGAACTTGGCGCGATACAATGGTACTAAAAACAAGCGAAAATGCCCTGATTGGCTGCAATGACCATACACTGGTGATTGAAGACGATGGGCGGCGATGGGTCACTCGGGAACCGGCAATTGTTTATTTTCATAAACACTATTGGTTTAATGTTGTCGCGATGATTCGGGACAATGGGGTTTCTTATTACTGCAACCTTGCAACTCCTTATGTTTTAGATAAGGAAGCATTAAAGTATATAGATTATGATCTTGACGTTAAGGTTTTTCCTGATGGTGAAAAACGATTGCTCGATGTTGACGAGTATGAAGTGTTCAGTCGCCGTTGGCAGTATCCACCTGAGATCGACAAGATTTTAAAAGCGAATGTTTTGATTTTGGTCGACTGGATCAATAATCGGAAGGGTCCGTTTTCAAAGGAATACGTTGATTTATGGTATTCACGCTATCTCGAGCTCTCCCGTCATAAGTAATGGGGTTGCTTTAGTTATTAAAAGCGAGGCCGGCTGGAACATACTGACCTCGCTTTTTGTGTGTGAAAGAATGGTAATTAATGGGAACGTAAGGGGGCATCTGAATGTTTAATCAAGCACGGCGGTCTAAACTGCTTTTTTGGTCGTTGGAAATCTTAATCGTGGCAACGTTGATTTGGGTCTGCACAAAATTAGGCTTCCTGTTTGCTCCCATTGGGACTTTCTTTAGAACGGTTTTTATGCCGATCCTGCTAGCAGGGATTCTCTTTTACATGCTGAATCCAATTGTGAAAGTATTACAAAAAATCAAAATTGGTCGCTTCCGGTTGAACCGGACTTGGTCAGTCGCCATCTTGTTCTTAGCACTTTTTGGTATCTTAGCCGGTGGACTGTTCTGGTTAGTACCCAGGCTCATTCAGCAAGTGGCTACGTTGGTCAACAATGTGCCCCATATCGTGCACATCATTCAGGGGACTTTGAATGACCTCAATCAGCACTTAAGTCAGTATAAATGGTTGAAAAACGTTGATTTTCAGTCCTATGCTTCGCAATTAGAGCATGGCCTTTCAAATTACGCACAGTCCTTTATGACCGGGTTAACGACCAGCGTGGGGACTGTGATCGGTCTGGCGACAAGCGTGACCATCGTGGCCGTGACCGTGCCAGTCATGCTGTTTTACATGTTAAAGGATGGTCAAAAATTAATGCCAGCACTACGGCGGCTGATGCCTACCAAGCACGCTGATCAGACCATGAATATTCTTTCCCAAATGAGTCAGACGCTGTCCCATTACATTGGCGGTCAAGTGATCGAATGTCTGTTTGTCATGACATTTACTTCAATTGGCTTTACCCTGGTGGGCTTAAAGTATGGCCTGCTATTGGGTATCTTTGCTGGGATGTGCAACATTATTCCCTACGTTGGGCCCTACATTGGGGTCCTACCCGCTATCATCGTTGCCATTGGTTCAGGCTTGGTTCAGGTGATTTCGGTGCTGATCGTTACCATTATCGTTCAGCAGATCGACGGTAATTTTGTCTATCCCAACGTAATCGGCAGAACGTTAAAGATTCATCCGCTGACCATTATCGTAATCTTAATGGTGGCAGGAAATATCGCCGGCTTAATGGGGATGATTCTCGGAGTACCGCTGTATGCCGTGGTCAAGGTGATTGTCGAAAATATTTACCACATTTGGCTGCTGCAAAGCGAACGGCGAGAGGAAACCCAAGCCAAGCCACCCTCAGAAACGTAACCTTTAGTTAAAACCAGTGATAATTCAGTGATGGACTGTTGGGTTGTGTTAAAATTTATGATATTATAGTCGGGATAGTAAGAAGCGTATTAAATTAATAATTAAGCAGGAGATTTCAATGAAAAAAGTAATTACGTATGGCACTTTTGATTTATTGCACAAGGGACACGTACGGCTTTTGAAGCGTGCTGCCGCTCTTGGTGATCATCTGACCGTTTGTCTGTCATCAGATGAGTTCAACGCAGTCAAAGGTAAAAAGGCATATACATCATATGAAGACCGTAAATATATTCTAGAAGCTATCCGGTACGTCGATGAAGTGATTCCTGAAAAGAACTGGGATCAAAAGATCAAAGATGTACAAGACAATGACATCGATATCTTTGTTATGGGTGATGATTGGAAGGGCAAGTTTGATTTTCTGAAGGACTATTGCCAAGTCATCTACTTACCTCGAACGGAAGGTATTTCAACGACCAAGATCAAGGAAGATCTCGGCCTTAAAGCCGGAGTTGACTGGAAAAAATAATCAGTTGAATGTAACGACAAATATCCCCAGTTGCGACTAGGGATATTTTATTGTAATTTAAAGTGAGGTTAATATCAGCATGAAAAAAGCAATTTTTTTGGTCACTTCCTTAACTGGTGTGAAGAAGCTGACGTTTAAACAAAAAGTGGCGTCATTAATGAATGATCAAGTTAAAGTTACCATTATTTTGGCAATGATTAGTTTTGACGATTATGAAGTTGCTCGGCACTTAATTCAATCACTTTTTCAGGCTAATCAATTAAAACAGCTTAATGTGGTCTCGCTGGCCACTTTAATGGCAGATGAGCCCGGAATCGATATTGCCGTTGCCGAGCAGTTTAAAAATGATTTTAAAGCGTTACCCGCACACCGGTTTGAAGCAACTAACGCACTTGAAAGAACGACCATTCGGTACATTAAAAATGATGAAATTGTCGCTGAAGTGAAAACGGATAGTAATGAAGTGCCTCTTTTAGAGACCCGGTTTGACAATCATCAACCCGTCCAATCAGCGGTTTACGAAGCAGGCAAACAGTTTGGTATTTTGAACTATCAGGATGGTGAATTGGCGCAGGCTTTATTGCTGAATCAGCAGGGTCAATTAGTTTATCGCTTCATTCGCCACACGCACCAAGTCAATTTTGCCTACACCATGGGTCGTTCTTCAAAATTGGCGTTCACAGAACTGATTGCAACTGAAGATGAAGAACATCATGTTGTTTACCAGGAGTCAGCTGAGCAGTCCTATTACGAAGTGGTTGGCTATCAAAACTATGACCGGTTTAACACCGTTTACGCTTTCTATGCTAACTTACTGCAACAGGTCGTAGTGGCTGATACTGGTTTATTTATTGATCTCAATGATGGCCCGCAATTGACCCCATATTTACCACAACAGTTGATCTTTAATTACTAAGGAGAGTCGTTACTCGTGCGTGCAATATTATCAGGTTTACATCAAAAAAAGAACAAACAAGAATTAGAGTTTGAATTGATCGACGTCCCTGGCTCTTTTGATAATTTAAGAGTCATGTTTTTAGAGAAAAGCAGTCTAGCTTCTGTGACGGTGCCGGTTCGAAAAATTATTGATAATAACTTGATTCGGATTCAAATCAGTCCTGATTTGTTACAATTTCAAGCTTTTGGTCAAAGTGAATTTAGCTGGCAGTTGTTTTTAGCCTTTAATACGACGGATGAGCAGGTTATTTTACAAGTTGAATCTGAATATCTAAGTGATCGTCACCAATTATCATTAACTAGCTATTATCAAGTTAATTCGGATGCTGAAGGAATGGCGACTTTTAACATTCATACGCAGCAGCCTCAAGATGAGTTTACGATCAATTCAGTGAACTTAACGGACGATGCACTTAGCATCACTGGGTATAACCGAATTAATGGTCAGCCTATTAAAGATCAAAAAATCATTTTAAAAACACGTGAATCTGGCGCTAAATTGGCTTACCCAACTTCAAATGGGTCACTTAAAACGCTATTCAAGACGGATATTCCGTTGACAGACCTACCGTCTAACTCGATTGAAGATCTATTTGTTGAGTATACGGTGGGCTCACAACAAGTTGAACAGCGCGTTATTTTAGCGCGTTCCCTTGAAGGGCAGATGACGCAATCAGTCCTGCCTGGTGGGCGAATGATTTTGATTGAAAAAAATATCAATAATGGTATCGTGATCAAAGAATTTCCAGCGCCTTCCATTGGGGAAAAAGTTGCTGCATTACCACAAAAATTGCAGGCAGTGGTCAACCTTGGCCGAACGCTGCAAGATAAAGTCAACCTGCAGCGGATGCGCTGGCTATTTAAATCTGGTCATCGACCGTATGATCAGCCCACCATCGTTTTTGAAAGCTTTGGTGGCCGGCAAGTTAGTGATAGTCCATACGCAATCTATCGTTTATTTGCTGAACTTTATCCCGGCTTTACCTTTGTCTGGTCAATTGATCGCTCGCTCAAGAAGTTCTGTAAGCAAAATCAGATTCCCTATGTGGTGCGGCGAACTTCTAAGTGGGTCCGGACGTTAGAGAAAAGTTCATATTGGATCAGTAATGCGCGTTTCCCAGCCTGGGTCAAAAAGCCCCGGTACGTGACCTATATTCAAACATGGCATGGGACGCCACTGAAAAAATTAGGACTAGATATTGAAAACGTGTCAATGCCTGGGACGACTACGACTAAGTACCATGAAAATTTTGTGAAGGAAGCGAACCGTTGGGATGCTTTGGTCTCCCCCAACGATTATTCAACCCAGATTTTCCGGTCGGCCTTTGGGTTTAACAACCAGATTCTGAAAGTCGGGTATCCACGAAATGATGAATTGATCAATAGTCATTCCGATGACATTAAGGTATTGAAGGAACAAATGGGTATTCCACTGGATAAAAAGGTGGTTTTGTATGCCCCAACTTATCGGGATAATCAATTCGCTGAAAAGGGTAAGTATACTTTTGAATTGCCATTTAGTTTAGATGATTTCAGAAAACAGTTCGGTGATGACACCGTGCTGATCTTACGGATGCACTATCTGATTGCTAATGCCATGGATATTAGTGACTACACTGACTTTGTGTATGATTTCTCCAGTTATCCTAATATTTCGGACCTGTACCTAGTTTCGGATATGCTGATCACCGATTACTCATCCGTTTTCTTTGATTACGCTTATTTGAAACGGCCAATTCTCTTTTACCCATACGATTATCATTTGTATAAAGATGAGCTGCGTGGCTTCTATCTTGATTACGAAAAGGATCTGCCGGGGCAAATTGCCAATAACGAAAAGGAATTACTCGCGGGTATTACGGCTTGTCTCAAACAGCCTGATATGAGCGGAGACCCTAAATTTATGAAATTCTATAACCGGTTCTGCTCGATTGATGACGGCTTGAGTTCACTTAAAGTCGTTAACTACGTTGTGCATCAGATCGAAAAGAACGGTTAATATCAATACTGGAAAGGAATAGTGCTATGACATTATCACAAGACGTGGCCAACCGGCGCACGTTTGCTATCATTTCTCACCCTGATGCCGGTAAGACGACCATCACCGAACAACTATTGCTGTTTGGTGGCGTTGTCCGTCAAGCCGGAACCGTTAAGGCTAGAAAAAGCGGTAATTTTGCTAAATCAGACTGGATGGAAATTGAACAAAAGCGTGGAATCTCCGTTACTAGTTCCGTGATGCAGTTTGACTATGAAGGTAAGCGAATCAATATTTTGGATACCCCTGGCCATGAGGATTTTTCTGAAGATACGTATCGGACCCTGATGGCGGTGGATTCCGCGGTCATGGTGATCGACTCTGCAAAGGGGATCGAACCGCAAACTAAAAAACTGTTTAAGATCTGTAAAATGCGGGGAATCCCGATTTTTACCTTCATGAACAAGCTGGATCGGGATGGTCGCGACCCAATGGATTTGATTGCTGAACTGGAAGAAGTTCTGGGAATCGAAGGTTATCCAATGAACTGGCCGATTGGTATGGGGAAAGAATTAAAGGGTCTGTATGACCGTTACCATAACCGAGTAGCTTTATTTCGCCCAGAAAGTGACGGGACCACCTATTTACCATTGGACGACAATGGTGACATTGACGACTCGCAGCCGTTAAAGACCGATTCCTGGTATGAAGATGCCCGAGATAATATGGAATTGATCGAAGACGCTGGTAATCAATTTAGCGAAGCAAAGATTGCCAGTGGGGATCAGACTCCCGTTTTCTTTGGCTCAGCCTTAGCAAACTTTGGGGTTAAAACCTTTTTGGAAACTTATTTGAAATTTGCACCGCAGCCGGCTGCTCACCGGACTGAGGAAAATGATGACATCGAGCCAACGGACAACGAATTCTCTGGCTTTGTGTTTAAGATCCAGGCGAACATGGATCCGAAGCACCGTGACCGGATCGCCTTTGTGCGGATCTGTTCCGGCCTATTCCAGCGTGGTATGGACGTTACTTTAGGCCGAACGGGACGCACGATGCGGTTATCAAACGTCACGCAGTTCATGGCCGATACTCGTGAAAATGTGGAAACGGCGGTGGCTGGCGATATCATTGGCCTTTACGATACTGGGAACTATCAAATCGGGGATACCATTTATACCGGTAAGAAGAAACTACAGTTCGAAAAGTTGCCGCAGTTTACGCCAGAATTGTTTGTACGGGTAACGGCGAAGAACGTTATGAAGCAAAAGTCGTTTCATAAGGGTATCCAGCAACTAGTTCAAGAAGGTGCCATTCAGCTGTACACTTCGTATACGACTGGGGATTACATCTTGGGTGCGGTTGGTCAACTGCAATTTGAAGTCTTCCAATTCCGAATGAAGAACGAATATAATTCCGATGTCATTATGGAACCCATGGGACATAAAATCGCCCGGTGGATCGATTCAGATCAGCTGGATGAACGGATGTCTTCCAGCCGAAACTTACTGGTTAAAGATTTAGCCGGCGACCCATTGTTCCTGTTTGAAAATCAATTTGCTGAACGCTGGTTTACTGAGAAGTATCCTGACGTTAAGCTGGCTTCCAAACTGTAAAACTAAAAAGCCTAATGAACACGTCAATTACGACTGTTCATTAGGCTTTTTGATGCAGATTACTATTTATTTTTAATAACTGCCTAAGCTTTAGCGTAAGCACACTATAACCGAACGTCTATGAATGCGTCTAACGGCGCAGTATGATCACCTTATCAATTATGATGAGGTGATTTTTTATGACTAAGCTTCAA
>NZ_BJDO01000017.1 GCF_005405185.1 Secundilactobacillus hailunensis
CGTGCCATCCGGATTAACCGTGGCCGGGACTGTTGTCTTATCTGGTGTGTACCCTTCAATTGGCGGCACATCAACATCAACATGCTCACCCGTCTTACCTGTTATATCAGGGACCGTTTGGTCACCTTGATTACTTGGAATCGTCACATTTGCTTTGGCATCATTTGGTGTGTAGTTAACTTTACCGGTTGTCGTTGGATTATCAACTGTAATTGTGCCGTCAGCATTTACTGTCGCGGGTACCGTCGTCTTATCTGCCGTGTAACCTGGCTTTACTGGTACCGTCATATCAACATGCTCACCCGTCTTACCTGTTATATCAGGGACCGTTTGGTCACCTTGGTTACTTGGAATTGTGACATTTGCCTTGGCATCATTCGGTGTGTACGTTACTTTACCGGTTGTTGTTGGATTATCAACCGTAATTGTGCCATCGGCATTTACTGTCGCCGGTAACGTCGTCTTATCTGGTGTATAGCCTTCAAGCGGTGGCACATCAACAGTGACTTTATTCCCACTCTTACCAGTTACGTTGGGGACCGTCTGATCACCCTGGTTGCTTGGAATCGTCACATTCGCTTTAATATCTTTAATATACTTAATCGTCACCGTTTGAGGGGAATCAGTAGCTACTTTATATGAAGTTTGAGCATCTGGGGCAATTTCATAACCATCCACGTTGTAATTTTTATCAGCCGTTGGCAAATCCAAGGTTGTATTGAACTTGGTCTGAATTGTTGAATCAGTTCCAATCGCTGCACCATCTTGATCAACATGTTTGACGGTAACAGTTTCAGAATTGGCTTTGTAGTGCAAAGTTACAGTGTTGGCATTGGTAAGATTTTTCACAGTAAATGAACTGGCATTGTCAGTGTCAGTTTTTGTAAAACTAGTATCGTAGGTATATCCAGATATTTCTGGTTGTGGAATTGTTGTTGCAGAATTAAATGAGCCATTGACTGTATCATCAGGCTGAATCGTGTTGCCTTTCTCATCAACATACTTAACGTTCACGTGCACTTGTGCAGCATCGTAAGTGTAAGTAATTGTTGTTGTTTGAGGAATGTATGGATTGATAATAGTATACGATTTGCCATTAAATGTTGTCGACCCCTTAACGCCCATTGCCAGTGACCCAGAACTCTTTGAGTTCGGATCCGGCTTACCAGATGGCAGTATTGATTCTGATTCCCAATCCATAGTACCGTCTTCCAAGTTTTTAACAGTGTAAGTCATCTGCCCCGTTTTCGTTCCATTCGCGGCATGAATAATTTGAACAATTTGCTGCCCATCACTTGTAAATGGTGACATATACCCATTTGCATTATCGGTCGCTTTAGGTGTATATCCGCTGATTTCATTAGAAGCTACAGTCGTATATTTTTGACCAGAAAGTCCTTGAATTGAGGCAGATTTAGCAACTTGTTTCCCACTACCATCCACATAATTAGTGATCTGTGTTTGAATAACTGGCTTGGTGACAGCATCCCCACCCCAAGTACCAGGTTCACCATTCAAATAATTATAGACATTGGAAAAAATGGTGTAATCAGATCCACTCGCATAGATACTAGTTGGGTCGTTATAAATTGTCATGCCTGAATGCGGATCCTTATAGCTGGAGTTATCAGCAACTGTTTTTTGATCCACAACTGTCCAAACACCATTTACTTTCTGAGTTACAGTCACAATTGTTTGCTTTGCAGTAGCACGGTCTGTTGAAACAGAAACATGGTAACCGCCATCTGAAGCTTCAAAATACACATAATCAGAAGGCTGCGTAGTTTCTTTGGAATGCTGAGCTGCATACGTATCTGGATTATATTCTGGATCAGTCACAGTAAATCCTGTTGGCAGTTCCGGACCGCTTTTCGGCGAACCCTGCTCAAGCTTTTTCACGGTTGTGACGGTATCAGCTATTTTGGATGTGCCCGTTGCCGCATTCTGAACTTTTCCGGCATTGTCTGCAGCATTAGTAGTATCGCTAACAGGCGCGTCACCATCAGTTGATTTAGCCGGTTGGTCACTTTCGCCATTAGCGGTATTTTTATTACTGTCTTCCAAGTTTGTACCATTTACGGAACCGCTTTCAGATTTTTGTTGATCAGCAGTTGCTGCATTGGTTTTGTCACCGATGCTGGTTGGTGCAATCTGGTCTTTATTAGTAGTTGATGGCTGAGTCACACTCGCATCAGTTTTGTTAGTTGATGCTGGTTGTCCTTTATCATCTGCTGACTGAGTAACAGTCCCATCAGTTTTGTTACTTGAGACAGGTTGTTCTTGATCAGTTGCTGGCTGATTTGCAGCCGCGTCAGTTTTCGACACACTGCTCCCATTATTACTATCAGTATTAGCTGGCAAAACAACTTTAGGCTGCTGCAAAGACTGCGTAGTTGTCACCTGCGCTGTTTGATTCTGTTCCGCTGTTGCATCGGCCTTAGCCTCAGCAGTAAAACCAAATTGAGCTAATCCAAAACTAAGTGTTGTTAGTCCGGCAATTAACCATAGTTTTCCAGCCTTATAAAGTTTATAATGTTCCTTTTTTGTACTGCAGTCTTGTTTTAAATCATGATTATCTTTTCCGAGATTCCCCATCAATGTCACGCCCCTTTTTAAAGCCTAAAAATTAAATCATCATACCAACTTATCCCCGATTACCAAACATAAACACCATCTAGCTTCCTGCATTGCTATTAATTTATGTCCTTAATAAGTTTTAAAGCCAAATCTTAACTGGTTTAAATGTATAGGGTAATAACTGTTGTAAGCTATTGCTAAATTTAATAGAGTTATTACGTATGCCTACTACCAGTAAAATAACCATAATACTTAAACCAAAAATTTACAATAATTAACCTCTTTTTCCTTTAAAGATTTACATTTATCACTTTTTGTCACCTGCATAGTCGCCCAATTTAAGTTTTCAAACGCAATAGTTGCTTACCTAGAATTTTAATCTAAATTAATCCTGACTTTTTGGCTCTAAGGCGCTATTCAAGTTGTTTCTACGCCTAATTTTATGGTATGATATTTTTAGTTTATTAGAGAGTTCTAATTATTAGGAGGTTACACCCAATGTTGTTGAAATCCTTGATCAAGCCTAAGGAGCGGCTGGTGACCGTTCAGGAAAACGTCACCTTAGAAGACGCTCTGAAGATACTTGAAGATTCCGGTTATCGTTGCGTACCAATTTTAGATGAAACCGGAACGATTTTCCGGGGTAACATCTATAAGATGCATATCTATCGGCACAAGTCGCGTGGTGGTGATATGCAGTTACCAGTCACGACCCTATTGAAAAATGCCACCAAATTCATCAAAATTGACGCTGCTTTCTTCAACGTCTTCTTCTCGATCAAGGACCTGCCGTATATCGCTGTTCTCGATGCCGAAAACAAATTTTACGGGATTTTGACGCATACTCGGTTAATGGATATGCTGTCACAATCGTGGAACGTTAATATTGGTTCTTATGTCCTCACCGTTGTTTCACCAGGCACTCGTGGCGACTTAGTTGGTATTTCGAAGATCATTACTAAATACACCAGTATCGCCAGTGTCATCAGCCTTGATGCTCGTGACGGTGAATTAGTTCATCGTATTATGTTCACTTTACCTGCCGATGTTGATCAATCAAGGCTCGACCGCATCGTACGCGCACTGAAACGTAAAAATTTTGAAGTGCCAGAAATCGAAAATTTAAACCACGAAATATAAGTTTTAACAGGCATCTCTCGTTTGAGACGCCTGTTTTTTTTCAAAAAAAGACGTCATCCTGTTTTAAAGGGTGGCGTCTTGCACTATGTAATTGACCAAAACTAGACTCGCTTATGCTGCTTATAATCACTTTTTTTATTTAAGCCGATACTGACTTCTAAACCGTGGTCAACTTGTTGCATCGTGACCTCATCCAGTTGGGCAACGTGGTCTTTAAGCCGCTGCTTATCAATCGTTCGAATTTGCTCCAGCAAAATGACCGAATCTTTTTCAATTCCTGTATGATGGGCCTTGATTGCCACATGCGTGGGCATTTTCGGTTTAGAGATCCGGGCCGTGATTGCAGCTACAATCACGGTCGGACTGTAGTGATTACCAATGTTATTCTGAACAATCAGCACCGGTCTCACGCCACCTTGTTCCGACCCGACCACGGGTGATAAATCGGCGTAATAAATATCCCCCCGCTTGATCTCATCATTTGCCATCTCTTCATCCCCTATCTTAACATCGCTCACAGTTGCGGGTCTTCTAAATATAACCGGGCAACTTCATTTTCACACGACAGATATTCTTGTGCAATTGCCGCGTTAACTTCGCTCATCTTCTGGTAACCGGCAATCAAAGATGCCGTTACGCTCACCAGATCAGCAGTCAACTGGCAATCAGGGAAGTTAGAGTTAGCTTTCAAATGTTTAAATTGTCGCAAAGATAGCCGAGAATGATAAACGCGCTGTTTGGTAATCATACCCGGTATGTTATAACTTCTCATGATCGACCCCTATTTCCCCGTTACTTATTCATATAATTCTACCATTGACGTCAACAAAAAAGAACCCCTTACCTAGTTTTGACTGGATTAGGGGGTTCATTTAACTTTAATTAATATAAGTTCGCTTTAATCGCTGGGTAAATCCGCAAGCAATTTCGTAATGGATGGTGCCGCAATAGTCAGCTACATCCTGCAGACTGATCTGCTGGCCATGATCTTCACCAACGAGGGTTACTGGCGTCCCAACCGGATACTGCCGTGGTAAGCGAATCATTAGCTGATCCATGCAGACCCGACCAATAATTTCACAAAAATCACCGTTGACTAACACATGAAAGCCTTGAAGCCGTCGCTCATAGCCGTCAGCATACCCAATTGGCAGGGTCGCTACCCATTCATCCTGCTGGGCAGTATAAGTCGCACCATAACTTACGGAGTAGCCCTTCGGCAGCTGTTTAACGTACACCATTTTAGTGGTCAGACTCATCGCTGGCTTTAACGTAAAGGGCGCAGTTAATTCCGTACCGGAAGGGTTCAGTCCATACGCTGCCACACCGTAGCGAATCATGTTGCCATTGCAAGCAGCGTGCCATAGACTGGTTGCTGAATTCGACACGTGCACGTATTTAGGACGCTTAGGTAAAACTTCCATAAAGGCTTTCCACCGGTCAATCTGCTGTTCAAAGTAGGCCGTGTCGGCTGCATCCGCCTTCGCAAAATGGGTAAAAATCCCTTCAAAATTAAATTGCGCTTGTTCATCAAGGTACTGAACCGTGGCACGTAACTCTGCGGGATGTTGAAAGCCAATGCGTCCCATCCCAGTATCCAGTGCTAAATGAACTGCTAATTGGTGATCCGCTGACAGAATATTAGCTGCTGTCTTTAGCCAGTCGATCGAACCCACCGTTGCTGAAATATGGTGGGCCGCCATTATGTCAGCATACTGCGGTTCAGTAATCCCCAACACGAGGATTGGCTGCATGAAGCCTGCCTCTCGTAGCGTTAACGCTTCATCTAAAATCGCCACACAAAACCCGGTGGCGCCTGCTTTTTCAGCTATTCTTGCTACTTGAATGATTCCGTGACCATACCCATTAGCTTTAACCACTTGAAACAGCTCAACTCCGGGCTTTAACCGGGCCTTCTCCGCTGCAATATTATGATAAATAGCCGCCTGATCGATCACGAGCTGAGTCGGTCGATGAATCCCAATTGTCATTTTGTGAACTCTCCTTCTAGCAAGACTTGCGTCATCACTAATTGACGTGTGTGCGAGATCGAAACAAACCCCTTACCTTTAAACGGCTGTTTCACCAGTTCGGGTTTGCCGAACTCATTATCCAGTATTTCCACATCTTGAAACGATACCGCTTTACCAATACCGGTTCCAAACGCCTTGCTATAGGCTTCTTTAGCAGACCAGCGACCGGCCAAAAACTCCGCACCGCGTTTATCATTCAACGTTTGATAAACTGCAACTTCATTTGGTGTCAGCACTTTTTTAACGAACCGTTCCTGATCAGCAACATCGACGATACGGCCGATTTCTTCAATATCTACACCAATTCCGTATATCAAGCCGAAACCTCACTTTCGCACTGTTTTCGTAGCTTTAATTTTACCACACTCACACATGGGGTAACATGACACCTACTCACGCTTGGTTGATGCTTTTTCACTCGCGGATTTTTAACGGCTAAACAAAAAATCCCTCAGGCAAATTGCCTAAGAGATTTCCTTTGTTATAGATTAGTCTTTTTTACGGATCGTAAACCCGTGCTTGTTGCCACCGCTGCTTCTATGGTCGCGGTGATCACGATGATCACGGTTACCGCCACGATCACGACGGTCCTTGCTAGAAGAACCATAGCGATGATGGGAATCGTTATTGCGACCACCATAATGACGGCTGTTACCGCCACGTCCATGGCCACCGCCATGACCGCCTCGGCCGCCACGATAGTTCCGGCTACCACCACCGCCACCTTTGTGACGAGGTAATGGACGTTCTGGAGTGATCTTAACGGGTACTTGGTTAGAGTTGTCTTTAGTTAAGTCGTTCAAAAGAGCAGCAACTAAGTCAACTGCTTCATACTGGTCAAGCAATTTAGAAGCCATATCAGCGTATTTATCAGTATCGGTCTTTTCAACCAGATCCTTAACCGTTTCTTCGGCATTGCTTAATTGTCCGGTGAAGGCATCTTCTTCCGAAGGTGGCTTCATTGGCAGCATCCGCACCTTAGTTAACTTTTCAATTTCACGCAGGTAATCCATTTCGTTTGGTGTGACGAAAGTCAATGACACACCATGGTGCCCGGCACGGCCAGTACGACCAACACGGTGCACATAACTGTCAGGATCTTGAGGAATATCGTAGTTAAAGACATGGGTAACATCTTCAACATCGATCCCACGAGCAGCAACATCGGTTGCCACTAAGATATCCAGTTTACCATGTTTAAATCGATTCAGAATTTGTGAACGGCTCTTTTGAGTCAGGTCACCGTGAATCCCGGCAGCGTTATAGCCACGGGCTTCAAGGCCACGAGAAATTTCATCCACCCGACGCTTAGTCCGAGTGAAGACGATACTCAAATCAGGTGCTTGCACATCAAAGATCCGAGTCATCACGTCAAACTTTTCGTAGTCTTTAGCACGAACATAGTACTGGTCGATCAGATCAGTGGTTAATTCTTTAGCTTTGATCTTTACGTGGTGTGGTTCGTGCATGAACTGCACACCAACCCGCTTGATTTCTGCTGGCATCGTAGCTGAGAACAGCATTGTTTGTCGTTCGTCTGGTGTTTCCTTGATAATCGATTCAATGTCATCTAAGAATCCCATGTTTAACATCTCATCGGCTTCATCCAAGACCAGCATCTTAACGTGGTCTAGTTTAACTGTCCGCCGGTTCATGTGATCCAGCAGACGGCCAGGGGTTCCGACTAAGACTTGGGGTTGGTTCTTCAAGCTGTTGATTTGGCGACGAATATCGGCACCACCGTAGACAACCTGAACCTTAGCATGTTCTTCTTTACCCAATTGGAAAATTTGTTCCTGGGTTTGAATGGCCAATTCACGCGTTGGTGAAATGACTAATGCTTGAATGTGGGGATCATCCCGGTCGATGTTTTGCAAAATAGGTAATGCGAAGGCCGCAGTCTTCCCAGTTCCTGTTTGTGCCTGACCAATAACGTCTTTACCTTCCAATACCATTGGAATGGTTTCTGCTTGAATGGGGGTTGCTTCCTCATAACCGTTACGTTCAACGGCTTTGAGTAAAGGCTTTGTTAACCCGAGTTCTGAAAACTTCAAATAAGTATCCTCCTAATAGGCTTTTGCAAAGGGAATAAGACTGTGAGAAATCCGTCTCGTGTTGCGTCATATTCCCCGTTAGAAATGTTTTAGTTCGAAAAAATTACAACTAGAGTATCATACATCACGCTACTGATAAAAGCAACAACTAATATTCATAACAATTGAAAACAACCGCTCCCAATTATTTTGGGGGACGGCTGTTAACTTATTTTAAGGCGGCCAACACGTTTTCAAGGTGGATGCCATGGCTGCCCTTGATCAACACAATATCGGTTGGTTTGATATCATCATTCAGCTGGGCAATTAACTTCGCCTGTTCATCGGTGCCATACAAATGAAGGTGAGCCGCGTCGAATTCATCCTGTAAGGCCGTGTACAAAGCTTTCATATGAGGACCAACTAAGTAAACATCCTGAATCAACTGTGGATCAAAAGCAGTTTGAAGTCCGGCGTGTAAGGCATCCGCCTGATCGCCTAATTCCAGCATATCGCCTAACACAACGCGGCGTTGACCCTGAGTTGCGACCTTAGAAAAAGCGGCCATGACTTCTTTAACGGCTGTCGGATTAGAATTATAAACGTCACTAAGAATCCGCTCACCAGCACTGCCGTCGATCCATTCAGCTCGGTTCTCCGTCAGATTAAGGTTCGTAAACGCCTTAGCAGCAGCTTGCGGTGAAATACGGTACAGTTTGGCAACACTTAAAGCTGCCAGCGCGTTATTCACGTTATAGTCCCCGATCATGGGAACGGTCATTTCCTGATCTGGCCACTCATTAGCGGTAAACGTTGTCTGGGTATCCGTGTCCTTAACAGTTATCGCATACATATCGTCATCTTTGGAACGCCCAAATGTCCGTTGCCGCTGAGCGACTTTTTTAGCCCGTTCAACTAGTAGTGGTTCGTCACCGTCATAAATAAACGTGCCGTCCTCTTTTAGACCGTGAGTGATCTCCATTTTAGCGTCAGCAATTTTATCCCGCGTACCAAAGAATTCAATGTGGGCTTCACCGATCATCGTAATAATCGCAACGTCGGGTTCCACTAAGCGACTCAAAAAGTCAAGCTGCCCGGGTCGATCCATCCCCATTTCAATCACCAGTACCTCGGTATTAGGTTCCATTGACAGAATCGTTACCGGAACCCCAATTTCGTTATTGAAATTATCCATGGTTTTTGTGACGTTAAACTGGGCAGAAAGAATCGCCGCCACCATATCTTTGGTCGTTGTTTTACCATTAGAACCAGTAATCGCCACTACCTTAGGATTGATTTTTAATAAATAATGTTGACTAAGCGCCTGTAACGCCTTTAAAGGATCGTCAACGACCAAAACCGGTAAATTCGTCGGTGCTTCACCGTGATCAGTCTTCCAAAGTGTCGCTACGGCACCATTTTTCAGTGCGCTTTGAACGTATTCATGACCATCACGTTCACCTTCCAAAGGCACAAACAATGCCCCGGAATTGAGATGACGACTGTCAAATGCGACACTGGAAATCTCAATTTCATTCCAAGCGCTCGTATCATTTTGAGCCGAAACTGCTTTTGCAATTTCACCAAGTTGCATCTTCATTGAAAACAATCTCCTATTTTTGTCTCGTTTTATATTGCACATCGCTTATCATTATACCACGACCAAGTCACCAAAAAACGGCGTATATCAAGCTGTAACCTTGACCAACTCCGCTTATAGATCCATTTCGTTTTCGGTAAAGGGCGTTTCATCAGTAATGGTAATTCCCCACTGTTTCTGTTCAACATCGTAACTCAGTGTACCGATCTGCCGGGTAGTCTCATACACGTCCATGCGATCATGCCACCAGTTTTGCCGTTCCGGATGCTCCTGCAGCCGCAGTGGGATCAAGTAACGCCGGTGTCGTTCAACCGCCTGATCAAACGCAAATATTAGGCCTTCCGAAAAAACCGTTTTTAGTTTCCGAATGATTTCATCGGGCACGTCGCTGACTGAGAACGGCCGGTTAAACATCATCCAGCGATTACTGTGCAGTAATCTGAGATGCCGCTTTAGTGACACATCTAAAACGTGCTCGAAAGTCTCCATTTTCCGGTAATAGACTTTTATGAACCCGCTATTGGTCGCCAAATAAGCATATTGATTTTGCAACTTCGAATAAAGCGGCAGATGATAATGCGTGCCCATATGCGCCATATATAATAGTTCCGCGATTTCACTGGGCATCATTAAATCAAGATCATCACTTTCATGATAATCTAACCACATCTTTGGCGAATCGGTTCTGGACAGTAAAAATTCACGCACCGAATTTTGACCGGTCACCGTTTGAAAGCGGGTATGGCCGTTAACTTGATTGCCCTCAAGCCGACCATCGATCAGTACGATTCGCTGCGGAACATCGGGCATGCCATTCACAAAGTCAGCCGATGTAATGCCATACGAAATAACGAGATTATTCACCTGTTCCCAGTTGATATAGATAAAATTACCTTGCATCACTTTTCCCACATTCTCTCACATTATAGACACTTTTATTGTACTACGAAACAGTGTTGAAATGGACGCTAAACAATTAATCCGCTTAAATTTGTCCCCTTACACAAGCGCTTGACGTTCCGGTCATTATCCAATAACATGGGGGAAATTACTCTAAAGGAGCCATCATCATGACCAACGTACTTTTTGTCTGTTTAGGGAATATCTGCCGCTCACCAATGGCTGAAGCTATCTTTAAAGACCTCGTTTTAAAAGCGGGACTGCAAGACCAAATTCAGGTGGATTCTTGTGCCACCAGTAGTGAAGAGGAAGGCCACAAGCCCCATCCCGGTGCCTGCAAAGTAATGGCCGCCCACGGACTGGACTACAGTAATATGCATTCCCGGCCGATTACCCGGCAAGACTTCGACTGGGCCGATTACATTATTACCATGGACAGTCAAAACCTCTTTAACCTCAACCAAATGGCACCCGCTGAAGATCGTAGTAAGATTCAGCTTTGTTTAGATATTCTGCCAGGAAAGCAGGGACAAGAGATTCCCGATCCCTGGTATACTCACCGCTTTGAATATACTTACCAAGTTCTATGTTCTGCGCTACCAGCTTGGCTGGATAAAATTAAGTCCGCTCGTTAATCTAAAAAGCCACCTAGTCAGTCAATTTTGACTGATCAGGTGGCTTTTGACTTGAAATAATGTTTACTCTTTGAACTGTTGGCTTTAAAACAGCATTACTTATTATTAAATTTAGAAGCAAATTCTTTTTGAACCTTGACCGGTGTGTCTGATAACTTAGCCGTATGTGTCAAGCGCCCACGAATCAGTAATCGCCGCGCTCCAGTAGCGTCACAGGTGACCAACGTAATGATGTTTGACTTCGTTTGGTCCACCACGTCAACCCGCGTTGCAGCAATGAATTCCCGCCGATAGACTTTAAACGTGTAGACCTTTTTCATATCCGTCGTATAGATCGTATCGCCCACCCGGGTCTTAAAATACAGCGGTGAAAACAGAATGTCTTTACGAACCATATGGTGCCCAGCTAGCGGGTAGTTGCCGTGACCCATCTTTTGATCAGCCCGCATGGTTCCAGCCGAAAGGGCTAACGTTGTGTTTGCTACCCCCTTGGCAATTGGCAGGTGAATTTGAGACTTAGGCACGACGATCTGACCCACTGGCAGGATCTTTTGCGAATTCAGCCGGGCGTTTGCTACAGTTGAAAAGTTCAGCGATTTCGCGTTTTTAAAGTTAAAATTGGCCTTTTTGCGGTCATTATTAGCGGCCGTTTTTGCCGTAATTTTCGGCTGATAGGAACTAACCATGTAGTTTTTGATCTGCTGGTTAAAGATCAGTCCCAAAGAAATCAGTACCAGTATTGTAAGACCAATTCGATACAGCCACTTTGTAAATTGGTTTCGCCCTTTATTTTTCATTAATATCCCCACTATCCCTATTGAACCGTTCATGTAAGCGATCCACATCATTTAGCACTTAATTGGTATACCTTGGTTATCAACAAGAAAAGTGCTACTCTTTATCTTACTGCTATATTTTACTCGATTGAAGAATTTTTTGAAAGAAAGAAGATTGATATTCATTGACTGAACCAGAACCTGCTGCCGTCAAACCGAAACGTCCTGTCTGGCGTCGCAACTTATTCGTCCTGTGGTTTGGTACCTTTATGGCTGGCCTTGCATTTAGCGAAATCATGCCGTTCTTATCCCTTTATGTGGATACGTTAGGTCACTTCACCAAAGATCAACTTAATTTATATTCTGGAATTATCTTTTCGGCAACCTATTTAGTTACTGCCATTGCTAGTCCAATCTGGGGCCGGCTGGCTGATCGTAAAGGCCGCAAGTTAATGTTATTGCGCGCCTCGCTTGGAATGGCTCTTGTCCTAGGACTCATGGGCGCCGTGACCAACGTGTGGGAATTAATGGCCCTGCGCTTTATTCAGGGAATTTTTTCCGGCTACATCAGTAACGCCAATGCGTTGATGGCCACTCAAGCTCCCAAGAGCAAAAGCGGTCAGGCACTGGGGACCCTATCCACCGGTTACGTTGCCGGCTCACTATTCGGCCCATTAGTTGGTGGTGCCTTAGCTGAAGTCTTCTCCTACCGGGTCACCTTCTTTATTACCGGTATCCTGTTATTATCCGTCTTTTTTGTCAGTTACTTTTTCGTTACGGAATCGTTTACCCCGGTTAAAAAGGAAAATATGCTGTCAAGCAAGGCTGTTCTGGGAGTGATCAACCATCCTAAATTGATCTTAGGGATGTTCATTACGACCTTGATTATTCAGGCCTCCAACATGTCGATTTCCCCAATCCTGTCACTGTATGTCAGAGAAATTATGCCGAAGGGGTCGGCAATTACGCTGTTTAGCGGAATCGTTGCTGCTATTCCAGGGGTCGCGACCCTCTTTGCGGCACCGCAGCTGGGCCGGTTAGGTGATAAGATCGGGACTGAATTGATTTTATCGATCGGGTTTATTTTTGCCATTCTGGTCTATCTGCCGATGGCCTTCGTGACTAACGTCTGGCAGTTGATGTTCCTGCGGTTTCTCATCGGTATTTCTAACGCAACGATGCTGCCAGCGGTTCAAACTATCCTGTCGAAAAATACGCCGCCGCAAGTCACTGGCCGAATCTTTAGCTGGAACCAATCCTTTCAAGCGGTGGGCAGCGTGCTGGGGCCCATGATCGGTTCAACGGTATCAACGGTCTTTGATTACTCGGGCGTCTTCATTTCAACTTCGATCCTGGTCCTGCTCAACTTCTTGTTAGTTTGGCATAATACGGCAAGTTTGAGGAGAGGGCATTTGAAACATTAGAGTGTGGAAGCAAGCGATTAGAGAGTGGAGTGCAAGCTGGCTTAGTCAAAAATCCCGAACTTGGATTTATGGCTAAGTCAGCTTGCATGCAACTCTCTGCTTGCTGGAGCACGTTTAGTCCATATAAAATAGAAGAGCCACATCTAACAAGTAACAGTGTGTTAGATGTGGCTCTTCTATTCTCTAAAAAGTCAAAAAAAGCCACCCACACCAAGTGTGAGCGGCTGATGATTAAGATTAGTCGTTTTTGAGACCGTACTTCTTGTTGAAACGATCCACAGCACCATCTGCTTGGGCAAACTTTTGCTTACCAGTGTAGAAAGGATGTGAGTCAGAAGAAATTTCAACACGAATCAATGGATAAGTGTTGCCATCTTCCCATTCGATAGTTTCGTCAGAAGTTGCGGTTGAACCTGACATAAATTTGTAACCGGTACTTGAGTCTTGGAATACCACTTGGTGGTAATCTGGATGAATTCCTTTTTTCATAATTACATTCTCCTTTGCCCTGAATCATGTACTGAAACAGAGATTGATTATTATCGTCAACCTAAATAGAATATCATAAGAATTAACCTAATTCAAGTCAGTCTTATAATTCTTCCACGCGATCAGTGTCTTCAATTTTCACGTCAGCATTCAGTGCCGTCAGCTTTTCAACGATACTGCCATAGCCACGTAAAATATTTTCGGCACTGGTGATCGTCGTTGTCCCATCTGCCATCAAAGCCGCAATCATTAACGCAGCACCGGCGCGAATCTCGCCGGCATCCACGGTAGCGCCGGTTAAATGGTCAGTATGATCAACAATGATCATATCTTTTTCAGGACGGATCTTAGCCCCCATTTTTTTCAATTCAGGGACGTGTTTTAACCGCTGCGGATAAATCGTATCAACGATGACACTGCTTCCCTTGGCCATCAGCAGCAACGGTGTAATCGGCTGCTGCAGGTCAGTGGCAAAACCGGGAAAAGGCAAGGTCTTGACCTGAATGGCTTTCAAATTTTTCGAAGGCCCCACGTAGGCAGAATCCTCACCGATCTGCAGATCAACACCCATTTCGATCAGTTTAGCCGTAAATGATTCCAAATGTTCCGGGATAATGTTATGAATCTCGACACCATCACCCATAGCGGCGGCCATGGCTAAATAAGTCCCGGCTTCAATCCGATCCGGAATAATGGTGTGTACGTTAGTAGCCCGTAAAACAGGGACACCTTCGATACGAATCACGTCAGTTCCCGCGCCGCGAACATGGGCACCCATATTATTCAAAAAAGTGGCGATATCAATAATTTCAGGCTCTTTAGCTGCATTTTCAATTGTTGTAAGGCCATTGGCTTTAACGGCTGCCAAAATGGTGTTGATCGTCGCCCCAACGGAAACCACGTCCAAAAAGATCCGTGCCCCGTGCAGCCCAGCTTCACCCGTCGTGATTCGAACAGTCCCGTGACTGTCCTCTACTTCAGCACCTAGGGCTTTAAAGGCCTTGATGTGCTGATCGATTGGCCGAGGACCGATGTTATCGCCACCGGGAAAGGTCAGGGTTGCCCGACCAAACCGCCCCAGCAGTGCGCCCATAAAGTAATAAGAAGCGCGTAAGCTCTTAATGGCTCGGCTAGGCATTGGTGCTTCCACGATTTCAGTGGGATCGATCGTCAAAACGCCGTCAACAAACCTAGAGTGCACGTTCATGGACTCTAGAATCAGCATCAGGTTGTGAACGTCTAAAATATCTGGTACCATATCAAATTTAACTGGTGTATCTGCCAGGATTGCCGCTGGTATTAGTGCGACCGTACTGTTTTTAGCACCACCGATGTTGACGCTGCCTGACAGGCGCTGTCCACCGTGGATTATCATTTTTTTCATGACATAATTTCCCTCTACTATAAAATCGTGCTTCGCTGCAGTCTTAACTAATGATAAATAATGAACAGTTAAAATACAATAGTTTACTGCTGATTCCCTTAAATTGTAATATTTGAAGCACGAATGTCATTGAAAATTATCCCAAATAACAAGCAAACGTCTTATTAACGGCAAAAAGCCACGCAATCATGTCGACCGCGTGGCTTAAATACGCTACTTTTCATCGTGCTGATGATTAGCAGCCGCAACAAATGCCTTGAACAATCCTTCAGGCCGATTAGGACGGGAAAGAAATTCTGGGTGATATTGCGCAGCAACAAAGAATTTGTTGGTTGGCAGTTCAATGACTTCAACCAAATGATCGTCAGGAGAAGTTCCGGCGAACACCAAACCCTTTTTACTCATCTCATCACGGTAAGCATTATTGAATTCATAACGATGACGGTGACGTTCTGAAATTTCGGCTTGATTATCGTATGCCGCCGCTGTAACCGTGTTCGGCTTCAGCTTGCATGGATAGGCTCCCAGTCGTTGGGTACCGCCCATATCCTCCACGTCTGTTTGATCAGCCATCAGGTCAATCACGTTGTGCGTGGTGTTAGGGTCCATTTCAGTTGAGTTAGCATCTTTGTAACCCAGGACGTGACGGGCAAATTCCACACTGGCCATTTGCATTCCCAGGCAGATGCCTAAGAATGGCACGTTATTTTCACGGGCGTATTGAATGGCCGTGATCATACCTTCGATACCGCGATCACCAAAACCACCTGGAACCAGTAGTCCATCGGCATCCTTTAAGGTGTCCGCCACGTTTTCCGGCGTTACTTTTTCAGCATCGATCAGGTGCAGATCAATCTTCGCATCCAGTGGATAACCCGCGTGTTTCAGAGCTTCTGCCACGGAAATGTAAGCGTCTTGAAGGGCCACGTATTTACCAACTAAAGCAATCGTGATCGTCTTCTTTAAATGATTGATTTTATTGATCATGACTGACCATTTAGACATATCAGAAACTGGTGCCTGCACGTGCAAATGATCTAAGACCAATTGATCCATGCCCTGCTTCTGCAGGCGCAACGGCACTTCATAAATGGTATCAACATCCATTGATTCCACCACGGCCTCGCGCTTCACATCACAGAAAAGCGCAATTTTATCACGCATGGCATCCGTAATTGGCTTTTCAGTTCTGACGACTAAAATATTCGGCTGAATCCCTAACCCTCGTAACTCACGAACACTGTGTTGGGTCGGCTTCGTCTTCATTTCACCAGCCGCACGTAGGTAAGGAATTAACGTTGTGTGAATGTAAACAACGTTATCATCACCAACTTCAGCCTTCATCTGACGAATAGCTTCTAGGAATGGCTGAGACTCAATGTCACCAACCGTCCCACCAATTTCGGTGATGACGATATCAGCGTTGAGCGTCTTCCCTGCCCGCATAATCTTTTCCTTAATCATGCCGGTAATATGTGGAATCACTTGAACCGTTGCGCCAAGGTAGTCACCGTGACGTTCTTTTTCCAGTACTTCTGAGTAGATCTTACCAGTCGTGACGTTAGAATACTTGTTGAGGTCATTGTCAATGAACCGTTCATAGTGACCAAGGTCCAAATCAGTTTCAGTCCCGTCATTAGTAACGAAGACTTCACCATGTTGATATGGACTCATCGTACCAGGATCGACGTTAATGTAAGGATCAAATTTTTGAATGGTCACATTTAACCCACGGTTCTTAAGCAGGCGTCCAAGAGATGCCGCGACAATTCCTTTACCAAGTGAAGAAACTACCCCGCCGGTTACAAAAATATATTTGGTCATTGTATAACTCCTCATAGATTAGTTTAGGGAAAACAATCGTAAACCAATAAAAAGCTCCCTATTCTATTGAATAGGGAGCGGTTGTTCCGAACGTTGACCTTGCGATTGCTCGTAAGGTGCCCAAAAAACATAATACCTTGTTGTTAGTTTTGCGTCAAGTCAAAAGTCATTAAGAATTTAAAACCGTGTAAATTAAGGCACAAAAAAACTCAGCTAATAGGCTGAGTCCATCAAACTATTTACCTGACTTGTCGTCGTCATCCGAGTCGTCGAAGTCATCATCATCTTCATTAAATTCTGACAATTGACCTTCAATACCATCTGGCATGGAGTCGTCATCGTCATCATCGTCGCCGTCATCGATATCTGCTAAATCATTCTTGTACTTACCAAGTTCTTTAGAGTTATCGTCGGTGTCATCATCGTCATCATCATTGTAGTCAGCGTCAAGATCGTCATCATCGACATCAACGTCGTCTTGATCTTCAGGATCGTCGTCATCGTAATCGATAACGTCATCATCATCGGCCGAATCAGCTAAGAAAGCATTAACCTTCTTGTGTTTCTTCGTCTTGGGATGATCTTCGTCTTCTTCTGCACCAACCGTTGCTTCATCGATTGATTCGAAGGGATACCAGGTCCGTAAACCCCAGACGTTATCACCTAACGAAATGAAACTGCCATCAATGTTCAAATCAGTATAGAATTGAGAAAGCCGCTCACGAATCTCTTTATCTGAGTCACCCAGGTATGCCTGAACCTCATTGGCTAAGTCAACAAACGACATGGCATCCCCACGTTCTGATAAAATGGCGTGAGCTACTTCAATCATCGATAATTCGTTTTTATTTTGGCCTTCTAAGACTTTTAATTCCAAACTGGTGCACGTCCCTTCTCACAGTCTACGAAATACTATACTCGATTAAACCGTAAATTGCAATCGAATCTTGTAATTTCCTAATAATTGTTCACCCGCATAAAGGAGGTAGTCAATTGCTGCTGAACCGCCAAATGGACGTTCATGAAACCCTACTCGCAACTGCGGTGTTACCGTTTCAACTGGCACCAATCCATACGGTGTCCGGTACGTTGCCCGAATCCGTTTGCCCGCACTAAAGTGCATCCGTAACCGGTTAGTGCCGTTACGGGTCAACGTGACGTCACCGTTAGGCAAAAATTTAATGGTCACCGGTACGTTACTATCTTCGTCTTCGTTATCAGACTCTGGCTCCTGATACCGTAAATAAATTGTCTCGCCGATTTGAACGATCTGGCCTTCGACATCAATTGCATAATCAGAGGCTTGGCCATCCTGCACGGTATGAGTCGTTAAGTGAATGCCAACTGGAATGCTGGTTGACAAGTCATCCATTGCAACCCTTCCTTTCCATTTTTAATACGCTGTGTTCATTATAACGCTTTTAACCAAGAATTTGCACGCTTAAGCTCTGCTGGTATTGAGCTGATAACTAGTCCGATAAACGCCAGTATCATCCCCTTTGTCACGAGTCAGACCAGCTAGATTAATGGGCTAGTCCAAAATTAGTGACGTATGCTTTGATTTCCGTTATAATGAATAAAGAACTGTTCTTATAATCAATGAGGAAAATTATGAAAAAACAAACGTTATTTTCATCTCTACAAGTAATTGATACACCTTTAACCAGTGAAAATAAACTGGCCGCTTTTGGTATGACTAATGCCTTATTGGATCTTTGCGGTGACACTAACCAAGCCTTACTGCATTTTTGGACGTTGCCGCCAACTTTGATTCTCGGTCTAAAGGACCGTCACCTGCCAGAGCTTTCGGCTGCTTTAAAAACCGTTGCCAGTAACGGCTACGACCATTTCATCCGTAACTCGGGTGGTTTAGCAGTGGTCAGTGACGGCGGTATCTTAAACGTCTCGCTGTTTATTCCGCAAACCGCTAGCCAACATTTGTCGGTGGATGACGGCTACGAACTCATGGAACAACTACTGCAACAGACTTTTCCCAGCCTTTCAATTGAGAATCATGAGGTTGCCCATTCCTATTGTCCTGGTGATTACGATCTCAGCGTCAATGGCAAAAAGATTGCTGGTATCTCCCAGCGGCGCAGTACTAAAGCACTGGTGGTGATGGCTTACATCAGCATCTTAGGTGATCAAATCTTTCGCGGGTCATTAGTGCGTGAATTTTACGATGCCGGCTTAGCTGGTCATACCAATGAACTGGGCTTCCCAGAAGTCTGGCCAGATACCATGATCAACGTGGCCGACGCCCTGCACCAGCCGCTCACCCTCGATGCAGTCAAAGGGGCGATGTTAGCTGCGTATCAGGCTCAGGGTATCCAACTGGATAGCGACACCCTGATGACCAGCACCCAGTCACCGGCATTTCGAAAAACTTATAACAAAGAACTCGCTAAGATGCAAAAACGACAGCTTAGTATTTAAACCTTAAGGAGGGAGCGTCGACATTGCCATATCGAGCAGAACGGTTGCCCCGCGAAAAAGTTTTCCGCGACCCCGTTCATAACTATATCTATATTCAGCACCGAATCATTTTAGATCTGATCAACACCAAGGAATTTCAGCGACTGCGCCGGATTAAACAGTTAGGCACCGCATCGTTAGTCTTTCATGGTGCTGAGCATACTAGGTTTACTCACTCACTGGGGGTTTACGAAATTACCCGGCGCATCTGCGATAACTTTCAACGCAATTACCCGACAAAAACACCGGGCGATGGCCTCTGGGACGATAATGAGCGCTTAGTTGCCCTGTGCGCTGCCCTGTTACATGATATTGGACACGGACCGTACAGTCATACCTTTGAGCACATTTTTAAAACCGACCATGAAGCAATCACGGCTGAGATCATCACGTCGCCTACGACTGAGGTTAACCAAGTGCTTCGCCGTGTCAGCCCAGAGTTTCCCGCCCAAGTGGCATCTGTGATTCAAAAGACCTACCCGAACCCGCAAGTCGTGCAAATGATCTCCAGTCAAATTGACGCTGACCGGATGGATTACCTGCTGCGGGATGCTTATCATACGGGGACTAAGTACGGTACCTTTGATCTGACCCGGATTTTGCGAGTCATGCGGCCCTACAAGGATGGTATCTGCTTTGAAATCAGCGGGATGCACGCGGTCGAAGACTACATCGTCAGTCGCTTTCAAATGTATCAGCAAATTTACTTTCACCCGGTTTCTCGCTCAATGGAAGTTATCTTAAATCATCTGCTGAAACGGGCAAAAGAGGATTACGAATCAGCTAGCAACCGAAACGAACCAGCTGCGCCTTACCTGCTATTTCCATTTTTTAACCACGAATTTAACTTAGAGGATTACCTCTTGTTAGATGATGGCACACTGACCACTTACTTTGCGCACTGGCGCCAATCTAGTGATCCCATTTTAGCCGATCTAGCGCACCGCTTTTTGGATCGTAAACCACTAAAATCCGTCAAATTCGATGAAAAGACCAAATCAATCATTCCTGAACTACGCCAATTGATTGAAAAAGCCGGTTTCAATTCCACTTACTATACGGCAATCAACGACAGCTATGACCTGCCTTACGACGCGTACGAAAAGCCTACAGCACAGATTGAACTGATGCAAGCCGATGGTCAGCTCATCGAACTATCCACTGTTAGCGCGCTGGTCAATGCCATTAGTGGCAAATTTTCAGGTGATCAACGGTTCTTCTTCCCCAAAGAAATGTTGTCTTCTAAGCAAGACAACGTCGAACTTTTCGACCCTATTTACAAAGCCTTTCAGACCCATCTGCACAATGACTATATCATTTAATTAATTAAGGAGCATACTCATGGCAATCAAACTTATCGCAATCGACATCGATGGTACTTTAGTCAACGACCAAAAACAGTTGACCCAACACACGATTGACACAATCGCCAAGGCCAGACAAAAGGGCATCAAGGTCGTCTTATGTACTGGTCGGCCCATCACTGGTGTTCAGCAATACCTTGAACCACTGAATCTTAGCGGCGACAACGAATACGTGGTAACGTTCAACGGTAGTTTGGCACAAACGATTTCGGGTACCCCAATTGTCAGCCACAATATCACTTTAGAAGACTACATCGACCTCGAAACATGGGCCCGTAAATCTAATATTCATTTCCATATGGAAACTTTGAACTACATTTACACGGCTAACCGCGACATCAGCCCCTACACGATTGCAGAATCGTTCATCGTTAAGATGCCGATTCGCTACCGGACGCCTGAAGAAATCACGAATAAACTCACCATTTCAAAGGGGATGTTTATTGATGATCCTAAATTATTGTCCGAATTCATTAAGAATTTCCCCCAAGAACTAAAAGACCGTTTTTACGTGGTCCAAAGTGAACCCTACTTCTTTGAAGCCATGAATAAAAACGCCAGCAAGGGAAATGCCATTGCTGAACTCGCCACTAAGTTAGGCATTACCTCAGACGAAGTGATGGCCCTTGGTGATCAAGGCAATGATCTGACCATGGTCAAATACGCTGGTACTGGTGTTGCCATGGGTAACGGGATTGATGAATTGAAGGCAAACGCCCAGTTCATTACCAAAACTAACGAAGAAGATGGCGTCGCTTATGCCATCGAAAAGTTTGCGCTTTAATAATTAAAAAACGCACTTACAAATAAAGAAGACTCATCATCACAATAACCGCGGATGATGAGCCTTCTTTTTCGTCTTCACATTGTAAAAACAATTCCCAATACGATGAGTCCAATGGCGTTGATCAAACAAAACCAAGCATACTTATTCACCACGATTGGCCCATTTTTAAGCCGGCCAACTTCTCGTACGGGCACCTTTTCTTCTGGTAATGGGTCTTCTCCCTTGTGTCGACGTCTCCGCCACCCGGCAAATAAATGACCTTTCTCTAACACAAAAAACGCAGCCCCCATCAAAAAAACGAGGCCCAGCATAAACCAGGCATTAGCGACCACCAATAGCGACTGCCATGGTGCCACTAATAGTCCCACCACAACAATGACTGCTAGGGTCAGTATTGCCCACCGATATCGTTTTACACTTTTCACTTCAACTCACCTATTCAACAGTTATTGTGCTCTAGCATAGTTGAGATTCAGTAACTGTGCAAGAGCTTTTAAAATTCGGCTGAATTCAAAAAGACTGACCAGTACATAGAAATAAACCAAGTACTGGTCAGTCTTTTATATCAGATAACTACTTTATTCACTACGTAATGCCGTTGCAGCATCCTTCTTAGAAGCCATTCGGGCTGGAATATGACCGCCTAAAATCGTCAGAACCGTACTAATAATAATTAAGATCAGCCCTGCCCACGGACTAAGCTGGGCAACGTTACTAAGATTAGTTAAGCTCTTGATTACCGAATTGATTGGGAAAGTAGCTGCCCAAGCAACCACGATACCGATCACCCCAGAGGCCACCCCTAAAATCGCAGTTTCAGCATCAAAGACCCGGGTAATATCCTTCTTACGCGCACCTAAGGCTTTCAAAACCCCAATTTCTTTGGTTCGTTCAAGTACTGAAGTGTAGGTAATGATACTGATCATGATCATACTGGTAACCAGCGAGATTGCAGCAAACGCAATCAGCACGTAGGTAATGGCATTCATCAAGCCACCGGTCAGTTTGGAAACTGAACCCGCCATATCCGTATAAATGATTTTATTGGACTTTGATTTACCTTGATTGTAACCATCCAAGTATTTAAGCACTTGATCTTTATTCTGGAAGGTATTTGGGTAAATCATGATACTTGATGGCATTTTAGAGCCACCCAATGCATTTACCACTTGATCTTTATCCGTACTGCCGTTCAAGGTCTGGCCAGTCATGACATTTCGTGAACTTGCCCTTTGTGCCTTCACAATTTGTGAATTCGTATTTTGAGCAACAATCGATTTGGTCAACCGATCACTGTAGACGAATCCGGGGGCTAAAATGTTCTCTTCATTCGCGGACTTGACCCGCAATACGCCCACTACTTTCAGTGTTTTATTGCTGGTATTGTTATACATCGACCGGTAGTTAGTGTTGGGCAAATACATGCCCATTCTCTGCGTATAATAGGCATTGTTATTCACGGTCTTGAAAGTAGTACCAACAATTTTATTGAAGTTGACTTTCTGACCATCTTTAACATTAAAGCCTAAATTCTTTAACGCGTTAACGTTTGTTGAATTATCCTTATTGACAACCAGCACGACATCCGTTGCTTTGCTTGGAAAGTGACCAGCCAAAGCCCTAAAGTGGGTGTGCAAAAAACTGACATTACCTTTATTATCAGTTGGGTAAGAAGAAACGCCAATCCCCGCGGAGCTAGCCATCATACTGGAAACGTTAGGTGCGCCGGCTTTTTTCTGATCTTGATTAGACAATTGAACCGGCTTGATTTTACCGTTCACGTTGCGTAATAAATTCATCCCAGTGGTGTAGGTGTAACCAATATTTCGGCCATACTTTGGATTTAAGTTCTTAACGTAATCAATATATTTCTGCGAGATTTTATTGGTATGCTGCGATTTATCAGCTTCGCTCATCTCAGCAATCACCGCTTTATCCTTGGAGAAATGCTCGGTTTTATCACCGTTATTTCCCGTACTCTGCGATGCCATCTGTGAAATCGTCACGGGATACTGGGCTAACGTATTAGACTGAGTTTTATCGATCTGTTTTTGAAACCCGTTGGAAAGTGATAACACAATAGCAATCCCAATAATGCCAATACTGGATGCGAAGGCCGTTAAGAATGTTCGCCCCTTCTTAGTTCGAATGTTGGTATACGACAGCTTAAGGGCCGTCCAATAAGTCATTTTAGTTTTTTTAAGCGAGAACTTCTGCTTTTCTTCCTGCTCGTCATACGGTCGACTGTCGGCCTTAATTTTACCGTCAGCGAACCGAATAATGCGATCAGCATATTGATCAGCCAGATCAGGATTATGAGTGACCATAATAACTAATCGTTCTTTAGAAAGGTCCTTAATGATCTGCATGATCTCTTGGCTGGTTTCCGTATCCAAAGCACCAGTTGGTTCATCACACAGCAAGATTTCCGGATCGTTGGCAATGGCTCGGGCAATGGCCACCCGTTGCATCTGGCCACCAGAAAGCTGATTAGTCTTCTTATACATATGTTCTTCTAGGCCAACACGCTTCAAGGCCGTTATCGCGCGCTGCTTTTTCTCCGCACTGGAAACACCACTCAACGTCATCCCTAATTCGACATTGTCAATAATTCCCAGGTGACCAATTAGGTTGTAGCTTTGAAAAATAAACCCAACGGAATTATTCCGATAAGCATCCCAATCTGAAGCTTTAAATTGCTTGGTTGATTTTCCTTTAATAATTAAGTCGCCGGAATCGTATACATCCAGGCCACCAATGTTATTCAGCAAAGTCGTTTTCCCAGAACCGCTGGGGCCCAAGATAGCGACAAACTCCTGTTTCCGAAACGCAACTGAAACGTCATCTAGCGCTTTGGTAACAGTATCGCCAACATGGTAATATTTTTTTAAATGTTTAAGTTCTAGCATATTAGTACCTCCATATCGTAAAGGTGATTATAAACTATAATTGATAAATGTCAACTATTGATTTGTATTTAATAATACCGTGCGTCATTTCAATAATCTTACCTGCCATACTTTCAAGGTTATTATGCACTTTTTTAGTGTTAATTGCGCTATTTAACGCTAATTAACACTAGTCAAGATACGTTAACGCTGCTAAATTCGACACTAACATCAAAAAACAACACCATTTTTCAGCCAAAATGATCGCTGAAAAATGGTGTTGTTTATTCTGATACTTTTTACACTGTCCGTTAATTCAATTTTTAAGCTCTCACACCACCGTCAACGGTAAATTCACCGCCGATAGCGTACTTGGATTCATCACTGCCAAGGTAAACACAAATTTCACCGATATCTTTGGGTTCACCCAAATGACCAGCGGGAATGGTCTGCAAGATCTGGGCTTTAGCATCATCTGGCACAATATTCGTATCGATCCAGCCGGGATGCACTGAATTGACCCGGATTTTGATGCCGCGCCGTGCTAATGATGAGGCAACTGCCCGGGTCAACAGCCGGGTACCACCCTTGCTAGCGGAATAATCGGGCGCCATTGGCAAGCCAACTAGGCCGGCAACCGAGGACACATTAATAATGGAACCAGTCGCATTGTTAGTCTGCTTCATGGCGTTAATGCCGGCTTTTATACCCAGAAAGTTACCGGTTAAATTGATATCGATCACCTGCTGCCAGTCAGCCAACGGTTTATCTTCGATCGGTTTACCATCGCCACCAACCCCAGCGTTATTGACCAAAATATCCAGTTTACCGAACTTGGAGACAGTCGCATCGATTACCTTCTGCCAATCAGCTTCTTTGGAGACGTCTTGTTGCACGAATAAAGCCCGGTCATCACCAAATTTTGCCACGGCCTTTTTCCCACCGTCAACGTTATGGTTAGCAGTTAGCACCACGTTGGCACCTTCCCTGATATAACATTCAGCAATTCCTAAGCCGATACCAGCAACGCCACCGGTAATGATAGCAACTTTATTCTTTAAACGATCTGTCAAATTGATCACTCCTTAAAATGAATTCGGTTTCATTAGCATCTTATATTGTACAGACTTACAGTCGCTGCCACAAACTTTATGACTTTATTTTTTTGCTACACCCGTTACCAAGCTCTAAAATCGGTCAAAAAACCGCAACCATCAAAAGACGGCTGCGGCTTAATGGTTCATTTAGTTATCAACGTGAAAACGGTTGTTAAATAGCGGACTAACTGGCCGGTTTTCGTGAATTCGGATAATGGCATCACCAATCAGCGGACCAACGGAAATCTGGGTAATTTTATCAATTTGCTTTTCTTTTGGTAATTGAATCGAATCAGTAACGATCAGCTGCTTGATCGCTGAATTTTTAATCCGTTCAATTGCAGGACCCGAAAGTACGGGGTGAGTTGCACTGGCGTACACGTCAGTCGCACCCGCATCCTTCAAAGCCTGTGCACCTAAGGTAATGGTACCAGCCGTATCGATCATGTCATCGATCATGATGCAGTGTTTGCCCTTCACATCACCAATAATGTTCATGATTTCAGCAACGTTGGCTCTTGGCCGGCGCTTATCAATAATGGCAATTGGCGCCTTCAAGAATTCGGCCAGTGCCCGGGCACGACTAACACCACCATGATCAGGGGAAACAACAACTGCATTCTTATCAATGCCGTGGTTAATAAAGTAATCTGCCAATAATGGCGCACCCATCAAATGATCAACTGGGACATCAAAGAATCCTTGAATTTGCGCAGCGTGTAAGTCCAGTGCGACTACTCGGCTGATACCAGCCTTTTCCAACATGTTAGCAACTAACTTAGCTGTAATTGGTTCGCGAGACCGTGCTTTACGGTCTTGACGGGCGTAACCGTAGTATGGAATAACGACATTAATCGTTGCAGCACTGGCACGACGAAGCGCGTCCACCATAATCAATAATTCCATTAAATTATCATTGACAGGAGCGGAAGTCGATTGAATCACAAAAACGTGGCAGCCACGAATGCTTTCTTCAATGTTGATCCGGATCTCACCGTCACTAAAACGGTCAACTGATGTTTTTCCAAGTTCGACACCGACTTCATCAGCAATACGCTGAGCAAGGGGTTTGTTGGAATTTAACGCAAAGATCTTCAACTTTGGGTCATTATATTTCTCTGACATGGGATCCTCCAATGGCTAATTTCTAGATACAGTTTACACTAACTCACAAATTGAGTACATTACTTTTCTGGGTCGTATGGCAACTTTTTGAAATACCCTGGCTTATTAGTCTGCCGTGAACGGGCAATCGCCATATCGTACTGCTTCACTTCATCCGTAATGGTTGAACCAGCAGCAATAAAGGCATGGTCAGCCACCGTTAATGGGGCGATCAAATTCGAATTGCTCCCGATAAAGGCGTCATCGCCAACCGTGGTCTCATGCTTATGCGCACCGTCATAGTTGACAAAGATCACACCGCAACCAACGTTAATGCGTTTGCCTAAATGTGCGTTGCCGACATACGTTAAATGACCGACCTTAGTGCCTTCATCAATCGTTGCCTTTTTAACTTCCACGAAATTACCTAAATGCACGTTTTTGCCAATGTGTGATTCTGGGCGTAGATGGCTCATTGGTCCAATATTACTGCCATCTTCCATCTCGGAATCTTCTAAGTAAGAAGACGTCACCGTCACATTATCATGTAACACGGTATCATGCAACTCTGAGTGAGCCCCAATGTAACAATTATCACCAATAACCGTCTTGCCCTTCAGCAAAACACCGGGTTCAATGATGGTATCAGAACCGATTTTAATATTAACATCGATATACGTATCTTCAGGATTGATCAGGGTCACACCATTGTTCATGTGATATTCGTTGATCCGGCGTTGCATCACCTTAGTGGCTTTGGACAAGGCCACACGGTCATTAACCCCCATGGATTCTTCAAATGAAGGCATCCGGTAAGCCGCCACAATGTCACCTTGCGCCTTCAAGATTTCAATGACATCCGTCAGGTAATATTCCCCCTGTGCGTTGTGGTTAGAAATCTTATGCAGCGCAGCAAAAAGGGCCTTATTGTCAAAAACGTAAACGCCGGTATTGATTTCGTCGATCTCTTGTTCCTGCTTCGTGGCATCTTTTTGTTCCACAATTTTTTCAACGATGCCAATATCGTTGCGCACGATTCGGCCGTAACCGGTTGGGTCTGGTGCCTTGGACGTTAAAATCGTGGCAACCGCCTTTTTGGCTTCGTGATATTTGAATAATTTTTCAAAGGTCTCAGCCTTAAATAATGGCGTATCACCACTTACTACTAAGGTGGTCCCCTCTTGATCCTTCAACAGCGGTTCCGTCTGTAAAACGGCGTGACCAGTCCCTAGTTGCTGCTTTTGCAGGACATACTTGGTCCGGTCCCCCAACGTCTCTTCTACTTGTTCGGCACCATAGCCGACAACGGTGACGATTTGATCCATGTGCGTTTTTTCAACTTGGGTCAACACGTGATCCACCATTGAACGACCGCAAACCTTGTGTAAGACCTTGTACAATTTTGACTTCATCCGGGTGCCCTTACCAGCAGCGAGAATAATCGTATTTCTAGTACTCATTTAGACGAACTCCTTAATTTTAATAATGAAACTCATTTTTTTATTTTAATCGACGAATTGGGCAAGTCGCTCTGGTGTATATATTTGTTCAGCAAAATTTCCAGGGGTGACCTCCACGTGATCGTTGGTCGCGTGAATCTTAAGCAGTGACGTATAATCCGGCACACGTCGTTCACCCGCAAAACTGCCTTCAGCAAAAACGGCCACACCAGCTACTTTGGCATCAAATTCTTTGACCAGTGACTGCATACCACCGACAGTGCCGCCGCCCTTCATGAAATCATCCACGATTAAAACTCGTGAATCAGGCGCTAGGCTGCGTTTAGACAGGGCCATTTTTTCGATTCGGCTACTGGAGCCGGAGACGTAGTTCACACTGACAGTGGACCCCTCAGTAATCTGAGAATCGTGCCTGGCAATCACAAACGGCACGTTTAAATAATCCGAAATGCTTTGCGCAATCGGAATGCCCTTAGTTGCTACCGTCAAAACGGTGTCGACTTGGTCTGCTAAATACTGGGTGGCAATCAGCCGACCGACCTGCCGTAAAACATTCGGCCGACCCAGTAGATCTGACATGTACACGTAACCGCCGGGTAAGAATCGATCTGCTTCAGACAGCGATTCAATGACGCCATCAACAAACTCAGTCGCTTCTTTTTCGGGGATATACGGAATAAACCGTGCCCCGCCAGCTGCTCCGGGTACCGTTTCTAACAGACCAGTTCCCCGAAACTTCAGCGTTCGTTTTAAGATCGTGAGGTCCTCACTGATCGAAGACTTGGCTGATCCATAACGTTCCGAAAAAAAGGTCAGCGACACTAATCGATGAGGCCGCTCTAAAAGATACCGGGTCATATCAATCAACCGGTCGCTTCTTCTTACTTTCACTTTGGTTTCCTCCATGTCATTTAACAGCATATTTAATATTATTATTCTAGCATAAATGTTCGGGTTTAAGGAACAGATTCGTTGAATCTCATGATTTTATTAACAAACCTGTGAAGTTTATTCCTTTTACTTGTAAACGTAACCCCCAGATATACGGATACGCTTATTAAGATATCATTATAACTAAAAAAGCCCCAGTAACAGCTCTAACACTGTACTGAGACTTTTAATCTAGGCTCGAATGCGTTGATAAACCAGTGCACTGAAGTAAAAGAGCACTTCAATCACTGCGATGAAGAAACTGACGGGCCAATTAGTTACGTAACTGAGGTAAAGGCCCAACCAAACACCAATCAGAGAGAACACCACGGCGACACTGATCATCATCCCCACCGTATGGGCAAAATACTTCGCTGCAGCAGCCGGTAGCGTTAGCAGAATAAAGATCAGTAACGACCCGACAATCTGCGCGGCAACACTTACTGAAAAGGCCAGCAGGACTAAGAAGATCACGGACAAGGTTCGGGTCCATAACCCCTTAACCTGAGCCCCGATTGGATCAAATGAATCAAATTTTAAATAACGGTAAATGACCACCACGACCACCAGCACCGAAATTGACAGGATCATCATTTGGACGACGTTGGCCCGGCTGATGCCGATCACACTCCCAAATAAAATGCCGGTCGCATAGCTGGCATTACTGTCTGCTAGTGATAAGAATAAGATTCCTAGGCCGATTGCTAAAGCCGAAATCGCCGTAATGGAGTTTTCACGGCGCGACGATTTGGCACCCAATTCACCAACGCCAATGGAACTGATGGTGGTAAACAGCAGCATCCCGTTTAACGGCTGCCAGCCCATAAAGATGCCAAAAGCGGCACCGGCAAATCCAATTTCGGATAAGGTATGAGTTAGAAAAGACATGTTACGGGCAATCACGAAAACGCCCATAATACCCGAAATAATCGCAATCAAGGTGCCAGCCATGTAGGCATTTTGCATAAACGGATAACTAAGCATTATTCATCGCGCCTACTTTCTCGTTGGTTAACTCTGAAATATTGCCCGCTTCATAATGACCGGGACTCAAAAACAGGTAATGGTCACCGTAACGACGGGCTAACGGGATGTCGTGAGTCACAAAGATCACGGTAAGCTGTTGCTGTTCATTGATCTGCTTGACCAAATCTAATAATTCCGTTTTGGCGATTGGATCCAGACTGGCAGTTGATTCATCGAGAATCAGCAGTCTTGGCCGGTCAAGCAAGGCTTGCGCTAGATAAGCCTTCTGCTTCTCACCACCAGATGCTTGTCCCAACGGCCGACGACGGATATCAAAGAGTTTGGTTTCGGTCAAGATTTCATTCACGCGGCGCCGTTCCTTAGCCGTTAACCACGGCAGCCCTATTTTGGCAAAGTTCAAGCCCACAAAGTCTTGAATACTCAGGGGATATTCTGCATCCACGTTGCGAAACTGCGGTACGTAGCCCACTGGCACGGCTTGCCGGTTCGGCAAAAATTCTAGGGTGCCACTGGTTGGCTTCAGCTCTTGTAAGACCAACCGCATCAACGTGGTCTTCCCCACACCATTTTCACCAACAATACTTAAAAAATCGCCACGTTTCAAATCGTAGCTCAAATCGTTTAAAACTTGCTTATCAGGAAAGGCGAAGGATAAATGTTTTAATTGCAATATCGATTCAGTCATAAAAGCTCCTCAACAAAAAAAGCACCTTGATGTGCTTTTTAATTTACTGTAAATGGTAATGGTTACTATTTTATTGTAAAGGTTTCTGTAAAGAAGTCAATCTATTTTAAAGATACTGCTCTAAAAAGTCCGTCAGTACTTGCTGATAACGCTTTGGATCATGGGCATAGGCTTGAATATGCTGGGCGTTGGGGACAATGTAAGCTTCTTTGGGTCCGGCAATAGCATCGTACAAAGCTTTCGCATGCTTAACGGGGACCACCTGATCCGCTTCACCATGAATGATCAGTATTGGGACCATTGCGTGCTTAAGCTGGTCATCCACCCGTTCCTGACTCAACCTCGAACCGGTTCGAAAACGGGCCAGCCAATCAGCAATTGGCACGATGGGGTTCGCTGGTAGATGATAATCACGCCGTAACGTGGTCTTGGCCATTTGATAAATGGAAGCAAACCCTGAATCAGCCACCACGGCCTTCACGTTTTGCGGTAAGTGTTCGCCAGCCGTTGCCAGAACGGTGGCTGCCCCCATGCTAAAGCCCATTAAAACAATTTTGACGTTCGGGCCTAACTCCGAAACCACCTTGTTGATCCAGCGCAAATAATCTTTGCGGTCTGGCCAGCCAAAGCCGATTCGGTGGCCATCGCTTTCACCCTGCGCCCGGGCGTCTGGCATCAGCACGTTATAGCCATGGTCATGAAATAACCGGGCCAACGGAATCATTTGTTCTCTGGCATGATTGATACCATGAGCCAAAATTACGGCGCGCTGGCTTTCCTCAGCTGCCGGAATGTAACTGGCCCGCAACGTTAGCCCATCCGGCGTTGTCTGGCGCCATTCTTGAATGGGCTGTTTGAGGTACCAAACGTTATCGGTCGCCGTATTCTCTGACACTGCCTTATGGTGGCCCTTTTCCTTTTCAGAATCACTAATGTGCGTCAAATTATGGTAGACCGCCACACTAGCCGCCACTGCAGCCGTTACCCCAGTAGCTAACGCTGCAGCTGAAATTTTAATCCATTTAGACAAACTGGTTGCCTCCTTATAATGAGCGGACAAGATAAGCTTCGGGACAGAACCCACGGATACTGTTAAAGACCCGCTGAGCACGGGATTCCTTATTAAACACTGAAAATACGGTGGGCCCAGTACCGCTCATCACGGCCGTCTCGGCCCCGTAGCCCTGCATTCGTTCTTTGATTTGCTGAATTTCTGGGTACCGATGCACCGAAATGGGTTCCAATGCATTACCCATACTAGCCAGTAACTGATGGTGATCACCAGCAGCAATCGCATCCAGCACGCCGTCAATATTGGGGTGTGCTAGGCCATCATAGTTGATCTGGCGAATAATACTGGGCGTGGATACGCTGACGTTGGGTTTAGCCAAAACGATCCAAACTGGTTTTAGCGCTGGGTCCAATACATCAACTTGCTCACCTAGCCCAGTCACATGGGCAGTTCTGCTATAAACGCAGTACGGCACATCCGAATCCACTTTTAGACTTAATTTAGCCAGTTCCTCGATTGGCAGCTGAATATCCCACAGCCGGTTTAACGCCCGCAATACGGCAGCTGCATCCGAGGACCCGCCACCTAACCCGGCTGCCACCGGGATGTTTTTTTGAATCTTAATGTGTGCGCCATGGTTAACCTTAAACGTACGCTGAAGCAATGAAGCCGCTTGAAACGCGAGATTACGCTGATCATTAGGCAAAAAGCCAGAGTTAGACGAGACCACGATCTGTCTTGATCCGGTTGAACGGACTTCAACGTAGTCTGCGAGATCAATGGAGGTCATCACCATGTTCCACTCAGGCTGCCCATCAGCATGGCGAAACGGTGTATCGAGGCCCAGGTTCACTTTGGCCGCTGCCTTTTCCACTATTATCAAATTTTGATCACCTACACTTCAGTCAGAATCGTTTACTTATAAGTTACTGCTCCCTTAAGTTGTGTTATTAGGGATATTATACTCGAAATAAACAAGGTGTGAAAGAGGGGTGTTAAGAGACTGGAGCCTAACGAAGAACGGGTGTAAATTCTGGTCTTGGAATTTATACTCGTTTTTCGTTAGGTGCAAGTCTCTGCCCCTCTTTCACCCGATTAGGCTATAAAGCAGTCAAAATGCACCAACCAAAAAATCCCCACTAGAAAATAGTTCCTAGTGGGGATCACTTAAATTGCTAATCAATAATTTTTAATAAGCTGTCGTACTCCGCAGAATTTCAGGATCCCGGTTGCTCATCAGCAAGCCGTGACCGCCGTTATCAAAGTTCAATGATTCAAATTCACGGTGGGAATTAAACTTTGTGTACTTAAAGTCGCTGGCCTTTAATGAACCATTTCCATTCAGCTTCTTAGCTGGGAAACTGGTAATAGAATCGTCGGCAACTAGGTAAAGCCGACCGTTGTGACCGTTGTAGCCCATAGCTTGTTCATGAGTACCAGGACGATGGTCGAATAATTGCTTGGTTAGCCGGAAATGAACTGACTTAGACCCAATTGTCCCTTTGTAGACTTTTACTCTGGAACCAGAAACGGTCCAGTAAAAGGCGTTACCACTGTGATCAAAGGTTAGATCATGGCCACCGGGAACATTAGCCCCGTGGTTTGACATATGGAACGTAATGGCTTTATTGGGTGTTAATGATGAGGTGCTGATCCGTTGCAGAGTCGACTCACGGGTGGCACTCATGGTTGTATCACGCCACATATAAAGTGATTTACTCTTCTTGTCATAGGCTAATGATTGGCCATGACCAGTAGTGAAGATACCACCGACTTTAACAGCAGAACTACCAGACTTGCTATCTAATAAACCTTGCTGTTTCTCAAGTGACATCTTGCCCAATTTGTTCAAATCATAACGGACAACAAAGCCCTTATTTTTCATTCCTGCTGCGTAATGCGGCTGGTAAACAACGTACAGATAATGACCGCCATCATAAGCAGATGACTGCGGATTAGTCATATCGTACTTGTCACTGTTCTTTGCGGCGTCAGCACGGGGAAAGACATACTTCGTTTTCAACGTCCATTTCTGGTTACCACTGACACTTTTAATCGTGTTACTGATACCCGAACCACCAGCATAATTGCCGGCCTTAACAAATCCCGTTGCTTTATTGTCCACAGTGCGCAGACTCCCTGAAGAATACTGCGTAATCGCGTTACTTCTTTGCGTATATGACGCCGCATTGGCAGTCATACCAGCACCGAATAAGGCAAGCGTACCAACCACGGCACTTGTAACGATCCCTAAATGTTTCATTTAAAAATTCCCCCCAGAATTAGAATTGGTTATAGCTTACCCATCTATAATAACGCTCTTGAACTCATTTGGCGGAACAAAAAAACCACTAAGGACAATTTTTCGCCTTTAGTGGTTAATTTATGTATAAAAAAAGGCCTCAAAGGCCCGTTTTTACTGATTGTCATCCTCACCTTCGTCACCGAAGTTAACCTGAATATTCTGAGTTAGGATATCAGTATAACTATAGGAAACGCGTTCGAATGAATTTTCATCTTGGTCCAGATCCACAACGAAGACGGCCGGATAAGTTTCCTTTAGAATTCCGTGTCGTTCCGTTGTCTTTTTGCGCCCTGCCTGGGCGACGACCATAAGCTCTTGACCAATATGCGTTGAAAGCCGGTCCTTAATAGTTGCTAAACTTGTTGGCATGACCTCACCCCTTGTGTGAAACATTTTAACATCGTTTCACAAAAAAGTCAAATTATACCACAACACTTTATTTACAACAAGTATTTTATTATGAAAAATGAGATTTAAATCCTTTCACGACAGGATTTTACCGGCTCAAAACACTGTTGGCCAAATTCAACCGCCTGATTCTAAAGCAAACCCTCTTCATGCAGAGCGTTAACCAGCACGATAAACTGCTCAATGGTCAGTCTTTCAGCACGAATTTGTGGCGAAATCTTCACCTTGTTTAACACGTTAGTAATGCGGTCCTTAACGTCCTGATCCTTACCAAAAATAGCGCACAGATTATTCCAAAAGCTCTTGCGCCGGTGCATGAAACTACCCTTCACAAATTTGGAAAAGGCTTTTTCATCAAACGGTGCCGGATCAAAGGGTGCCCGTTTCGTCATAGTCACAATGGCTGAATCAACGTTAGGCTGCGGGATAAAAGCTGTCCGCGGTACTGTAAAGGCCACTTGCGCGTCCGTTCGATACTGCACCGCAATGGACAGCGAGCCATACGCTTTAGTCCCAGGAACGGCAACCAGCCGGTCAGCCACTTCCTTTTGCATCATGACCGTAATTGAATCGAACTGAATACCGCTTTGCAGCACGTTCATCAAAATCGGCGTCGTGATGTAATAAGGTAAATTAGCGACTAATTTTAACGGCCGGTCTTGGTCAAAATTCTCCTTGATGACCTTGGGGAGGTTAGCCTTCAAGATATCCTGATTGAGAATCGTAATATTGTCGTACTGCGATAAGGTTTCACCCAAAATTGGGACTAACTGCTCATCAATTTCAAATGCTAGGACATGATGGCTGTTTTGAGCTAAGAATTCCGTCAATCCACCAATTCCTGGGCCAATTTCGATCACGTTATCTTTCTCAGATAGTTCGGCAGCCTGAACAATGTGCTCCAAAATATTAATATCGGTTAAAAAATTTTGTCCTAGGCTCTTTTTAATGTTTAACCCATAACGGTTGATAATCGCCTGCGTCCGAGCTGGACTGGCAATCAATGGTGTATTACTCATTGGCGTTCATCCTCCTCTTGGTCAATCTGTTTGATAGCCTGCCAAAATGTCTCTGAACTGATCTGAAACATCTGCAGTCGCTTTTTCAGTTGTTTGCCGTTCACGTAACCGATTCGTAGCAACTCGCCTAAGGCTTCACGGCGGGCTTTAGCTGCCGGGCCGCCAACTAGACGGGCGTGAATCAAATCGGCTTGGCTAATGTTTTCCACGGTTGAATCGCCTTCAGTATAGACGTGGGCTAAGGCTTCGCGAATTGCTTCTGGGCTGGCATGTTCTACGCCCAGCGACCCACCAGCTTTGGTTGGAACGCCCTCCGCTTTGGGTAAGAAAGCGTGCTTGGCATTAGGCACAACTTCGGCCACAATTTTGCGAATCTTTTCACCGGAAAAATCAGGATCGGTAAAAATGATGATGCCGCGCTTCTTAGCAACTTCGGCAATCAGATCTAAGGTTTCTTCCGGTACTGCCGAGCCACGGGTTTCAATCGTGTCAGCGTTGACTGCTTTGGCAATTTGTTTGGTATCGTCTTTTCCCTCGACTACGATCACTTCTTTAATGGTTTTCACTCTCAGACTCCTTAATCTTAAAAAATCGGTGTGCGTTTTGCCAAGTAGCTGTGGCAATCTCTTCTGCAGTCGTTTGGCGTTCTTTGGCTATAGCTTCTACGGTATAACGCGTAAAGCCGGGTTCGTTCTGTTCCCCACGATGGGGCTCAGGTGTCAGGTACGGCGCATCCGTCTCCACCATCATGCGATCAAGCGGTGTGGCCCGAACAGAATCATGGACTTCATGGGCGTTTTTAAAACTGGCAACCCCTGAATACGAGATCATCATCCCTAGATCCAAGAACTTCTTCAACCATTCCGGGTCCCCGTTAAAGCTGTGCATCACACCGCCCGTTTCTTGGATACCCACTGACTTGATGATGTTGTAAGTATCTTCAAACGCGTCCCGGTTATGCACCACGATGGGCAGGCCGTGATCCTTAGCAATTTCAATTTGGCGTTTGAAGACTTTCCGTTGAACATCCTTGGGTGAACTGTCCCAATGATAGTCCAATCCAATTTCGCCCAGTGCCACGACGCGGTCCTCTTCTAACTGCTGCTCTAAGATCTTTTCTTTGTCAGCATCGTAGAATTTTGAATCTTCTGGGTGCCAGCCAACAGCAGCGTGCAGTTGCGGATATTCGTGAGCTAAGCGAACCGCATTTTTATTGAGCTCGGTATTGGACCCAACAATGGTCATCTTGACCACGCCGAGATCAGCTGCCCGAGCCAAATAACGCGGCACGTCGTTAATAAATTCTTCGCTGTTCAGGTGGGTATGTGAATCAAAAATTTTCATTTTTTTCTCCTGCATTGAAACAAAAATCCGAATATTCAATGATCTGAATATTCGGATTTCGCCTTCCGCTAATTACGAAAGTTTAGTTATTATTCGACTGTGGACCCGTTCTTGATGCTTTCAGGCACCGTCACGAGTTGAACCTTGCCTTCAGAATCTTCTGAAGACAGTAACATTCCTTGGCTGACTTGACCACGCATCTTGCGAGGCTTCAAGTTAGCTACAATAATGACCTTTTTACCGAGGAGATCCTTAGGTTCTGGATAGTATTCCGCAATGCCAGATAAGATCTGACGGTCATCAGCATCGCCGGCATCCAAGCGGAACTGCAGGAGCTTATCGGCCCCCTGAACCTTTTGGACGTCAATAATTTCAGCCACTTTTAATTCGATCTTTTCAAAGGCATCGAAGCGGACCTGCTTTTTATCAGACTTCAATTCCGTGTTCTCGGGATTCCAAACACCAGAATTAGCTTCCTGCTTAGCAGCTTCCATGGCAGCCCGGCCCTTCTTCTTGTCAGACTTAGTCATCTGAGCGGCGATAAAGGCAACTTCTTCCTTAGCGTCGCGCCGTGGGAAGATTGGGGTGCCCTTTTCAACTACCTTGCTGTTCTTAGGCAGACTGTCCATGGTCAGTTCTTTCAAATTGATATCGGCATCAAACGTCAGCCCTAACTGTGACAGGATCTGCTTTGGTGCGTGGGTCATCACGGGGCTCAAGAAGTAAGCAATCACCCGCAGACTGGCTGCTAAATGCGCCATAACGGCACCTAACTGATGCTTACTGTCATCATCGTCATTTTTAGCCAAGATCCATGGTTCGGTCTCATCAATGTACTTGTTCGTCCGGGCGATCAGCTTCCAAATTTCAGCCAAAGCATCGGACAAATGCAAGTTATCCATTAATTTGTGATAGTTAGCCATCGTGGTTTCAGCAGTGGCTTCCAGTGATGCGTCAAATTCAGTCACGCCGGCTTCATAAGCTGGAATCACGCCATCTTCGTACTTGTTGATCATGGCTACAGTCCGGTTCAATAGATTCCCCAGATCGTTGGCTAAGTCGTAGTTCAACCGGTCAACGAAGTCTTCTGGTGTAAAGGTACCATCGTTACCATAAGGCATTGCCCGAATCAGATAATAACGGACGGAATCCAAACCATACCGGTCAACTAAGGTCTCTGGGTAGATCACGTTACCCTTCGACTTGGACATCTTACCGTCCTTCATCAATAACCAATTATGACCAAAGACCGTCTTAGGGAGTGGTAAGCCTAAAGCATGTAAGATAATTGGCCAGTAAATTGTGTGGAAACGCACGATTTCCTTACCGACCATCTGAACGTTGGCTGGCCAGAACTTCTTAAAGAGACTGTCATCGTCAGTGCCATAACCAAGTGCCGTAATATAGTTGGTCAAAGCGTCCAGCCAAACGTAAATCACGTGCTTTGGATTAGATTTGACCGGAATTCCCCAGTTAAAGGTCGTTCGTGAAACAGCTAAGTCTTCCAAACCAGGTTTAATGAAGTTATTGATCATTTCGTTCATCCGGTTTGCCGGTTGAATAAACTCTGGGTGCTGCTTGTAATAGTCTAACAACCAGTCAGCGTATTTGCCCATCTTAAAGAAATAAGACTCTTCTTTAACCAGTTGTACTTCATGGCCACTAGGCGCTTTACCACCAATAACTTTACCGTTATCATCGCGGTAAACTTCGGCCAGTTGAGTTTCAGTAAAGTACTCTTCATCGTCGACTGAATACCAGCCTTCATATTCGCCTAGGTAGATATCGCCCTGGTCTTGTAATTGCTGGAACATCTTTTGAACGGCTTTTTCATGATAATCATCCGTCGTGCGGATAAACTTATCATTTGAAATTTCCAGCGTCTTCCATAGGTTCTTGATACCGGCAGCCATTTCGTCAACGTAGGACTTAGGATCAGTCCCTAATTGTTCCGCTTTTTCCTCGATCTTTAGACCATGTTCATCGGTCCCCGTCAAGAAGAAAACGTCGTAGCCAGTGGCACGTTTGTACCGTGCTAAAGCATCGCAAGCAATGGTGGTGTAAGAATTCCCAATGTGCAGTCTCCCAGATGGGTAATAGATCGGTGTGGTGATGTAATACGTAGGTTTGGTTTCTGTCATGTAAAAACAGGCCCCTTTCAGTCAGTTTTATTTTTTAAATTAATTTCTTTTTGCTTCTAGAAAGTCTCCAATATTATAGCATATCTGACAAGTCTGAGAAACGCTTCTCAGGTATCGACGGCCAGTTTTACGCCAAATATCAAACGACTGCTTAATAATCAGAACAGACTCATTTGCTGAGGGCCTAATCCTGACCACGATAAATGCAGCAAGTCTCGCAGCGCCAGCGCGTTGGGGGCGGCGTCACCGCCAGAATTATTATTGAAAACCACGCACACTTCTTGAACCTGATCCGCTAATGCAGTAACGGTCTGCGCAAACGCTGCGAGTTCGTCGGCACTGTACTTATACAGCGTGCGAACGCCGCGCCAGTCTTTACCCTGATGAAACCAGCCCTGTTCGTTGCGGCCGTGCAGCCGCAGCAGTGCTAACGACTCATCCGCCACCTTGGCGACAAACGGGACACCATCGTTTAAACGATGCGGTTCATCCACGATTACGTGGGTCATGTTGAGGCTCTTTAAATAACGCATCAGATCAGCCGTCAGCGCTGGGTCGTACCAGCTAGGGTCACGAAACTCTACCGCAATGGGAAGATCAGCCATCTGGTCACGAATTTCAAACAGCCACTGCAGATTCTCAGTCGTCCGCTGGAAAAAAGGTGGAAATTGGAACAGCACCGTCTTTAATTGATGGGCATGGACCAGTGGCCGAACCATTCGGTGATACTCATAAAAAGCGCGTTTCCGGTCTTCATCACTGACCGCGTCTTGACCAATATCATGCTTGGTCATCAGTTTATTGGCTTTGAGAATAAACTGAAAGTTTTCCGGTACCTGTTTTTGCCAGTTGATCACGGTACTTTCCCTAGGAATCCCGTAAAACGGGGTGTCCAATTCCACCGTCGGCAAAACGGCGGCATACTCTGGCAGCGTCACATCTGACTTAGCGTTTTGAACTAAGGCTGGGTGCTCTTTGAACGTTGTTAACCCAATTGTAATCATCGCACACCCTCCTTTTTATTTGCGAAACGTTTATTGCTGCTTTTTTAAATAACGATCGACCCGGTGATCTGGCACGATCCAAGGAACTAGGCAGCCAAAACAAAAAATGGCTGAAAATGGTGGCCAGATGAACGCTAAAATGATGCCACCGAGCGCCATCCCCATTGAAAACCAGGACTTACGGCTTCCCTGACCAAAGAACTTAGTAAATACCGAATCTGGCTTGTGCGCAGCTAGAAGGGTCTTCACCAAAATATAAAAACTAATATTGACCGCCAAAAAGACGATTCCCATCGTTGCTTCCGGAGCAGCGTATTCCGTGTGGCTCCCAGCCCAGGCCGTTGCAATCGGCATCAGACTGATCGTCAGCAAGAAGAAATTATTCGCCCACAAAACGCCGCCGCTGATGGTTTTCGTAATTTGAAATAAATGGTGATGGTTATTCCAGTAAACCGTGACGGTCAAAAAGCTCAGCAAATACAAGATCAGCTTATACCGTAACGGCCATAGAGCCCCAAAAGTCGTTCCTTTAGGCTCCGGAATTTCCAGCACTAAAATCGTGACAATGATGGCCATCACGCCATCGGTGAACGCCTCTAACCGCGATTTACTCATAATCGTACCCCCGTGTTTATGTATGACCGGCTAAACCGGTCAAAATACTGTTATCACACCTGCAGCTGCTCGTAAAACTTCGCGGCATCTTCTTGAACCATTTTAAAACTAAAGGGAAACGACAATGCCTCATTGTTGATAACAATTACCGGTGCCTTAGGATTACGATAATCTAATAACCCAGCGAAGGGGTAGACCCGCATCGAAGTCCCGGTAATCACGATCAGATCGGCATTTTCCATGGCGTTGACCGCATTTGAAATATTAGTCTCATTCAAACCTTCTTCATAGAGCACCACGTCGGGTCTTAACTGCCCGCCGCAGTCCTCATGCACTGGCGACTTTAGATAAGTCTGCCAATCCACCGACTTGTGACATTTTTGACAGTAGACCCGGTACAGATTGCCGTGGAATTCCACTAAATGTTTCGCGCCGGCTTCACGGTACAGGTTATCAATGTTTTGCGTCACAATAGTGGCCCGGTCCTGCTGGGTCAGCGCTGCTTGTTTTTCATGAATCACGTTGGGCTTGGCATCCGGCTTATACAAATTGGTCTTCACGTAGTCGTAAAACACGTCTGGTTCCTGCGTTAAACAGCTATGGCTAAGATAATACTCCGCGTTTTTATGATGGGTATACAGCCCATTGTTTGACCGATAATCCGGTATCCCAGAAGGTGTCGAGACCCCGGCACCCGTCAAAAATACGATGTGCTTTGATTGTTCAAAAGCCCGTTGAATCGTTTCATCCATAAACATGACCCCCGATCATTGTCACCTTTATCTTAAACTATACGGCATTTCTAGTTTCTTAAGCAGGTCCTCAACTGAGAGTGAATAAATTGCCTTGTAGTAGTCGGGATTGTCGTTGTCCTTAGTGGGCGCTGAGATCACAAAGGAGTTCTGACCATCCGCGCGGTTAATGCCTACATAGGCGCGACGCTTGGTTTTTATATCCACCATGTCAGAATGGTACAGTTCAAACATTTGGCGGACTTCTAAGTGTAATTGACGCTTAGAAACCACATTGGAGATCGTGGCAAATTCCGTCATGTTGATTGGCGGCAATCCCCAGTCCTTCAATTGGTCATCAAACGCCTTAAATAATTTCACAACGTTACGTCGCAGTGTAAACGGTGAGTCCACCGGTTTTTCGGTGATGAGCGCATACAGTTTTTTAGCGGCAGCAAACGAAATCGGATAATCATTTTCTAGCTGATTATTGACCACTTTATTTTGGTCGCCATAAAAGACTAACGCATCCAACACGACCAGCAGCCGCAACGTCATTTTATCATCTACCGGGGTAGGTTCTGGGTCGATAGTGGCCCGAACCCCCTTCATGTACATCTGTTCGATTTCGTCATTGATCAGATTGTGCTTACGCTGTTCACTCACAACCACCATATGACTGACAGTATCGTATAATTCCGTCCCCAGCATCATCAACTGCTGGTCTAACTGCTCTTCACCAGTGGAAATGGCAAAGAAAATCTGCGGAAAACCGCGCAGCGTCATTAACAGGTGCAGGAGTTCATGAGAAGCCGTGTAGTCGGGCGCTGAAAGGTCGCTGATCTGAATCATAATGTGATCTTTGTCCTGAACCGCCTGTGCTTGATCATGGCGAACGTAGCCGCTTTGAAGTTGCCCGATAAATTGCAGTTCAACTTTACCGGGGGAAATTTCATTGACTGCGTCTAATAAGGATTGGGTTTCCGAATTAATTTCAACGTTTTGCATGCTTTATTCTCCTTGCTTTTCTCGAATTTGCTTCAATAACTGGGTTGCCTGTTCTTCATTAGGATCTGATAATTTCATTAATTGCTGCGTCAAGGCCGGTGTTTCAACGGCCGTGGCCCCAACTGACATGGCCAGCGAGCGCATTTGCATTTTCATGTGCCCCTGCTGAATACCGCTTGTGACCAGTGCCTTTAAGGCCGCAAAATTCTGAGCTAAGCCCACGGCAACAATCAGCTTCATCAGTTCTTCTGGCGATTTGATCTGGGCAATTTTTTGGTTAATTGCTACCAAAGGCAAGACCTTCGTGGCACCGCCAACCACCCCGATGGGCAGCGGCAACGTCAGCGTCCCCGTCAGCTGATTATCTGCTAGGTGCCATTGACTCAGGCCACGGTACTGACCATCCGTGACGGCAAAGGCATGGGCTGCACTCTCGATAGCACGCCAATCATTGCCCATTGCGAGCACCACGGCATCCACACCGTTCATGATCCCTTTATTGTGTGTCACTGCACGCATGGAATCAAGCTGGGCGATTCGGCTAGCTTGTTCGATCCGCTTGGCCACCCGTTTAGCATCATCAAGATCGTCGGCTAACTGGCCCACTGGAATCGACACGGTGGCCGTCGCGAGGCTTTGATCACCAGCGTTGGACAGAATACTAAACAACGTGGTGTGATGCAGCTTATTTTGAATCACATCCGCAATGGCTTCTAGCATCGTGTTCATCATGTTAGCACCCATTGCCGACTGAACGTCAACCGTCAGATCAATTGACACGAATCCTTCACCCAGATCACGGGTCCGAATCGTTTGGGGTCCGCCACCGCGTTTCACGATGGAAGGATGCGCCTGTCTGGCTACTTCCAGTAATTCATTTTGGTGCAGGGCGACCCAATCGTCGATGGAAGCGTACACCCGCACATCGCTCAGTACTACCTGTCCCGTCAACAATCGTGAGTGAACAGTGGCAGCAATCCCGCCAGCCTGGGCTAATTGCTTAGCCCCATTACTGGCGGCCGCAATCACGCTGGGCTCTTCGGTCACCATCGGAACAACGTATTCGTGCTGGTTGACCAAAAAGTTGACCGCCACACCCTCAGGTAATTGATACGTGGTTAAATAATTTTCAATCAGTAACGGCGCATCGCCTTGATCTGCACGCCGCTGCAGTTCTTGCTGCTCCGTTTCAGACAGTCCTAATGTTTTCGCTAAAATAGCTAATCGCTGTTCCGGTGTCCGCTTATAAAACTGTGAAAACGCCGCATTCATGTTCATCTATCCTCTATTATTAATTATAGTCGTGATTAAGATATGCGTGAATGATTCCCTCACGCACACCGCTTTCCGAGAAGATCACTCGGTCTGAATCTAACATCTGCAGTAAGATCACCAGTGGCATGATCCCGCCGATGATAATGTCCGCCCGGTCTGGTTCGAGGCCAGAGAGCTGCTGGCGCTCAGAACAGTTTTTCTGCAGTAACGTACTAAACAGCCGAAAAACTTCCTGAGTCGTCAGCTGGTAGCCATGAATCTGGTCGACATGCAGTATCTGTTGCTGACGCCGGCTCATCCGTGCCAGCGAGCGGTGAGCACCGCCCAGCAGGATCAAGGGTTTGGCCTGTGCTTCTCGCAGCCACCAGATATCTCTCAGCCGCTGCCGTAAAAAGACCGTGGCGTCGAAAAAGTCCGCTGCGTCAACTTTGTCAGATAAATTAAACTGTTCTGACAAATTGACCGCGCCAAACGGAATACTGATCAGATCACTTGCTTTGCCAGCACTAATGTTCACCATTTCCAGACTGGCACCGCCAACATCCAGCATTAGGGCGTCTGCTACCCGTAACCGGTTTTTCACGCCGAGGTAGTCATAGTAAGCCTCGTCATCACCAGATAAAATATCTAGTTTAAGCCCAACTGTCTGTTGAACCCGTGCCAGAAATTCCGCTTGATTTTTCGCCTGACGAACGGCTGCCGTGGCGATCGCTTTGACCGTCAAATTAGGCAACGACTCGTAGTGAGCCTTAAATTCCTGCATGGCGTCTAACGTCCGCTGAATGGCTGTCTCTTGGAGAATCTTTTCATCGCCCATCCCCTCGGATAAACGGGAATCTTCCTTATACCGAGCCACTTCACGAAAGGTTTTATCCGGCCGAATTTCATTAATCGCCATGCGGACTGAATTAGAGCCCAGATCAACGATCACTAAATTCTCCATCACCCGACGCCCCCTCCTATCATCGTTAACATTTTCTAGCCGAAGTAGTTTAGTCCCATTTTTTCCACGACTTCTTTTAACGTCTGGTTGGCAACGACATTGGCCTTTTCGCTGCCGTCCTTCAAAATCTGGTAAACACCTGGAATATCTTGAGCATACTGTTCACGGCGGGTCCGAATTGGGTCCAATACTGCTTGCAAAACATCGTTTAGATACCGCTTAATTTTAACATCTCCAAGACCACCATGTTGATATTGGGCCTTCAAATCAGCAATCTTTTGGGTATCCTCACCAAAAATATCCAGGTAAGTAAACACGGTGTTGCCTTCAACGTGGCCAGGATCTTCCACGTGAATATGGGTTGGATCAGTGTACATTGACATGACCTTCTTTTGCACCGTATCAGCATCATCTGACAGGTAGATGGCGTTGTTTAATGACTTACTCATCTTAGCGTTGCCATCCAGTCCAGGAATGCGGCCTTCCCCTTCTGGTGGGAAGTAGCCTTCAGGTTCAACCAGTACTTTACCGTAGATACTGTTAAAGCTCCGAACGATTTCGCGGGTTTGTTCCAGCATCGGTTCTTGGTCTTCACCAACGGGAACCGTAGTAGCTTTAAAGGCCGTGATATCAGCAGCTTGGCTAACGGGATAAATGAAGAAGCCCGCTGGCACACTTTGACCAAACTTCTTTTGTTTAATTTCAGTCTTGACCGTTGGGTTACGTTCCAAACGTGATACCGTAACTAAGTTCAGATAGTGCATGGTCAGTTCACTTAAAGCTGGGATCTGTGATTGTACCAGAATGGTTGACTTCTTAGGGTCAATGCCCACCGCCAAATAGTCCAAAGCCACTTGGATCAGTGAGTTGCGGATCTTTTCTGGATCCCGGGCGTTATCGGTCAAGGCCTGTTGGTCGGCAATCATAATGAAGGATTCGTAATCACCGGAATTTTGTAACTTGACCCGGTTTTGCAACGACCCCACGTAATGGCCAATATGCAGCTTACCAGTTGGTCGGTCACCCGTTAAAATAATTTTCTTATTGCTCATCGTAATCTCTCCTTTGTATTTGTGCCCGTCTTTTGGCGTGGTGATTCGGCTACTAAAAAGACGCCCCATTGCGTATGCAATAGGACGTCAACCGCGGTACCACCTAAATTTGTGACTAAAAGTCACCACTCTTGCCGATAAGGAGGCATCCAAAAATTCACTTGTCAGCTCCAAATTGATCATCGTGGCCATTTTCAGCAATCATGGTCTCTCTGCAGTGAAGATCTCGACGCACTGACGAATTTTTCAGCTATATAAAAGTTCCTATATAATGATTTCTATTTTAAGCAATTTAGCGGGTGTTGTCAAAGTTCAATTGGTCACGAGTTTTTCCAATTGACACAAGTACCTAATCACACTAAAATGGTTCAAGCACATTAAACGAAAGAGGCGGTTCTTTGGAATCACATGAACAAAAAATTGAACAGCAACGCGTCGATTCGGTGATTCATCAAATTACCGCAAAAATTAAGTCAGTCTCCATGGAGTACAGTAAAGCCCATGCTGAAATGAAGCTGGTTCAGCAAAACTACAGTGCCAACACCTCCGTGAACTACGTGGAAGTTGATGACCGAATTGATACCTCGGCAGAATTGCAGCAACAACGGGCCTTAGCTTCCCGGCTGATTGAAAATGAACAGATTATTTCCAATCAATTAAACGTTTATCAAGAGCTCGAAAAATCCCCCTACTTTGGGCGGATCGATATTCAAGACCCCGGTGAAACGGAACAGGATCGGCTGTACATTGGAACGGCCTCCTTTACCGATAAAAACGAAAACTTTCTCGTGTACGATTGGCGGGCACCGATTTCCGCCATTTACTACAACGGGACGTTAGGTGACGTCACCTACGACACGCCAGCAGGTAAGCAACTCACTAAGCTGACTAAGAAGCGCCAGTTCCTTATTCAAAACGGTCAGATTGAAAGCATGTTTGACACCAACGAAACCGTGGGTGATGAGATGCTGCAGCACGTGTTGGGCCAGCAAAACGACGAAACCATGCAAAACATCGTGGCGACGATTCAGCACGAGCAAAACGACATCATCAGAGATACCCGTTCTGACTTACTGGTCGTCCAAGGAGTCGCCGGTTCAGGCAAAACTTCCGCGATCTTACAGCGGATTGCGTTTCTGCTTTATCATAGCCGCCAGGAACTGCAGGCTGATCAAATTGTTTTATTTTCACCTAACAAACTGTTTAGCCATTACATCTCAGACGTGCTGCCCAGTCTCGGTGAACGCAATATGCGCCAGGTCACCTTAGCGGACTTTCTCACCCAGCGGCTACAAGGTCTGAACGTGGAATCACTATTTGACCGTTACGAAAAAGATTTGGATTTGACCCCTGAACAGCAGGCACTGGTCGACTATAAATCTTCGTCACAGTATATGCACCAAATTGCGGACTACTGTCAGCATTTGGCACCGACCCACTTTAAATTTAACCATATTTACTTTAACGGCCGAGTGTTCTTTGATAAGGCAGATATTGAACAGATCTATCAAGGCCTGCCACAGCTGCAGCCAGCTGAGCGCTTCTTACGCACGAAAAACATTTTGATCAAGCGTCTGAAGCACCGAATCGGTCAAGAAGCTAAATCCGACTGGGTCGCAGAAGAAATCGACCAGCTCTCAGATGAGCAGTATCACAATTTGTTAGGTTCCAAACGGCGCCACGATTTTCAGGAAATCGATGCTGAAACCAACTACATTGCCCGCAAAATTGTCACCCGGCGCCTGCGAAAAGTGTACGATGCCATCTATAATAATTACTTCTTGGATATTTACAGCCAGTACGCTGACTTCATGGATACAGTGACTCTTCCTGACAGCGTTTCTGCTAAGATCATGGCAACCGATAAGCAGAACTTCTCCCACGATATCGAATTTCACCGCTGTGAATTAGTGGATGCCGCCCCGTTACTCTATATTCGCGACATTCTCACCGGCGGCGGTCAGAATCACGCCATGCAGCACCTGTTTGTGGATGAAATGCAGGATTATTCGATTGCGCAGTTGCAGTACCTGCACCACGCGTTTCCTAAAGCCCACATGACTTTCTTGGGTGATGCTGAACAAGCCCTCTTTAAGGCGGTTCAGACGCCGGAAGAATTACTGACGAGCTTGCGGGATGCTTTTCAGGTCCGGCGGCCACGGCTATTAAAATTAAACCGCTCCTACCGGTCAACGTTACCGATTACGACCTTCGCCAAGGCACTCTTACCAGACGGTGACCAGATTGAAGCGTTCAACCGGCCAGGCCAATTACCGCGATTAGTTATCCGCTACGATGCTGAGAGCGGCTATGAAGCTTTAGCGTCTGAAGTAACCAATTTACGCGCTGATTACGGTACAGTAGCCATTTTAACTAAGAACTTGGAACAGGCACACGAGGTCTATCAAAAGCTCCACCATCAAGCTAGCGATGTGACTTTGATGACTGATGCTGACCTCTCTCTACCAAAGGGAACTCTGATCATGCCGATTTACCTGGCTAAGGGGCTGGAGTTTGACGCTGTGATTGCCTGGGACGTTTCTGCCACTAACTTTCCTAATGAGCGCTTCACCGGGACCTTATACACCATTGCGACCCGCGCCATGCATCAATTGGTTTTGATGAGTCTCGGCCCAGTATCACCACTGATTGCATCGGATAAAATGCCGAAATCGGTTCTGCAGATCGAACATGAATTAACGAATTAAATTTTAACGCTAATAAAGCGTCCTGAAGATAGTCGTAACCGGCTGCTTTCAGGACGCTTTTTTATTAAACCTTTTCGTTGATAGGTTTAACTGACTTGTTACTGGGTTTTAACGCCTGCTTAAGCATAAATGGTGCGATCATCGTTGCTAAAATGATGACCAGTACCATTTTGGAATAGGTGGCATTGGAGAGTAACCCCGCTTGCAGGCCAATCTGCACGGTGATCATTCCCATTTCACCGCGGGAGATCATCCCAGAGCCAATCACATAACTGCTGTGCCAGCTAAACCCAGTCAGCCGAGCACCTAATCCGCAGCCCACTAATTTAGTTAAACAAGCAAGCAGCGTCATCACTGCAATCAACCCCAGCGACTGTCCCAAGTAACGAAAGGACATACTTAAGCCGATGCCCACGAAGAACAGCGGAATGAAGGCCGCGTAGCCGATGGGTTCCATATGAGCTTCAATCACTTTTCGATATGAGGTGTGAGCAACTGCGATTCCCGCAAAAAACGCCCCAACAGCACCGCTTAACCCAACTGCATCGGCTGCCCAAGCCATGCCTAGACAGATCACCATAGACATGATCGTGACACTGGAATTCATGAGTAATTTTTCACTGATGCTCATTAAATAAGGGGCGATCCAGCGCACCACCAAATAAGTTCCACCGAAAAAGGCTACCTGTTCCAGTAAAATCAGGCCAATAGCTGTATGCTGGCCACTAGTCTTCAACCCTTGAGCTCCCATGAGACTGATCATAACGGATAACAGGATTACGCCGACAATATCGTCAGCTACCGCCGCACCTAAGATGGTTGCCCCCTCTGAGGTATCTAAAGCGTGATAATCTCGTAAAACGGCCACCGATATTGAAACTGATGTGGCACTAAAAATAACACCTATGTATGCTGCTTCAAATACTGAAAAATGAAAGGCAACTGCCGCGCCGCCCATACAAACAACTGGCATAACAACCCCACACAAGGCAACGATAATTGCTGGTTTAAAGAACCGCCGTAACAGCGCTAAATTACTTTCCAAGCCACCAATAAACATCAGCATGATAACCCCAATATCTGAAAAAGCATTCAGTAATTGGTTGGGCTGCACCCAGTTAAGCATGGCTGGTCCCACTACGATTCCCACTAAAATTTGGCCAATGACAGACGGCATTCCCATCCGGTTTGAGAAGTGTCCGGCAAAGGTCGTTAACACCAGCAGGAGGCATAATGTTCCTATAAAGTTCACACTTATCACCTCTTGTAGTAAAATAGTGCTGCATATTCGGCACTAAATAAAATATAACACTAACCAGAAGGGAAATCCTGTACATGTTTAAAAATTGGCGTCAAGCTGGACACATTAAGAAACAGACAACACAATATCAAGGGCGGGTATTCTCCGTTTCTCAGTGCCATATTGAGACACCAGATGGTCTTTCAGTTGAACGAGACCTGATTCACACGGCACCAACGGTTACGATCTTAGCCCTCACGGACGATCAGCGTATTGTGCTGACTAGTGAGTATCGGGTGGGAATCAATGCTGATTCCGTTTCACTGCCAGCCGGCATTATTAATTCTGGTGAGTCGCCAGAAACCGCTGCCAAACGTGAATTCCAAGAAGAAACTGGCTACCTCGCACGATCCGTTCAAGAGATGACCACCGTGACTTCATCTGAAGGCTTCATGGACCAAACGGCAGCCCTCATTTTATTACGGTTTGATCCGGCCAAGCGGACTGCCACCAACTTTGACGCAGACGAATTCGTGACAACTGAACTCGTTGATTTGAACCAAACCTTAGACTGGATCAAAGCCGGCAAGATCAATACTGCTCAGGCTTTAGCAGCAATCGGTTATTATCAGCTTTACTTAGCGAATTAAAAAAGCAACCTATGATACCGGAGGTGGGGTTCGAACCCACACGTCCTCAACGGACACTGGATTTTGAGTCCAGCGCGTCTGCCAGTTCCGCCACTCCGGCATATGCTCATTAGTTACGATAGCATATCGAATCTGTACCTGCGATACAAGACATATGATTTGCTATCGGGAAGACAGGATTCGAACCTGCGACCCCCTGGTCCCAAACCAGGTGCTCTACCAAGCTGAGCTACTTCCCGAAGACGTTTTATAAATTACCAACTATATTAGTATACTACTCTGATTTAGTTTTGACTAGCACCTTTTTAAGTCATTATGCAATCAATTTGACTTTAATCATATTTAATTGGTTTTGATCAATTGCCAGGTTGTGAGAATGGTGGCATGTAGTATAATATGAATTGCCGCTGTAGCTCAGGAGGTAGAGCACTTCCATGGTAAGGAAGAGGTCATCGGTTCAAATCCGATAAGCGGCTTTGGGGTATGCACAACTATGATAAATAATAAACCGGCCACAGTTCAATCAGGCAATGATACCAACTGAACTGTGGCCGGTTTATTATTATAAATTAAAAGACATCAAAAAAGCAGCCATCGATTACTCGATGACTGCTTCGTTTGCGTGGCAACGTCCTACCCTCGCAGGGGGCGATCCCCCAACTACTCTTGGCGTGCTGAAGCTTAACTACTGTGTTCGGCATGGGAACAGGTGTATCCTT
>NZ_BJDO01000018.1 GCF_005405185.1 Secundilactobacillus hailunensis
ATGTCATCAAGGTTCATAGCAATTTAATTCAAGGAAAAAGTGGGCTTAGAATAGATTAGTGAACTGCCTGAGCTATATTACGAAACTAGCACTACGCGTTACTTTAGTCTTTTTTATACAAATTAAGCTTTTAACTGTTCCGTATCGATCAACGTATAGGTGCCCGCATTAAATTGTGGCGTCCAGTAATCCACTTCGGGGAAAAAAAGTTGATTGATAATGCGCAGTGTCCCCCGATGTGCAACGATGAGCACAGCTTGTTGACTTTGATCATTGATAATTGGCTTGACAGTTTCAATCACCCGCTGTTTAAACGCCATAAATCCTTCTGCCTGCGTTGGCACGACCTTAAAGGGACTATCTAGCCAGGCTTGCCACTTAACCGGGAATTGCGCCTGAATTTCATTAGCATTCAGGCCTTCCCAAGCACCAAAGTCCATCTCGTTAAGCCCCGGTCTTCGAATCACCGGAACCGGCGCGTGCTGGCTTAAAATAATCGTTGCCGTTTCTAGCGATCGTTTCAGACCGCTGATATAAACGGTAGTAAATTGCTTATCAGCCAGCTGCTGAGCAACTGAGCGTGCCTGTTTAATTCCCGTATCATCTATTGAAACGTCCAAGGACCCATAGAATTTTCTTTCACGATTAAGGGTCGTTTCACCATGTCGTGTTAAATATAATTTCATCCGAATAGCCCCTGACACTTCAGCTGCAGACCGGCATACACCAGTAAAAAGATTGCTTGACTGAGTTCGGCGTAACAACCGACCGTGTCCCCGGTCAGGCCGCTGAAAAGCTTATAGAAAAAGTGACGGTACCCAACCGAAACGATGATCACTGCAGCGTAGCTCACAATGCCACTTAAACCAAGCAGCCAGCCGATGAGCAGCAACGCAATCACTTGGTTGACGATCAGTCGCCAAGTTTTAATGCCTTCCCAGATACTAGCGAGCCCACCGCTTTTCCCCGCATAGTGCATGTGGAAGAAAAGCAGTGAGATCCCGCATTTAGTCAGCATCACACAGATAATGGCTAATTTGGTAATGGCTAAAACATTGGGCTGATGGTTAATGATCGTCAGCCCAGCGCCAATGACGATCAAATAAAAGTAAACCAGCGCTAAGCTTCCCATGGTACCCAGCCGGCTATCCTTCATAATGGCCCGCATCTTATCCACCCGACGCGATGAAAACAGCGCGTCTGCGGTGTCCGCTAAGGCATCCAAGTGAAAGCCGCCAGTGATCAGACCGTCACCAATCCAAAAGAGCACCCAAGCGAACCACAATGGAAAGATCTGGGCCCACACAAAGAACAGTGCGCCTTCAAGCAGCCCCAGTAACGCGCCAAAAATAGAAAAAAACTGCATATTATTTTTAAACTGGTCACCAGGATTGTTAATCTCTACCGGAATTGGCAGTCGGGTAAAAAATTGCGCGTACAGTATTAATGCCTTGATCATAGAATAATCCCAGCTTTTTTAAATAGTTAATTAGGCTTTCAAATCAGTGACGTAGCCGGCATCGGAAAAGGCGTGAACAAACGCCTGACTGCCGCTTTTCTTAACGCCCACTAGGACGACCGTAGCTGGCCCAGCCGATTGGCGATAATAAGCATCCGCTAAGGCTTCTCGATCATAATTTAGTAGCTGATTTGTCTGCGCCATTTGGCCAACCTCGTAGGCAATGCCCTTGGAGCCCACCGGTAGCATATCAACCACGGCTGGCTGTTGGCGAATCCGCCGTACCTCATCGTATGAAATCAACGTTGCCAAGCTCGTTAAGCCAACGCGGGGTTCACCAAACCGATAGACACTTATAGCGCCATCAGTCTGGTGAGCAACATGTTCATTTTGCGCAATCGCGGTAATCCCCACCGACGTGGTTAACGTCGCCATGTTGTCCTCGGTACTGCCGTTTAACGGTACGTCCGCCAGACCGGCTGAAGTCAGCTCCGTCTTCAACGCTTGAATCACCTGAAGACCGGTTGGATCCATCTCATTACCTAAGGTATCCACCACGCAAAGCAGTTTAGCACCAAAGCAAATCAGTTCCAGTAGCACCACTCGTAGCGAGCCGGCAGCCACAACGTTAATCGGTGACACCACAGCATCGTCTTGCTTGACGCCAATCCCAGCACTGACATCACAGGCGATCACTAAGGCATCACCTGAGGGTAAATCAATGAGTGTTAAATCTCGGAAACTTTCCATTCCGCTCACCACTTTAAAAAACTAATTCATCTCTGATTGTTTTTCATCCAGGTACATCTGATGCAGTGACTGAACCAGCACACCTTGCCGTTTGACCGGGCAAAATACCTGGTTACCATCAGCCTGTATCACGTTGAGTGTACTTGGCCCCAGAGTATAGTAGCGCCGCACGTCAAAGTTTTGCGGTCGTTTTTGCATGATCTGCGTCAACCGCTGATAACTAGATGGGCTGGTCACTAGCACCCGGGTAATCCGATGCTGACCGATCAAAGCCATCACCTGTGCCATCAGGTCAGCATTCCATTCATTTCGATATACCTGAACCGTCTGAATGTCGGGAAAGCGCGTCAGCAAATTATGCTTCACGCTTAAATTACCCCTTAGCCAAACCACGTCATGACCGGATACCTGTGCCAATAGTGGTTGTAAGCCAGCCTGATTTTCAGTTTCAGCAACCCTGACCCGGTCAAAATGATGCTGTTTTAATTGGCCAGCCATCTTTTGACTTAGTACCAAAACGGTGCCGGTTATCGCATTCGCCGGGAATTGATCCAATAGACATTTCAACCCAAACGGACTGGTAACCACGACGTATGGGACGTGTTCGATCAGCTGTTGAGCTTCACTTGAAATTGTAACCGCCTGCAGATGACGCAGTGGCACATATAGTGGCCGCGTCACTTGAGCGAGCTCACGTCGCGTCGCCTCTGGTACTCTTTCTTCAGGATAAGTAATTAAAAAAGCCAACTTAACAACTCTCCTCTCCAGAAGATCACTTCAAACGTTGCGGTAACCCGCTGATCACAAAATAGACGCTGTCAGCAGCCTGTGCCAGCCACTGATTGACCTGACCATAAAGATCGCGGAGCACTCGCGTCTGCTTAGTCGCAGGCACGATGCCCAAGCCCACTTCGTTGGTGACAATGATCATGTTTTGATCCGTTTTTCGAAGTGCTACAACGATGTGCTGCCACTCCGCTTGCATCCGCGTGGTCACTGCGTTTAAGTCATCACGACTGAGCGATTCAATTAAGGCATCCAGTTCAACGTGCTGCTGTTTGGCCCGTGCCAACATATCATCATAGAACAGATTCGTGATCAGCATCGTTGCATCATCCAGTAAGAACCCATCGAAGTGATGTGCCGTGATAAAACCTGCCACATCACGGTAGCGTTCCTCTGTGTGCCAAGTATCTGGCCGGCGTTTTTGATGCGTCATAATACGTAGCTTCATTTCCGGATCGGGACGTTTCATCACACCGGTTGCCAAGTAGCAGATATGCTGACTCCTCGATAATTGCTTTTCGGCAAAGACCGACTTGCCGCTTTTAGCGCCACCCGTAACGACCATTAGCTGTGACATTTGTGAACCCCCTCTTAAATCCGTTTAGCCTTGTTTTTGGACCGCATCAAAAGCGTTGTTGAAGGCCTGAATCGTTTTATCAATTTCAACATCGGTATGCTTGCTGGACATGAAGTTCGTTTCAAACTGTGATGGTGCGGTGTAGATACCTTGTTGCAGCAACTGCTTGAAGAACTTAGCAAAGTAGTCGGTATCACTGGCTTTAACGTCATCAAAGTTATTGACTGGACCAGCGTTGAAGAAGTAGCTCCACATCGTCCCTACGCAATGAACGGTCATTGGTACCCCGTGATCATCCGCAGCCTGCTTAATGCCGGCCATCAAGCGTTTCGTGTTCGCCGTCATCTTAGTGTAAAGGCCTTCTGATAGCTGGTTCAGCGTGCTAAGTCCACCAGTCATCGCTAATGGGTTCCCTGACAACGTCCCAGCGTGGTAGATTTTACCGGCTGGGGTAATGTTTTCCATGAGGTCTCGGCGACCGCCAAAGACCCCAACGGGCAGTCCACCACCAACAACTTTACCCAAAGTCGTCAAGTCTGGTTTAATATGGTACAAACTCTGAGCACCATGGTAAGCAGCCCGGAAGCCGGACATCACTTCATCAAAGATCAAAAGTGAGCCAGATTTGGTGGTTTCATCTCTTAACGTCTGCAGGAATTCTTGGGTCCCTGGAATGACACCCATGTTCCCAGCAATGGGTTCAACGATCACACAGGCGATTTCTGAACCATGTTCCTTGAAGAGTGATTTAACCCCTTCAACGTCATTGTAAGCCACCGTTAAGGTATCGTAAGCCAAGGCATTCGGGACACCTGGCGACGTATTGATGTCAAAAGTCGCCATCCCAGAACCAGCATCCACTAGTAGTGAATCACTGTGACCGTGATAGTTCCCAATAAACTTGACAATCTTATCACGCTTCGTCACACCACGTGCTAAGCGAATCGCACTCATCGTGGCTTCAGTCCCAGAAGAAACCATCCGCATCTCTTCCAATGAAGGCACAATGGACTGAATCTTCTCGGCTAGTTCCGTTTCCAGCTCGGTTGGGGCACCATAACTGGTTCCGCGAGTGGTGGCGTCCTGTAAGTCCGCAACCACCTTGTCGTCAGCGTGACCTAAAATCAATGGTCCCCAAGACAGCACGTAGTCAATGTACTTATTGTGATCAATATCTTCAATGTAAGCACCCTTGCCCTTGGCGATGAACAGTGGGTCACCGCCGACATTCTTAAAGGCACGAACTGGGCTGTTGACACCACCCGGCATATATTTATTGGCTTCTGCAAAAGCCCGTTTGGAATTACTAAAATCTTTCACGTTTTTTTCCTCCAGCTAGTTCATTCGTTTAGCAACATCTTTGGCAAAGTAAGTAATAATCAGATCAGAGCCGGCACGCTTCAGGCCAACCAAAATTTCATTAACGATCTTTTCTTCGTCGATCCAGCCGTTTTGAGCTGCAGCCTTGACCATGGCATATTCACCGGAAACGTTGTAAGAAACTAATGGCAAATTAGTTGAGTTACGCACATCGCGAATAATATCAGAAAAGGCCATACCGGGCTTAACCATTACGAAGTCAGCACCCTCTTTTTCGTCACTGGCAACTTCACGCAAGGCCTCCAAGCGGTTAGCAGGATCCATCTGATAGCCCTTCCGATCACCAAAGGTTGGGGCACCATCCGCTGCGTCTCTGAATGGACCGTAGAAGCTAGAAGCATATTTAACCGCGTACGACATGATCGGCAGCGTCTTAAAGCCGGCTTTATCCAAGCCTTGGCGAATAGCAGCCACGAAACCGTCCATGGCGTTAGAAGGTGCGATAATATCAGCACCGGCCTTAGCTTGGCTAACCGCCGTCTTGGTCAGGTATTCAAGTGACTCATCGTTGATGACTTCGCCATCGCGAACAATACCGCAGTGACCAGTAGACGTGTATTCACACATGCAGGTATCGGCGATCACGATTAAATCTGGATAAGCCGCCTTGATCTTGCGGATGGCTTGTTGCACGATGCCATCGTCTTCCCAGGCACCGGTACCTTCGTCATCCTTGTGATCCGGAATACCGAAGATAATGATCGATTGAATGCCGAGGTCAACAATCGTTTTCACTTCGTCCAAGATCGTGTTTAGACTGAAGCGGTAAACGCCGGGCATAGACTTAATTTCTTCCTTGTCCGTAATGGTGGCATCAACGAAGACTGGCATGATCAAATCGGATTTCTCCAAGTGGGTCTCACGTACCAGATCCCGCATTGCTGCACTGCTTCTTAAACGACGGTGACGATCAAAAGTTAACATAGTTATATATCCTCTTTCTGAAAAATTATTTGATTAAATCTAAAGCGCCTTCATCAATTAACGTTTGCGCTACCTGTGATCCAACCGGACCGTCGATAACACCTTGCTGAGCCTTTTTAAACAGCTTGTGGCCGTTGGTCGAAGCCACTAAACCGGTAAACTGAATCTTCGCATCGGCCTCATAAGCGTAACTGCCGATGGGGTAGTTGCAGCTGCCGCCCAGCTTGCGCAGGAAGGCTCTTTCTACCGTAACACACTCGCGGGTCTGCTGATCATCAATTGTTGCCAATAAGGCTCTGGTGTCCGCATCCGCTTGACGGCATTCGATCGCAATGGCACCTTGACCAGCAGCCGGCAGGATCGTTTCCTTCAAACTCAATTGATAGAAGTCCGACAGGTCAACCCCTAACCGGTTAAGCCCGGCTTCAGCTAGGACCACACCGTTCAAATGCTCAGTTGCAATCTTCTTGAGCCGAGTATCGACGTTACCCCGAATTGGCACGATCTCTAGGTCCGGTCGCAAGTAGAGTAACTGCCCCTGCCGTCTCGAACTGTTCGTCCCGATCCGGGCGCCCTTTGGCAAGTCGTCCAAACTTTGATAGGGCTGCGCAGAAACCAGACAATCATACGGTGATTCCCGTTCTGGATAGGCACTGATCATCAGCCCATCTGGTAAGACGGGTGTAACATCCTTTAGGCTATGAACCGCAAAATCGATTTTTTGATCGATCATTTCCTGTTCAATTTCCTTAATGAAAACACCCTTACCAGCGATTTTTTGCAGACTGTCCTTGAGATTCCGGTCGCCTTCCGTCACGATTTTCTTAACCGAAAAGGAAGCTTTGGGAAACTTTTTTTTGAGCAGCTGAATCACAATCTGCGTTTGCCGCATCGCCAGTTTGCTTTGCCGCGTACCAACGATAAAATCAGTCTTCATGGACGCCAGCCTCCTCTTTTTTCTTCTCAACTTTTTTCTTCTCAACCGCCTTTAGCCCAAAGATCTGGCAGAAAAACGCCAGATCAACCTGGGCATCTTCCTGTGCGGAGAGTTCTTTCACTTCTTTGATGGGTTCTTTGATCATTTGGTTGATAATACTCTTCATATGCTTACTGATCACTTTACGTTGGTGGGCGTCCAGTTCCGGCAACTTATGCAGCAGACTGTCATAGACCTGTTTTTCGGTCGTCAGCGCTGATTCACGCAACTGTCGAATGACTGGCACCACGTTAAGCTGCCGCTGCCAAGCGTAAAAATCAGTCACTTCATTAGGCACGTGACTCGCCATTTGCCGCAACATTTGCTGGGTCAGCGCGTGATTGCTGGAAATGATCTCTGAGAGATGATCGATGTCGTAGTAATCAACGTTAACGGATAATTTCTTCGACGCCACGTTTCGTGGTACACCCAGGTCAGCAATGATCTGTAGACGGGCATCACTGAGATCACCGTCTTGCAGTAACGGCTGTTTAGCAGATGTTGCCATGATCACGGCATCCGCCTGGTTCACCGTCTCCTGCAGCGTTTGCCACGGCTGCATCTGAACGTTATCTTCGTACTGCTTAGCCAGTTCTGCAGCTTTTTCGTTGGTCCGATTCAAAATAATGATCTGCTTAAATTTCATCGTGCTGGCGTTTTTCAAAACGTGCTGACCCATTTGACCCATGCCGACAATAACCAACGTTTTATCTTCTAAGGCCTGCAGTTTAATTTTAATCTGGTGCAAAGCGGTCTGACCGGACGTTTTCGACAGTTCACTGACCCGGTATTGCGTATGCATCTTCTTGGAAAACGAAATGGCCTGCTGGAATAGGTGATCTAAAATCACACCCGTTGTGTGGAAGCTCTGTGCCGCAAAAAAGGCCTGTTTAACTTGGCCCAAGATTTGGGGTTCACCCCGATCAAGTGATTCCAGACCAGTTGATACCCGCATCAAATGCGCAACGGCGTCTTCTTTTAAGTCGATCACTGCCCAATCACTGATCTGATCGAGATCAATATGAAACCAGTTAGCTAAGAAGCGCTTAATGTAATAGCGACCGGTATGGATCTGGTCAACGACCGCGTACACTTCCGTTCGGTTACAAGTTGACAGAATAACTTCTTCCAGAATACTTTTTTCTGAGCTCAGTAATTTATTCGCTTTTTCAAGCTCTTTTTTGCTGAACACCAGCTGCTCCCTAACATCAATGGGTAGCTGCTGGTAGTTCAGGCTCACGCATACGACGTACATACTAACTTTCCTTTCCGTTAAACCAATCGTTTTGGTTTAGCCATTCTTTTAATTTGTTTTTGATGAGTTTAGCCTTTGAAGGTGAAGCGCCCTTGGTCGATACCGTTAGCAGCAAGTCTGGCGACTCCACTCTAGCAACGTTATAAAAGTTCGACCGCGATTTATCACTGGCATCATTGACCAGTTGAAAGTGCGTGGTGGCTGCCACCACCATCCGGTTAACGGCGCTATCTGACGTACAGATAATGATCATGTCCATCTCTTTGATGTCGGCCGGCTCAAACTTCTTGGCCTTCCAAGTCACAGCGTTCTGGTCAATGGCGGCATCAATTTGCGGGCTGATCACCGTTACGTTAGCGTGGGCCGCCAACAAACCCTTGACCTTACGGACTGCCACGTGGCCGCCACCGATGACTGCCACCTGTTTTTTAGATAAGTCGATCACCACCGGATAGGGGTGTTCCATTGCGCTCACTTCCTTACATCAGAATCAGAATCAGAATCTGCGATAATTTGCTGAATCTTTTGCATATCAACGTGCTGCTTGAAAACCTTAGCTAATTTCTCGTACTGCTGTTCCTTGTATTCCGCCATTGATTGATGAACCTCCGTCAGCGACTTCAGCCCCTTTTTATGGCGTAGCTGATCTAACAGCTGCCGGGCCCACACGGTGTTGTCAAAAATGCCGTGCAGATAAGTTCCCCAAACACTGCCATCTGCGTTAATAGCGCCATCTTCACGTTCAGTCGCCTGACCGTTGTTTTCAGTGATTACGGAAAATGGCTTGGCCTGACTGCCTAACGTGGTCTCACCCATATGGATCTCATAGCCATATAACACTTGATCATGGCGTTTAGCCACCGCTTGAGTCGTGGTTTTTTCTTGAGTAAAGACCGTCTTGGTATCCAGTAAATTCAGTCCTGACTGAACTTTCCGGTTAGATTCAACGTGGTGTTTATCGACCATTTCAGTACCCAGCATCTGATAACCGCCACAGATACCGACGATTTGCGTTCCTGCTTCGTGCAATTTTTGAATGGCTTCCACAAAACCGTGGCCTTTCAGATAGGCCATATCCTCATTGGTGTTCTTGCTGCCGGGTATGATCAATAGGTCTGGCTTCCCCAGTTCACTGGTGTTGAGAACATACCGCACCGAAACGTCCGGCTGAATCTCCAAACTATGAAAATCAGTAAAGTTGGACAATTTTTGTAACGCTAGCACGGCAACATCGAGGTCCTTGGTGTCATCTTTGACCCGCGATTTCCGCTCCAGTGCCACACTGTCCTCTTCATCCAGGTCAATGGTCGTCATCGGCAGAACGCCGATCACTGGCACACCGGTCAATTTTTCAATCATTTGATTGCCCGACTCCAGCAGCGATTCATCGCCACGGAACTTATTGATAATGATACCCTTGACCCGTTTCTGGTCTTCCGGCGGCAACAGTTTAATTGTACCGTAAATAGCAGCAAAGACGCCACCCTTATCGATATCAGCAACTAAAATAACTGGACTGTTTGACATTCTGGCCATACCCATATTGACGAGATCTTGGTCATTCAGATTAATTTCAGCGGGACTGCCGGCACCTTCCAGCACCATGACATCGTTTTCCGCTGCCAGATCATCATAAACCGCCTTCACTTTGTCTTTGAGCTGTGGCTTAAAGTTTTGATACTCGACTGCACTCATGTTTTTTAGAACGCGGCCCATAAAGACCACCTGAGATTCAGAATCAGTCGATGGCTTCAGCAATAGCGGGTTCATCCGCACGTCTGGCGCGACACCAGCCGCTTCAGCCTGAAAGACCTGCGCCCGGCCCATTTCCTTACCATCGTCAGTGATGTAAGAATTTAACGCCATGTTTTGTGATTTAAACGGCGCCACCTTTAAGCCCTGCTGTTTTAATATTCGGCAAAGTCCAGCAACGTTCCAGCTTTTACCAGAATCCGAAGCGGTTCCCTGAAACATAATCGATTTTGCACACATATCCGTACCTCCCATAACGCGAAATTCGCAGAGTGATCTGCTTCATTATGTAATGGCCAATACCCATAGCTACAGCTACGAGCACTGGTACGCCGCCTATTCCAACTTCGCTAATTTAGCTCTTAAAGCCTTGTCAGCAAACAGTTCTTCTTCATTGGAATAGAGCGGTAAATGCAGTTTTTGATGAACTTTAACCAGCCATGGCTGATCAAGCTTCGTCTCCAACAGCATTTTTTCATCGTCAAAGACGGTTTCTTTTTTACCTGATTTCACGAACTGACCATCTCGTAAAATGTAGAAGTAATCACAGACCTCATACATAAAGTCAATGTCATGACTCGAGAGAATAATCTTTTGACCACGGCTGACTAGATGCTTGATCAATTCGACCATGCGCCGTTTACCATCTGGATCAAGACCTGCAGTCGGCTCATCTAACAACAGCCATTCCGAGTTTAAAACTAAAATACCGGCAATGGCGACCCGCTTTTTTTGACCGCCACTGAGATATTGAATCGGCCGGTCTTTTAGTTCGCTAATATCGAGTTCCCTCAAGATCGTATTCACTCGGCGCTTGATCTCATCTTCAGGCACGTTTAGATTATGCAAAGCAAAGGCCACATCGTCTTTAACAATCGAGTAAAAGATCTGCTGGTCAGAGTTTTGAAAGACGATCCCAATTTTTTGGCGTAGCTGATTCAAACCTTTTTTGGAATAGTTGATTGGCTGATCATCTACCAGGATTTGACCGCCAGTGGGTTTTAACATTCCCACCAGGTTCAAAAACAGGGTCGATTTACCAGTCCCATTTGGCCCGATAACACCTACAACATTGGAACCTGTCTCACCGAATTTAGCTGAAATATCCTTTAAGATCGGATGATTTTTTTCATACGCAAAATCAAGGTGTTTGAGTTCAATCATCAGCTAATCATCCTCTCCAACTTTAAATTCGCCATCGTACAGCTTCGCATCCAGCGCATACACCATTTGTTGGTAATCGATCATGACTTGCTCAAACAGCATTTTGACTAACACGCCTACTGAATGCATGGATAAACGAAAGGTGCGGTAACCCAAGCGTAATTTTTGCGCCCGATAGATCTGTTCGCAGGCTTCAACAAAGATAAAAATAAACCGGTACATCAGCATGACCTCTTCGATCATCAATGATGGCATATGAATGGCCTTGAGGGTCAAAATAATCTGCTGGAACGGTGTGGTTAGGGCAAACCAGTACGTGCAGACAACCGCTGTGGATACTTGTACACCCAGTCGCAGCCCTTTAGGCAGCATCACTTTGGAAATACCAAAGTAATTACCAAATAGATGAATTGGATAATAGATCTGATTGGCCTTGGGTGCCATGGTGAACACAATGCCAATAATACTCAGCAAGAGGAAGGGCAATATCGCGTAGAACCAATGCAGATAAACTCGCCCAGACATTTTCGTCACGTAGAGGGTATGCCAGACGACTACCACGATCAAAACCAGCTTGATCGGAATAATTGGTTGAAAGGCTAAAATAATACCAAGTAGCCAAAGCAGCCCCTTTAATTTGGGTGACCACTTAACGATTCGATTTGAATAAGCATACTTATCAATCACTAACATTTTATCACCCTAATCTTAACGACCATTAGCTGCACTAGTTTCAGTATGCGCTTTACCAGCTTCATTTTGAGCGTGGATCTGACGTTCACGCTCTTTTTTACGTCCATGTGCACTGCCCAGAATATAGGCAATCACACCGGTACCAAGACTGCCTTGAACCGTGAACAGCAAACTTTCAATTTCGGCTGACGGCGGTGTCCATAGCGGATGGGCCCAGACTTTATAATGCGGATCATTCTTTTTGATTTGGGCAGTTCCTTCATCATCGCTACCAGCAAATGAACCGCCCTTAGCAACGAAGAATGGCGTTATGACAAGCACCAAGACTATCAACAACATAATCAGATTTTGTTTAGTCTTTTTTTTCATCCTAGCGCTGACTCCTTCCAAAGGTTGTTACTGATAACCAAGTTGTAGACGATAACGGTCAAGAAACCTTCTGCAATGGCCAATGGAATTTGGGTTATTGCGTAGATGCTTAAGAACTTGATCACCGCACCACCGACACCGTTGGTCGGGTCAGGGAAGACAACTGCTAACTGAAATGACGTGGTCACATACGTTGACCAATCAGCGAGTACCGCGCATAGGAATAAGGAAACTGAACGGTTCACCTTAAATGCCCGGCAGATCTTATAAACAGCAAAGCCAACAAATGGACCGACGATCGTCATTGAAAAACAATTGGCACCAAGGGTCGTTAACCCACCATGCGCCAGCAGCAAAGCTTGGAACAGTAAAATAATTACCCCAAGTACTGACATGACACCTGGTCCAAACATCACGGTGCCTAACCCCACACCAGTTGGATGGGAACACGAACCCGTGACGGAGGGCAGCTTGAGTGATGAAAGAACGAACACGAACGCCCCGCAAAGTGCCAGCATAATTTTGGCATTTTGGGTCGTTGACGTAACGATCTTCTTCATCCGGTATAACCCATAAATGAAGAACGGTGCGCTAACTGCAAACCAGAAGATGCACCATTTTGGCGGTAACATGCCTTCCATAATATGCATTGCGTAGGCATCGCGCGGATACAACGCAAAGAACAGTAATGAAGACAAACCAATAATAGTGCTGACCTTTGGTACCATATGTTTTTTAAAGACTTTTTTCATTTGTTTCACCCCATCTGATGTTAATCAAAATTGGTATTTTTTCTTCAATATCAACGTTGAAAAGTAAGGCAATTTGGTTTCTTTGGTCAGCTCAGCCACCTTAAACGATTGCTGATTGGCCATTGAAGCATTTGAAATCACAATTGCCTGACCCAATAATTTTTTTGATGCGAGCAACCCAAAGATTTCTGACCAATGCGTCGCCACTTTCATGAGGACCACATTGTCATTGATGTCGACTGCTTTTTCAATCAGCGACATATCCGCGGTTGCAGGAATAACTTCTAAAAGTTCGTCATCTAACACTAACGGGATTGATGTAGCTGCAGCAATCTGCTGAAACGATGAGATACCGGCAATCGTTTCTACTGGAATCTGATGATCGATCAAATCAAGCAAATAACTGTATGTGCTGTACACTGATGGATCTCCCAACGTAATAAAACCAACATTATGACCGGCTTTAACATCATCAATAATTTCCGAAACAATCACTTTCCAGCTTTTTTCCTTTTCGGTTAAATCCAAAGTCATTGGAAAATGGCGTCTCTTAATCACAAGGTCCGCCTTAAAGTACGGCGAGGCAATCTTCTCAGCCACACTTCGCTGACCCTTGTGCGCAAATGGCGTATAAATGATATCAAGGCTCTGTAGCGCCTTTACAGCCTTCATTGTTAGCAGTTCACTATCTCCAGGTCCCACCCCAATTCCATATAGTTTAGTCATCTGCTATCACTTCCTCTCAGCATTTTTTAGATGTTCAATAAACATATTTTGAATCGTCGGGTATGCGCCCATGCCCTGTAACTTGGCAGAAACACTGAAACCAGCTTGTTCCAGCTGCGATTGCCAGGAACCGGGACGCTCAGACGCCATGTCGCGATGGGCGTGATTACCGGCGACTAACATAAACGGGTGCAAGATCACTTTTTTGGCCCCGTCTTGCTTCAACCGGCCAATTTCAAACTGAATGTCAGGATAGCTTTCAACGGCGCCCATGTAGTGCTGACTGCCCATTAACATGTGGTCTAAACAAGCATAGGCGGTAAAGCTGGAATGCGCGGTACCGTGCCCCATAAACAGGACAGCTTCATCAGCTGATTGCGGCTGAACGACATCCTTTAGAAAAGCAACTACCCGCTGATAATCCTCAAAACTCGTTAGCAGCGGTTTCCCCACGGTGACCTGCTTAAATTGACTAGCCACTTTATCCACTTGATCCAGCAATTGGTTATATTCGATGCCTGGAATCAGGTGCAGCGATTGAACCAGTAACGTGTCATAGCCGGCTGCAATAATCTTGGCCAGTGCTTCCTTGGGGGTATCAATTGCGATCCCCTCATTTTTTTTGATCCGCGAGATCACGATCTTAGACGTAAACGCGCGGAAGAAATCGGCGTCTGGGAACGACTTTTTAAAGGCATTTTCTGTTGCTTCGATTGTTTCCTGACGCGTTTGCGGATAAGTTGTTCCGAAACTAACGATCAATAACGCTGTTCGACTCATCATCCAAAACCCCTTTTAACTTAGCGATAATTTCTTCGGGTTCAGCTGACGTCAGCTGAACCTTTTGCATCCCGTTTTGCTGGCATTGCTTGAGCACGTGACGGCCCATGGCAAGACATGGCAACGTCACTAACTGCTTTTTAGCTTCATCCGAAATACCGGCAAATAAATCTTGAACCGCCAGCGAACTCGGGAAGACCACACCATGGAAATCATTAAGATCAATCTCGTGGGTCACCGGTACCCGTTTATAGGTCACGATTTGCGTTTCATTTTCCGCAAATTTTTCACGGGCAAGCTGATTGGCTTCACCAATAACAATGATGGCGTCGGCCTTAGGCAATTGATTCCTAACGATCAAACCATCGGTAATGATGCCCAGCTGGCGAATCCGGCTTTGAGCAACGGTGTTGGTAACCAGTAGCCGCCACTTGTTTAACCGCCGTGAATCAATGTTATGGGCCAGTAAAACATCCAAGAAGACCTTAAACGCTTCTGCGTCTTCGATCACCAACGTCTCTGGTTTATCTAAGTCTGGAATATCAAAGGGCAATGGCTGTTTAGTGGACCGCTCAAAGTAGTCCACACTAGCGCCCTGATCCTTTAATAGTTCTGATAACTTAGAGTTGACCTTATACGGGATCAAGATGTGCTTACCGGATAATGGCAGACGCACGTTCAGCTCATCTCTCAGCTTCACGACTTCACCTACCACGATCAGTGCCGGCGCCCCAATTTGCGCTTGATTAGCAATTTCAACAATGTTACTCAAATTCCCCGTGACGGTTCGTTGCTGCCAGCGGGTCGCCCACTGAATAATAGCAACGGCTGAATCGGCAGGACGGCCGTTTTTAACAAGTTCGTCCACGATCACTGGTAGCTGCTTCATCCCCATTAAGAAGACTAAAGTGCCTTCCTGCTGAGCGACGTTTGCCCAATCTAACTGGCGGCCATTCGCCTTACGATGGCCCGTAATGATGTGAAAACTAGATGCCATATCACGGTGGGTAATGGGAATGCCCGCGGCAGCTAATCCGGCAATGGCACTGGTGATTCCTGGTACAACCTCATAGTCAATGTGGTGGGCGCACAAATACTGGGCTTCTTCACCGCCACGGCCAAAGACGTAGGGATCGCCGGCTTTAAGCCGGACTACTCGCTTACCCTGAGTCGCCAGTTCAACCAGCAGTTCATTGATCTTATACTGACTGAATTTATGGTGGTTCGGCATTTTACCCACGTCGACTTTATCGGCGCTGGACATCATAAACAATGAAGGATTGACCAGCCGATCATAAACGATCACATCGGCTTCCAGCAACCGTCTGCGGCCTAACACCGTTAACAGTTCTGGATCACCGGGTCCGGCCCCGACTAATGAAACAAATCCACTCATCTTAAGCCCTCCAATTCCTTGTCAAGCGCGGCAATCTCCGTTACCTTTTTCGGGTAGCTGATCTCTGGCCGCTTGATCACGACACAGGGAATGTTTAATTGCCGGCAGGCTTGAATTTTTTCCTGAACACCGCCCTGCTTGCCGCTTTCCTTGGTCACGACAGCAACTGCCTGGGCGTGTTTAAAGAGTTCAACGTTCAATTCAACTGAAAACGGTCCCTGAATGGCATCAATCTGGTTGGCTTGATACCCGGCCTCCGTCAGCAATTTCATAACCCGTTCCGTTGGTAAGACCCGGACATGCAGCCGACTGACATCGAGTCTTTCAGCGTACTCCGGTGCGGTCTTACTGCCCGTTGACAGATAGATATTCCCTTGAAATTTCAATAAGTATTGACAGGCTTCTGCGGTTGACCGAACTAATTTGAGCCCCTCTTCTTGACCTAGAAGACCAGTTCGTTCGTATCTAATGTATGGAATACCCTCTTTTTTGGCCGCTTCGATCACGGTCTGAGAAATGACCCGCGCAAACGGATGGGTCGCGTCTACGATAACGTTGATGTGATTTTCAACAAAGAAGTGATGAAACGTTTCTGGTGTTAACGTTTGTTTGCAAACGTTTTGGGCATGCTTTAAAGCCAATTCGGCACCGTAATCAGTTGTAACGGATAAAACGAATTGGTAGTGATGGGCATTTAAATCATCCGCAACCGCTAAACTTTCACTTGTGCCTCCGAGAAGCAAGATCATAGTGTATATCCCCTTGGTGTAATCATGTGACCATCCGCAACGTAAGTGTTCTTGTTACCAACGATGACGATTGATGTCATATTGATCTCAGTTTCATCCAGATCCTTAATGGTCGTGGTCTTGATAATTTCACGTTTTCTGGCAACGTCTTTACCAATGCCGACCACTGTGTTTTCATCCTTGTATTTCAGCATAATGTCGAGGGCTTCGCGCAAGTTATTTGGGCGGCCTTTACTGCGTGGATTATAGAGACAAATCACGAAATCAGCCTTAGCAGCAGCGTCAACCCGCTCCTTAATGACATCCCAAGGGGTCATTAAGTCGCTTAAACTAATGTGGCAAAAATCGTTCATCAAGGGTGCACCCAAGGCGGCAGCAGCACCGATACTTGCGGTCACTCCTGGTACGACCTTCACGTCAATGTGGACGTCTTCCTTAGCCGCTAACTCTAAGACTAGGCCGGCCATCCCATAGATACCGGCATCACCACTGGAAATAATGGCAACGTCTTCACCAGTCTGCGCAATTTCAATGGCCTTCTTAGACCGTTCGATTTCACCGCGCATCCCGGTAACCACTAACTTCTTGCCCTTAAGCATGTCTTCAACTAAATGAATATAAGTCACGTACCCAACGATCGTATGGGTATTTTTGATGACGTCAATGGCTTCTTGAGTCATTAATGCCTTGGAACCTGGTCCTAAACCAACAATGTATAACATACCGTTAACCCTCAATTTCTATATATTTTGACGACTTAATGCGATGGTAACTTCATGTGTTGAGAAGCGCGGTGTCAGGGTTTGTGTCCCAGCCAGTACCTCGGCCGAAGTGTTGGCAACGTTGCCGACCCCCACCGTTTGCTTCACAAACTTAGACTCTGGATAATGATCAGCAACTTTATTCAGCTCCGCAGCTGAATAAAAGGTCGCTGAAATGCCAAGCGTGTCCGCCAAATAATGAATGGCATTTTCATGCTGCTTGCGGTCGATGGAGCTGATCCCGCAAATCGAACGCCAAGACAGCTGATACTGCGTACAAAATTCCGTGAACGCCTGCTGCATCATGTCATAAGACACCGCTTTGCGACAGCCGATACCTAAAACGTTCACCCGTGGGACGACCTGGACACTGTTTACAAATTTATCGGTCAGTGCCTGATCAGAAACGATCACTAACGGCACCTGCGCATCACGCTGACTGAGATCAGCCAAAACGTGGAACCCGCGTAGATCTGAAAGCGTGGTCTTAAAAGCCGGTGCCACGTAAATTTCAACCGGTTCTCCAGCCGCCAGCAAACTATTGATCTGCTTCGTCCGGTATTTAAACTCGGGATAGTAGCCGTGAACCCGTTTCGCTAAATTATCTAGCGCTTGAACGTGCTCGGTATCCGTGGCCGTGGTGATCACCGGATCCGCACCCAGCAGTTTGGCAATCTTTAACGTCCACGCATTGGCACCGCCAACGTGACCGGATAACAGACTGATCACGTGATTGGCCTTTTCGTCAACGACTAGAACGGCCGGATCTTTAGTCTTGTCCACCAACAAGGTAGAAACCGTTCGCACCACGATGCCCGTAGCCATGATGCAAACTACACAGTCCATGGTTCGAAACAGTTCACGAAAGGTCGTTTTAAACCCACCGCGGGCAAATGACCGTTCGTGTGCCTGGGCATACTTTGCCGGTACCACCAACGTCAACTGCTCATTCTTAGCACATAGCTGACGGCCAAGTGCTGAACCGACTTTGGTTAAGGCAATGACCGCCACTGCGCCGTTTTCAGAATCACTTGTCATCCTTGATGCCCTTCCGATACGTGTGGGTAAAGTGGGCGTCGTATAACTTGGAATTGTTATAGTCCTTGCCTAAGAAATCACCCACCATGATCAAAGCCGTTCTGCTGATATTGGCTTCTTTAACCTTTTTAGCAATGTCGGCTAAGGTGCCACGAACAGACTTTTCATCGGCCCAAGTTGCTTTGTAGATCACTGCTGCCGGCGTCGTTTCTTTATAACCGCCTGCCAATAATTCACGAACCACCTTTTGAATCCGCGAGGTGGATAAGAAGATGACCATTGACGTATGGTGGCTGGCTAACGCTTGCAGGTTTTCACCTTCTGGCACTGGTGTCCGACCCGCGATTCGGGTAATAATGACACTTTGGGCAATCTCTGGCACGGTGTATTCAACACCCAGACTGGAAGCGGCACCTAAGAAGGCACTGACACCGGGAACGCATTCAAATTCAATGTTGCGCTTCTTCAGTTCCTCAACTTGTTCACGGATGGAACCGTAGATCGAGAAGTCCCCCGTTTGGAGCCGAACCACTTTTTTATTAGCCTTGATGCCCTTTTCCATGTTTTCAATAATGTCTTGCAGCGTCATGCTGGCACTGTCTAATTTTTCTGCTTCTGGTTTGCAGTAATCCAATAGTTCTGGATTAACTAATGAACCGGCATAGATCACAATGTCGGCATCCGCTAACCGCCGATACCCCTTTAACGTAATTAACTCCTTGTCGCCAGGACCTGCACCTACAAAACTTACAACTGTCATCTCGTTCATTCCTTCCTTGTTGCACTAATTATTAGCGTTGGATTCTGTGGCTTAAAGTAATGCCCTTTGCCTAATCCATGCCACTTTGAAACTCTGACCTCAGACATTTCTAGTGTCACTGACTGGTTTTGATCAAGGTAGCTGAATGCCTGCATGGCGTTTTCCTGAAGAATAAAGTTCAGTACTAAGGTGCCATCAGCGTTTAAATGACTCAGTGAAAAATCAATAATTTCTTCAAGATTTGACCCGCTGCCGCCAACAAAGATGGCATCGTAACGCTGATCTGGAATATCAACCGGTGCTTCACCCTTAACCAGGTCGATGTTGGCCGTCTTAAACTTATCCATGTTTTGCTGCATGATATCGATCGCATCATCATGGTGCTCAACGGACGTTACTTGCAGGTCAGGGAACTCTAGCGCGGCTTGAATGCTGACGCTGCCAGTACCCGATCCAATATCCAGCATTGAGTGCTTGCCTTGCAGCCGCAGTTTATCAATGCTTAATGCCCGTACCTCAGACTTCGTCATGGGTACTTTTGATCTTAAAAACACTTCATCCTTCATCTTTTATAATCACCACATTCATTTGATAATCGCGTTTTTCAACCGTTGCTTCGGTGTAACTCGAAATTCGTTCATCGGGATAGCTTAGCCGTTCACCCACCAAAATGGTGCGGTGCAGATGGCGCTTTTTAATCGCTTCACCAATCTCAAAGGGGCCAATCTGGCTATCAGTGACCATGCCCACTACCCGATGCGTCAGCAGGAAGTCAAAGTCCGGCACGCGCCCGTGGCTGCTGGTCAAGTAAACATCGTTCATCGACAGCCCCACCGTGTTAAACATGTACTGAATGGAACTGATTCCTGGCACTAACCGCACCGCGTCACGTCCAAATTGGGCAATGGTCCAGTTCCCGATACCGTACAGGATCGGGTCACCGGAAGCCAAGATCACGACGTTTTTACCGGCTGCCAGCCAGTCATCAATGGTCTGTTTCAGTTCACTTAACTTGGTAAATAATTTTTCGGTCGCCTGACTGGTATCAAAGGCATCAAGCTGCCGGCGTGAGCCAATTACGAGATCGGCCTGATCGACCCATTTTTGACTGCCATTGAGCCGCAGACTGGCCCGCCCTGGTCCAATTCCTAAAACGGTTATCATTTCCACTCAGCCTCAATTTCTTCAATCGGCTTGGTTGAAGCTAACAGCTTCGTTTTCTGGGAAAAGACCACGGCGTCAATATCCACGTGTGGCTGCCGGTGAGCCAATAATCTGGCAGCCCGCTTTTGAATCTTATCCACGATCACTTGATAGACCGCTTGGTAGCCTGCTTCATCGATCAGATCAACCATTTCAATAGTGGTAATCGAGTCATTGACCTTTTTCAGCAGATCAAGTGGTGCCCCTAGCAAGGCTAAATTGGCTACCATAATTTCTGCTCGGGCATCCGCGTCGCGACTATGCGTCGAGAAGATTCCGCCAGCAATTTTAATGAATTTACCCATATCACCAACTAATAATAGCTTGGTAAAGCCTAAACGCTGGACTTCTTTTAGCACGTAGCCCACGAAGTTGCTCATTTGAACTTGCTGAGTGTTCGGGATGTGCATCTGCTGCGTTAAGAAGTCTTCACCGTAATTACCGGGAGTCAAAATGATTCGGGTATCACCACGCTGTTTATGGATGTTCATTTCAATCGAAATCGACTTTTTCCAACTCTCCACGGACATTGGCGTCACGATACCGCTAGTGCCAAGAATTGAAATTCCGCCGACGATTCCCAGCTTAGGGTTATAGGTCATCTTAGCGACCCGTTCACCCTCCGGCGCTGAAATCACAATATCGGCCCCGGCTTTATCCCCCAGTACTTTGCGCACACTGGTTTTGATCATCTTGCGCGGTGTGGGGTTGATGGCCGGCATACCTGGCGCATTCGCCAGTCCTTTTTGAGTCACGCGACCGATTCCCTTACCGCCATCCAGCGTGATCTGGTCATCATCTCGTAAGGTCACGGTGGCGTAAATCAGCATGCCATCAGTCGCATCCTGATCATCACCGCCGTCCTTTTTGATTGCCACGCTAGCTGAATGCTTATCAAAGGTACAATCCACAATATCGAACTGAACTTTTTGACCATTGGCCGCCAGCACTTCAACGGTGACTTGATCAGCTTGATCTAAAATTGCTTTGGTTGCCGCTACCGAAGCCGCTGTCGCCGTGGTTCCGGTCGTATAGCCCTTTCTTAACTTTCGTCCATTGTAGAAGACGAAATCATTTGCTGTATCTGCTGTTTTTGGCACATCTTCCACCACCTATTACTTTAAATCTAAATTATAGAGCACCGCGTTGACTAACGCAGCGGCTAGGTTACTGCCACCCTTACGTCCTAGGGCCACGATTGCTGGAATCTTGCTGTCATAAAGCGCCTGTTTACTTTCAGCCGCTTCCACAAAGCCAACTGGAACACCGACAACCGCTGCCGGATCCAGCTTACCGGCCTTCGTCATTTCAATGATCTTGTACAGTGCAGTTGGTGCATTACCGACTACGAATAACTTTTCGGTATCGGCCTCAGCCGCCATTTCAATCGCTGCCATTGACCGGGTGATTTTCCGGTCTTCAGCGATCTTAAAGGTCTCAGGCTCACTGATGTAGCAGTGGTAATGACAGCCAATGGCGTTGAGCTTGCGTTTATTGATTCCTGACAAGGCCATGGTCGTATCGGTGAAGATGGTGCCGTGATGCGTTAAAACATGCTGCATTTTTTCAATGACGTCACCGGAGAACTTGAGGTTCTTCAAGTAGTCAAAGTCCGCGGTCGTATGAATGGCCCGCTTGATAATGGCTTCTTCAATGGGTGACTTAAACTGATAATCAGGATCAATCTTGTCAATTTCGTCTTGAATCATCTGAAAACTTTTTTCCGTTATTTTATTGGGAATCGTAATGTACTTTTCTGTCAAAAGAAATATCCTCCTAGCTGATACACACCTATCCAAATGAACGTGAAGATCAAAAAGCTTAACACTGCAGCGACGTACAGTAATCGCAAGGTACTGGCAATCGCCCCGACGTCAGCCGGATTACCATTGGCATTGCCAATATAGGGTTTATCGACCCGCTGACCAAAATAATTATGCGGCCCGCCCAGTCTCAAACTTAACGCGCCGGCGACCACTGCTTCAGAAAAGCCGCTGTTGGGGCTTTTATGGTGCTCCCGATCACGAAAACCAACGCTGACAGCCTGCCGGGTATCAAATCGTAACAGCACGGTTGACAGTACTAGAAACAGCCAGCTTAAACGTGCCGGAATGTAATTAAAAACGTCATCAATAATTGCTGATACCCGGCCGATTGCCCGGTACTTCTCGTTTTGATAGCCGACCATGGAATCCAGCGTGTTAACTGCTTTATAGGTCAGTCCGAGCACCGGACCGCCAATGAAGAGAAACATCATCGGCGCAATCACACCGTCACACGTATTTTCAGCCACCGTTTCAATGGTGGCCTTGCAGACCTCTTCATCCGTTAACTGAACGGTATCGCGGCCAACAATCATGCCGACTTGGTAGCGCGCCTTGATCAGATCGCCTTGTTTCAGGCTTTTCATGATCTTATGACTTTCAATCGCGAGCCCTTTGACCGAAAGGCACGTATAGCATAAATAACTCGCCACAATAAATTGCAGCCATTTATAGTCCTGTACCGCCCACATGATCAGGGCCGTTACGCCAGCGGTAATGCCGATCACCGCGATCCACATAACTGCTCCCAGCCACTGCTTCGCCTTATCGGAATAATTCTCCCGGTTAAACCATTTGGTGAACAGGGCAATCAGCTTACCGATCAGTTTTACCGGATGCGGCCAGGTTGGCGGGTCGCCCAGTATGAGATCGGCAACTAGCCCACAGCCTATCCAACTAATTAACATCAACGACATCAGCCCCTAAGTTACGCAGCAGTTTCGCAAAAAACTGCCGCTTTTGGTAAAAATGAACGTGCAGATAGCTGGCAAACGTTTGGCGAACCTGATACCCGCCGGTCCATTCGTCCACTACTTGGCCATCCCTGATCTTACGCATTTTTAAAACTGAAGTATCCTGCGCGTCATCTGGTGTAAAAATCGAATGGTGAAATTCATGGCCGCGGATCCGTTCACCCTTTGACCCTAAAATGACATCCTTGACCGGTACCGCTTCGCAGTAGCCAAATCGCTTCAGACGCGGTGTCATTTCACTGCTACCTTTAAAGATGCCGATCATGTCGTAGCTGCCAGTTTTCGTGATCAATTTTTCGCCCAGATACATCAGCCCGCCGCACTCGGCATAAATCGGTTTATTGGCTTTAGAAAAGGTCCGAATAGCGGCTTTCATTTCGTGATTATCAGCCAGCTCTTCTGCGAACTCTTCTGGATAGCCACCACCAAGATACAAAGCATCGACTGGTGGTAATTGCTTATCCTTTAAAGGACTGAAATAAACTAACTTAACGCCGGCTTCTTTTAGTAACGCCAGATTGTCTTGATAGTAAAAGTTAAAGGCTTCATCGGAGGCCACTCCCAATGTGAGTTTCACATGGTGTTGAACAAACGGTTTGATCGGCGCTGATTCGGTACTGGAGCCGGCCAGCGATAAGACCCGCTTTAAATCAATGTCTTCACTGGCAAGCTGACCCAATCCCGCGATTTTCTTATCGACACTGGGAATTTCATCATCGGGCACTAGTCCGAGCTGCCGCGATGGCAGTGACAGTTCCTTCTTATACGGTAGATACCCTAAAACGGGAATCCCGACGTAACGGTCAATGGCCGCCTTGATCAGGTTAAAATGATTCTGGCTCATCACGTTATTGATCACCACACCCACGATGGGAACTGCCGGATCAAACTCCACAAACCCCTTCACGATGGCAGCAACCGAAGTGGAAGCTGACCGGCCATTCACAACCAGGATCGTTGGAATCGACAACTTCTTAGCAATACTGGAAGTAGAATGGGCATCCTTGTCCGTTCCTAAACCGTCATAGAGTCCCATGACACCTTCGACTACGGCCAAATCAACACCCTGATTATTGCGTTCGAACAGGTATTTAAGAACTTGATCATCAGGTACCAGAAAACTGTCAAGGTTCCGCGAATTCCGGCCGGTGATCCTGGAATGAAACTTGGTATCAACGTAATCTGGTCCCACCTTATAAGGTTGAATCGTATACCGGTTGCTTAGCGCAGAAAGAATGCCCAGCGTCACACTGGTTTTTCCTGAACCACTCGTCGCACCAGCAATCAGAAGCTTCTTCACTTTCGTCATCCCTTTTCAACTAATTTTTATAACAGCGCTTTCAAACCCGCAATCAACTGCTGATTTTCTTCATGCGAGCGCACCGCTACCCGATAGTAATGACCATCTAGGCCCACATAATCGGAACAATCTCTGATCATGATGCCTGATTGCCATAATTTTTCTCTGAGATTCACGATGTCACTACGGAACAAATAGTAGTTGACCCGTGACGGAAAGACGGTAAGGTAGCTGATCTGCTGTAACGCATTAAATAGATACTGTTTTTCCTGACCTAACCACTGCTGCGTTTTAGTAATGTATTCGGTATCCTGATACATTTTTTCACCAAACCGCTGGGCAAAAATATTAACTGTCCACGGTTCTTCTTGTTCTGATAATTTCGTTCTTAAGACTGGATTCTTCGTCACTAGAAAGCCTAAGCGCAGCCCCGGAATGGCGAAGAACTTAGTTGCAGAACGGATCACGACAACCGGGTCTCGGTCGTCTAAGTGCGGGATCACGCTCAATCGATCCCCCTCCACAAAGTCCATGAACGCTTCATCAACAATCAACCAGATATGATGAGTCCGGCAATATTCCGCAATGGTCTTAACGTCTGCCGGCAGTAACATCTGTCCCGAAGGATTATTCGGGTTGCACAAACAAATCAAATCGACCTCTGAATGCGCATCTAAAAATGTTAATAACTTATCAACGTTAATTGCAAAATCATTTTCCGGTTTCAGCTTAAAATGGCTGACGTGGGCACCTGCGCGGGTCAATGAGCGTTCGTATTCACCAAACGTTGGTACTAGAACCAGCGCTTCACGGGCCTTCAGTGCTGTTGCAGCATCGAAGATCATCTGAACCGCACCGTTGCCAACGAAGACATTGTTGGCGGTTACATTAAAGTGCTGTCCAATGGCTTGTTTTAATTCCGGATAATCTGGATTGGGATAATAAACTACTTCGTCCAAGGCATCCGCTAAAACCTGTTTCATTTTTGGGGAAAGACCCAGCGGATTGATATTAGCGCTAAAATCCACTAATTTATCCGCAGCGATTCCCGTCTTTGCTGCAATTTGCTCACGGTTCCCACCGTGTTTTACTGTCATCATCTTTTATCACCCCAGAAATGCTGCGTGTGTTACACGATCTGACATTGCAACGTACAACAGCTCTTCCCATAACATAATGAGATAGAGGGAAACTGCTTCGATCAAACGGTAATGGCATAGCCAGCAACGTAATATTAGACCCAACGACATACAGCGCAATCAATATCGCCGTGAGTGCTAACCGTTTTAGCCAATCTGAATTATCCAAGGAAAGTCATCCTTTGTGAACTAACCACTTTGGTTCAAAGCTATTCCCAACGCAACATTCTTAACTAATTTCATTTTATCGTACAATTCTGAGCAAACTCGCAGTTTTGTAGTATTCAGCATATCTAAGGCAAAGTAAGGCGAACATGTGCTAAATTACTAATATAATTCGTCTCTTTCACAAGTTTTAGCATTATTTTGTCATTGCAAAATAATCATGACTAAAAAGAGCTAAATCCCCCTTAATTGTTTCCAGCAGACAAACAGCGTCCGGACTAGGTTTCTCACTTTAAAGAAACCTGTCCGGACGCTGTTTATATCATTAAAAACTCAGCGATGACGGTATTTGTTACCCAGTCTATTCTGCTTTCCCATCATCAAACATCGCAATGCCTAACGGTGTCACAAACTGCGGATAGTCAGGTTTATAAGCTGGCAGTTTAAGTGTCTTACTAAACGTTGGGATGAAATCCTTAAAATTAATGGCACCGCCAACGACGATTACTGGCTGCTTGACCCCAGTTTTCACCGCCGTTTTGGTAATAGTTGCCATCTTCTCGACTACTGGCCGAATCACGCCGAAGACTTCATCTTCATTGGCGGGGTCGCGCTTGATGAGTTCTGCCTTATCAGCCTTGATGTGCTGATTGCCCGCTAGTACCAGCGTCATATGAAAACCACCAGTGGCTTCATCCAGTACTTCAACCAGCTTACCGCGCTGAAACACACTAATACCAGTTGTCCCACCACCAATATCAACCACCGTACCGTCTTGCATCTGCAAAAACTTAGCAGCCGCCGTTGGTTCGTCAACAATTGCCGGACAGATGAAACCAGCAGCTTCAATGACGTTTTTAACGATCTTGGCACTGCCTTCACCAGTCTTCGGTGGAATCGCACCGCAAGCTGTCGTCAACGGTACACCTAACACGTCTTCGGCTTTCTGTTTTAATTTTTCCAAAATTCGAACGGATTCCATGTAGTTTACAACCAGACCATCACGAACGGCATGGTCGTACTCAAACGCCCCGTATATCGGCTTATCCTTGCTATCCAAAACGGTTAACACGATTGAGGAAGTCCCCAGATCGACGCCAGCCCGTAATTTTTCTTGAGGTGTGACCTTTCTCATCGCCTTTTCGCTGTTAACAACTTGATCAAATTGATCAAGCTGCTGGTTAACTGCATCGAGGTCCATCTTTTGTTTTTTAGTCATCTTTAATCCCAGCTTCCTAAAAGTATGTCAATCATTTGATATAGCGCTTACATTTATAAGTAATGCTTATTACGGCTAATTTCGATGACTTAAACCTTTGTGAATAGACCACTATCCCCTTTAATCATATAGGAAGTAAACGTGATTTTTAGACTTGAGCGATTCCCATTAGCCATTGTGAAATAGTATTCATTTAATATCTTATCATGAGAAGTTACATTCCGTAAGCGACATATATGTTCTATCTTGACGCCTTTGTATCAATTTAAGTTAGTTACTGGTAGAAATTAGACTACCCTTCGCAATAAAAAAGACTGCACATCACTGGGCAGTCCATCTTTAAGCTTTATAATTATCAATCAATTGCGTTAAAGTCTTGATATCCTGGTCAATATCAATGTTAGCCAATATATCCCGGTTCTTCACAAAGAAGTCTGGATCCAGTTTACTAAAATCAAGTTTCAGCAACGCTTCAATCGTTGCCGGTTTAAACCGATACTTGATCACCTTGGCCGGATTACCGCCCACAATGGCGTATGGTGGGACGTCCTTGGTCACAATACTGCCCGCAGCGACCACTGCGCCCTGACCAATGTTAACGTCAGAAACCACCGTCACGTTAGCGCCAATCCAAACGTCATCGCCTAAAGTGATTGGCCCCTTGGCCTGCACATCCGCCTGCTTGGTCACAAAGAACGCATCGTAGGGAAAGCTCAAGAAGCGTTTGTAGTCATGCTCCCCACCCATTAAGAAGGTCACGTTATCAGCGATAGAACAAAAGTTACCAATGGTCAGCCGTTCATTATCCGCATCCCAGGAGCGAATATCCAGGTTGCCGTAAGTAAAGCTGCCCACGGTCACTTTGTCGATTGGAAAAGTATAATCGGCCACCGTAGTCGTGTTGTGGCCGTTGCGCTCACGCCACTGTTTTCTAAAATCTGCCAATGAAAGTTCAGTGTTCATCAAAATCCCCCGTCTAAATCTATTTTAAGTCAATAAGCCGTTTATTTTCGAGATACTGCCACATCTGTTCTTCTGCGGTTTGAATCGTGGCCGCAATCTCACATTGCTCGCCCGCACCTTCCAGCGCGTCTTGGTAATCGGGCCGGCCATCCAGCGCCTCAATAATCATCGCAAAGGTAATCTTGTCGGGCTGCTGGGCAATGCGGTAGCCACCCTTCACACCGGGAACCGATGTGATCAAATTAGCCTTCGTTAGCCTAGTCAATATTTTGGATAAGTACGTTGGCGACACTTGAAAGCGGTCCGCCAACTCTTTAATACTGGTATTTTGCTGGGACTGCTTTTGAACTAAATAGGTCATTACGTGCAGTCCCATATTGGTTGCCTGTGTGAATTTCATTTAATCGCCTCTATTATAGATAACGTTTATCTACAATATCTTAATTTAGTTTAAATGTCAATCACTCAATCCAAAAAAATGCGTAAAAGTTGATTCTTAGTCTTACGAAAGTAAATGGTGTATTTTAAGTACAATATACTGTACTTAATCAACAAACATGATATACTCAACTTAAATATAAACGAGGTGATTAATATGGACACAGTCACTTACAGTAACTTTCGGCGCAATTTAAAAGCTTATATGCAAAAAGTAAATGACGACGCAGATAGTTTGATTGTTACCACTAAAGAACCGGATAATTCCATTGTCGTTATGAATAAAGATGATTATGATGCCATGCAGGAAACGATGTACGTTCTCAGTAATCACAAATTAATGGATCGAATCCGTGAAGGCGATGACCAGTTTGCTCAAAACGATGGTCATCAACACGAATTATTGGATGATGAGCAATGATTAAATCATGGACTGATAATGCCTGGGATGATTATATGTACTGGCACAATCAAAACGATAAAAAAACCATTCGTCAGATCAATAAGCTTATTCATGATATTGACCGACACCCATTTGAAGGAATTGGTAAACCAGAACCACTTAAACATGAGTTACGAGGTAAATGGTCTCGGCGAATCACGCAAGAACATCGACTAATCTATAGTATCGATAAACAAACGATTCGCATCTACGCCTGTCGTTATCATTATTGATGAATTTAAACTAAAAACACCCAATCTGTTGACTGGGTGTTTTTTGACTATTTATCGCTGAATGGAAGTAACGTGGTTAGCCTTACAATTCGTCGTTTTCCGTCCACTCATACTGGACATTTTCTGGATCTTTTTCAGAATCATAGTCCACAACCAGATCATAGCCGGCAAAGAACCATAGATCATCTTTTTCAATGTAGAAAGTAACACCATCTTTTACCACTTTAACACCAAAGTTATGCGGATTTAACTCCCTTGCCAGCGCAATTGAAAAGCCGTGATGCACTTTGGTACGTCCATATAACTTGCCGTAAAAACGAATCGCTGCGCTTTGATCCGCGCTCACGTTCATTTCATCTTCAAACCACTTCGCTGCAGCATCGGTAATTTGTAATTTCATAAAAGATATCCTCCTTGGATAACCTGTTTAACTGCCATTAAAGTACGCATCATTCTTGCGTCAGCTTCAATATACCATACCCTAACAGCGGGGTGAAAAATAATACTTGTGTTTTATTTAATTTGTGTACAATTGATTTTATCAAAGCTTTAAGCTACCGGTACCAAGTGGATGTGAGCATGAAAGACCTTCTGGAAAGCAGCTTGACCAACATGGCTAAACACTTGATAACCGCGGGGATGATACTGCTCATCTAAGTAATCTTTAGCCTGATCCAGTAAATCGATCATGGCGATCTGCACGTCTCGTGGCGCATCAAAGAAGGTTACGTAATGTTCCTTGGGGACAATTAAAAAGTGGCCCGGTGCCACCGGATGAATATCGTAGAAACCCTTCGCCAGCTTATTTTCGATAACGGCTGGTTTGCTGCAGAAAACACAGTTATCATCAATCATTTCAATCACCTATTCTCTCAACTGACCAGTCATTTACCCTAGTCAGAAACTATTATTCATACTTAATTGTACCACCGTTATTATTTCTGATAGAACTAAAGCAGATTGTTTGTAAAAACGCTTTCAATCACGTACAATTTGAAAGTACTCTATTAAAAATAACTTGGAGGTTTCCCGATTATGACAAAAGTTGCAATGGTTACAGGTGCTGCTCAAGGAATTGGTGCTGAAGTCAGTTTACACTTAGCAAAGGCAGGCTTCGATATCGCGGTGGCCGATTTACCGGCACAAGAGGAAAAAGCCCAAACGGTGATTGCTAGCGTTAAAGATGCTGGTCAAAAAGCCATCTTCGTTCCCGTTGACGTCACGGATCAAGCTGCGGTTGCCAAAGCCGTCGACCAAGCTGCTGATCAATTAAACGGCTTTGATGTGATGGTCAACAATGCCGGTGTTGCCAAAGTTGATAAGTTTGAAGATATCAAACCTAAAGATCTGGAATTCAGCTATAAGATCAACGTCTTTGGTGTCATCTACGGGATTCAGGCTGCGGCCAAGAAATTCAAGGAATTAAAGGTTCCGGGCCGAATCATCAACGCGTCCTCCATTGCTGGGATGCACGCCTTCCCAGTCTGGGCAACTTACTCATCAACGAAAGCCGCAGTTATCAGCATCACTCAAGACGCTGCCTTGGAATATGCTCCTGATCACATTAACATCAACGCCTATGCACCAGGTGTCGTTGGCACAACTGGTATGTGGGATGAGATTGATGCGAAAATGTCTGAAATTAACGGCAAACCATTGGGACAAAACAAGAAGGATTACGTGGGTACAATTCCGCTAGGCCGAACCGTTGAACCTAACGATATCGCCAACATGGTCACCTTCTTAGCCAGTCCAGAAGCTGAATTTATCACTGGTCAGACTTACGCCGTTGATGGCGGTGGCCTGCTTTAAAATAAACTTTAAACGACTAAAAAAACGTTCCTGCAAGCTAATTCTTGTAGGAACGTTTTTATATTTGCATCACCTTTAATCAATCAGAAATACCTTTTCTTGAATACTTCATTTAGTGTAAAATGAGTCTTATACAAATATTATTCAAAGGATGTCATACATATGAATCGTCACCGTGCTTTTTGGCTGATGCTACTGGTAACCGCCTCTTGGGGAGCGTCCTATATGTGGATGAAGATTGCCCTCGTCAGTGTCGCGCCCTTATTCTTGGTTGGTCTGCGCTTTACAGTAGCATTTCTAGCCACCATCATTATTTTCGCTAGAGTTTTAAAACGCCCTTCCCATCAGGAAGTAGCAGCCAGTTTTATTTTAGGAACCCTGTTATTTTGCGCCTTCACCCTTGTCATGATTGGTCTGCAGCATACCGATGCCTCAACTGCCGGTTTCTTGCTGAGTACTACCACGGTCTTTGTGGCGATTTTTGGAGCGATTCTTAAGAAACGCTTTCCACGGCTGAGTACGGTTATCGCCACCATCGTTGTCGTTATTGGTCTGTACCTGCTGGTGGCGAATGGTGCGGGATTAAAATTGAATTTCAACGCGCTGCTGTGCCTCGCCTGTGCTGCCATCTACGCAATCTACATTATCGCCTCTGATATCTTGTCAAAGAAACATTTAGTCACCTTCAGCGTCAGCATCTGGCAACTGGGCGTCGCTGGTGGTGAAGGGCTCATCTTCGGTGGTCTACTGGACGGCATTACACTGCCGCAAACCACTTCCCAATGGGGTGCGGTATTAGCGCTAGGTTTGATCTGCAGCGCCTTTGGTTTTGTTGCACAAACGCAGGTACAGCACTATCTGGCACCAGATACGGTGGGCCTCATTTATTCACTGGAACCAATTTTCTCCGCAATTTTTGCCTTCCTAACCTTAGGCGAAGTCTTATCTGGTCAGCAATATTTCGGAGCAGCCATCATTTTTCTAAGCGTGGTTGCTTCAGAGATTGTGAAAGCCCGCTGGCCACGAACTGAAAGTTAACTATCATTTAAATATGCTTTACTTAAGCTACCAAAAAGCGCCAATCTTTCAGAAATGGGTTGGCGTTTTTCGCTATCTAGTTTCGCTCTCACGAACGAGAACCTAATTTTCCTTCAGCGCTTCTACCATATCCACGTGCTTGAGTTTCTGATGGGTCACCCACATGACGATCAGTGTAAAGGCTACCATCAATAACGTGGCCACCACGAACCCCGGCCAACGAATAATCACGGGGAAGACCACCTGCGCAGTCGTCGCCTGATTCAAAATAAAGCTTAGCAGTCCCCAACCGGCACCGTATCCAAGAATAATGCCAAAGACCGTCAGCAAAATATTCTCTCGGAAAACGTACATGGTTACTTCATTATCAAAAAAGCCGAGTACCTTCACCGTTGACAGTTCGCGAATCCGCTCCGAAATATTAATATTAGTCAGGTTATACAGCACCACAAATGACAGTACACCAGATAGTAAGATCATGATCAGGACAATCACGTTCATGGAACTGCTCATGGTCTTGATCGTGGTTTCTTGATCTGAAGCAAAGCTGGTGCCAAGCGCACCACCATGCTTCAGTAACTGTCTGGCCAGCTGTTTTTGCTGCCGATCAGATTGGCCGTTCAGTTTAACAAACAACGTATTCACTACCGGCTCAACATTGAAGGCATGATGATAGGCGGTCGGACTCATATAGGCAAACACGCCCATGTAATTCGGGGTAACCGCCGCCACTTTCAGGGCCGCTTTTTGACCAGTTGTGGTGGTGAAATTAACCTTATCGCCAGCCTTTACATCAAGTTGAGACGCAATCTTCTTACTGATCACCAACCCTTTTGTGTTGAGTGAATGACTTAGTGTGACATATTTTTTGAACTGCTGCTGATTATTCGGGGTGACTAAATTAACATCGCTGATTTGTTTAGCATTGGCTTTCACTTTACCAGTGGTCATATTGACCTTCGTCGCACCCTTATAGGCAGCCGACTGATTCAAAATTGTCATTGCCTTTTTACTCTGATCATTATGGACCAGCGACACGGTAGCTGAATAGTGAAAGATCTGGCCATACTGCTGACTGGCAGTTGAGCCAATCGAATCATTAAGGCCAAACCCCGTCAGGATCAGCGCGGTCCCGCCAGCGATACCAATGATCGTCATCCACATCCGACTTTTATACCGAAATAGGTTCCGATACGAGACTTTCTGATTAAAACTCATCCGCCGCCACAATGGCGTGATCCGTTCCATTAAAATACGTTTAGCTGATTTAGGCGCACGGGGCTGCATCAAAGCGGCTGGCTTCTCCGCCAGTTCACGCCGGACAACGATAATCGCTGCCCCCACCGTTGCTAACAATGAGAACGCCACGGCTAGTGTGATCACCGTCCACATCACTGGTATCACCGTCGTTAGTGGAATACTCATGTGATACATTGAAATCACTAATCGCGGCAGTGTCACGTTGCCAATTGCACTCCCTAAAAGAGCACCAATCAAGCCAGCCATTAAGGCATAGGTCAAATAATTTCGCGCAATGGCCCACTTAGTATAGCCCAGCGCTTTAAACGTCCCGATTTGACGGCGTGCTTCCTCGACCATCCGCGTGATCGTCGTGAATGTGATCAGCGCTGCAATAAGGAAGAAGAACACTGGAAATATATTAGCAATCGTCGCGATACGATCCGAGGTGTCGCCAAATGACGTAAACCCCGGGAGGTCTTCACGCGTCTGCCAAGTATAGGTCGTCTGCGTCCGGGTGTTAGCCCTTTTCAAGGCTGCGGTGAGCTTGGCTTGATTCTTCTGTAGTGCTGCCTGCTGCTGGCGAAGTGCTGCAGACTCTCCGGCTGCTTGTTTTAACTGCGCTAACTGCTGTGAGGCCCGCGTTAATTTTTGCTGTTGCGGCGCAAAGGACCGTTTTACCTTTGCTGATAGCTGCCAATCACGCTGCTTGGCGCGTGGTTTGAAGGCAGTCTTCAGCGCACTCACTTTTTTATTCACCGCAGTTTGGTAGTCATTACTAAATGCATTCAGTCCCTGCAACGATTTAAACCTAACCGTTAGCACCGTGGCAGTTGAAAGGTTCAACTGCTGCGGTTGAAGATAAGCGAAATAGGCCACCGTCCCATCGCCAACGTTCGCTGCACCACGGGTGGTGTAATCAATATACCGCGGTGAATCTGCAAAACCGACAATCTGATACGAACGTTGCTTGAGGTTGGCCTGCCGGTTAAACCGGTAAGTGTCCCCTAAATGATAACCGTAATTCCGTTTGGCCCGTTCATCCAGTACGATCTGATGAGCTGATTTGGGTAAATGACCGCTGCGTAATTTTAACTGATTCTGTTTGGCACCGGATTGGTAGCCATACAGCGCAACCACGTCTTCATCCTTGCCACCGGTGACATCTTTAAACTTGCTGATTTCTGCTTGCGCGCCACTCACTTGCTCGGCCGTTTGGACGTCTTTGTGGGTAAAACCAGTTGTCGAAAATAACTGCACATCGCTTAGATGCTCAGTCTTAACCGTGGTATCCATCGAGTCATTCAAACTGGGACCGGTCGCTTTAACACCCACAAAGATCAGCGTTCCTAGTAAGATAATCATAATAATGGCAATGAAACGCCCCTTATTAGCAGCAATCTCTCGCCACATATTTTTCGTCATTGGCTTCATGCTGATCACCACACAATCTGCTCAACGGGAACTGGCGTGGGGTTATCTTCAACCGAGCGAACTTGGGCATCGTTAATGCGGATGATGCGGTCCGCCATTTTAGCAATCGCCGCGTTATGGGTGATGATGACCACCGTCTTGTTGTCCCGTTGACTAGCCGTTTGCAGCAAGCTCAAAACTTGCTTACCGGTTTCAAAATCCAAGGCGCCGGTGGGTTCATCGCAAAGGAGTAACTTCGGGTTCTTAGCTAAAGCGCGAGCAATTGCTACCCGTTGCTGTTCGCCACCGGAAAGTTGGGACGGAAAATTATCTAAGCGATTACCCAGTCCCACTTCCCGGAGTGTTTCTTCCGCATCCAACGCGTCAGCCACGATTGAATTAGCCAGTTCAACGTTTTCCTTGGTCGTTAAGTTCGGAATCAGGTTATAGAATTGAAAAACAAAGCCCACGTCACTGCGCCGATATGCCGTTAACTGGCGGTCGTTAAATTTAGCAATATCGACGCCATCAATCAAAACTGCACCGCTCGTTGGCGTATCCATGCCGCCTAAAATATTCAGTACGGTTGACTTACCAGCACCGCTTGGTCCTAAGATCACGGTCAATTGGCCCTGTTCACACGTAAAATTCAATTTATTATTGGCAATAATTTCAGTTTCACCCATTTGATATTTTTTAGACTCATCTTGCACCTCAATGTAACTCATACACACCCACCTCATTTAAGCTTTCTTATATTGAGTATCGCTTGACCCACGTTGAAATTCAAGGCGAAGTTTGGTGAACACTGGGATGGTCACCTATTGAACTAACTTAATTATCGAATCAGTCCCTATTTTTCAGACTAATTACTTGAATGACGCACCAAACTAACCATTCAATCATCCAAACAAACCAATCGTTTGCAATCGTTAACCATTTTCACCATAATCGGTGGTAAGTAAAAATTTAATTTTAAAAGAGGGATTGTTATGTTCAACACAAAAGTTGCACTTGGTACCTGGTCTTGGGGCTCTGGCTTAAACGGCGGTGACCAAGTTTTTGGTAATCATTTAACTCAAACTGATCTCCAAGCCGTAGTTGATTCAGCTATGGCAAACGGTTTGAATTTCTGGGACACAGCCGCTGCGTATGGTGAAGGATCTTCCGAAACCTTATTAGGCAATTGTCTGACGGCTTATAACCGTGACGACTACTTTCTGTCAACGAAGTTCACACCGCGTTTTGCTGGATCGGGTGAGAATCCCGTTGGCGATATGCTAGCCGGCAGTTTAAAACGACTGCACACAGACCACGTTGATCTGTACTGGATTCACAATGCGGAGGGTGTTGAAAAATGGACACCAATGATTATTCCACTTGTCAAAAAGGGACTTATCAAACACGTTGGGGTTTCTAACCACAATCTGCAACAGATTAAACGGGCTAGAGAAATTCTGAATGCTGGCGGCGTTGAACTTGATGCTGTGCAAAACCACTACAGTCTGCTCGATCGTAAATCTGAAGATGAAGGAATCTTAGATTACTGTCACGAAAATGGCATTACCTTTTTCCCTTACATGGTTCTGGAGCAAGGGGTACTAACGGGTAAGCACGATGCTGCTCACCCATTTGAAGGTGACAGTAACCGGGCAAAAAAGTACAACCCGCTGTTGCCAAAGCTAAATGAACTATTGGCCAAAATGATTGAACTGGCTGGTAAATACCACGTTGCAGTGGCTGACATCGCTACTGCGTGGGTCATTCAAAAGAACACCACCCCGATCATCGGTGTCACTAAGCAACACTACATTGCCGATACTAAACGTGCCCTTTCGCTTAATTTAACGTCTGACGAAATGAAGGCATTGGAATCTTTGGCCGATCAAGCACATGTGAATACCCAGGGTAGTTGGGAACATAGTATGGATAAGTGAACGAATAAGGAGGCTTAGATTGTAGCCTCTACAGGTCAATCTCGATACCTCTGACGAATAACTAAAATTAATAGTTACAGTTAGCAAAAAAAGAACCAGCCCAATTAAGGACTGGTTCTTTTTCAAATGTTCAGTTATCCGTTAAAGAAAATTACTTCTTCAGTGGAGTCCATTGCCATTTAGTGAATTCTTCAATATCGCGACCTTCATCACGAGTAACCTTGAAGTGTTTTGCTAAGATGTCATCCATCTTCTTGTCAAAGGCTTTACCGGCAGCTTCGTCGATAACACCATTGGCCATCAATGTATTAACAGCATCTTTAGATTGGTTGAAACGATCAAGTTCAGAGTAGACACGCATATCATATGCAGTGGTGATATCACCATCTTCACGGTAACCGTGAACGTGTGTACCTAAGTGTTGACGTTCGTAGAAGATTGATTCGATCAAATCTTCGTAACCGTGGAAACCAAAGAGAACTGGTGTCCCTGATTGACCGAAGAGTGCTTCGAACTTGTCATCTGACAATGAACGTTCTGCGTTCAGAGGGCCGTTCTTCTTTTGAAGACGTCCAAGTTCAACAACGTTCACATAACGCATCTTAACTGATGGGAATGCATCGTTGATCATGTCGATTGCAGCTAAGGTTTCAATAGTTGGTTCAACACCAGCTGAAGCAAAGACGATATCTGCATCTTCACCTTCAGCAACGGTTGAAGCCCAGTCAATGGTCTTGATACCTTCAGTAGCTAATTCTTCAGCTTCATCGATTGAGAACCATTGTTGACGAGGTTGCTTAGAAGCAACGATGTGGTTAAGCTTTTGACGGTCACGGAAGGCACGGTCAAAGACAGCTAACAACGTGTTACCATCGGCTGGCAGGTACTGACGGATAAAGTCAGACTTTTTTTCAGCCAAGTGGGTCAGCATACCTGGGTCTTGGTGGGTGTAACCGTTGTGGTCTTGTTGGAACACAGTTGAAGTTGAGATCAGGTTCAATGATGGGTAATCATTGCGCCATGGTTCAGCAGCTGCTTGACGAATCCACTTGAAGTGTTGAGTGGTCATTGAGTCAACAACGCGCAGGAATGATTCGTATGAAGCAAAGATACCTTGACGACCAGTCAGAGTGTAACCTTCAAGCCAACCTTCAGCTTGGTGTTCTGACAATTGAGCATCTAAGATACGGCCTTCTGGGGCTTCGTATTGGTCATTAGGTTCCTTGACCTTGCTCATCCATTGACGGTTAGTCATCTTGAACATATCCCAGAGACGGTTTGACATGGTTTCGTCAGGACCGAATACCCGGAATGATGTTGGGTTCTTAGTGGCAACGCCAGCAAAGAATGATGACAGCACGTTCATATCCATGTTGCGGTTACCATCTGATAATAACGTACCGCGGTTGTTTTCGTTGATGTCGTTAGCTAAGCTCTTCCAGTCAGGTAAGTCAAGCATAGCAGGCTTTTCACCACGACGACGGCCACCGTTAGTTACGGGGTTAGCTGCCATCCGCTTGTCGCCCTTAGGAGCAAAGTCAGCAACTTCAGCCTTCAATGAACCATCAGCGTTAAATAATTCGGTTGGCTTGTATGAGTTCATCCAAGCTTCGAATGCTGGTAATTCATCGAGGTTGTTTTGGCTTAAACCAAGTGGAACTTGGTGAGCACGGAATGAGTTTTCGATTGGTTCGCCAGCTGGGTTAGTCTTAGGACCGCCCCAACCTTTAGGCAAACGTGCGATAACAACAGGCCAAGCTGGAATAGTACCATCTTCGTACTTGCCGTTTTCGCGAGCATCTTTTTGAATTTGTTTAATATCAGCAATTGCTTGATCAAATAACTTAGCCGCTTTTTCGTGGTAAGTCATGAAATCATGAATATCATCGTTTTCAAGGAAACGAGGTGACCAGCCAAGGCCTTCGAAGAACTTAGCAATCTTGTCATCGCTCATTCGACTGAAGAGGGTTGGGTTGGAAATCTTGAAGCCGTTTAAGTCAAGAATTGGTAAAACGGCACCGTCGTTCTTAGGGTTCAAGAACTTGATTGAGTTCCAAGCAGTCATTGCAGGACCGGTTTCCATTTCACCATCACCAACAACAGTAAAGGCGATTTGGTCTGGGTTATCCAGAACGGCACCAGTTGCGTGTGAAAGTGAGTAACCAAGTTCGCCACCTTCATGAAGTGAACCAGGAGTTTGGGCAGTCATGTGGGAACCAATTCCACCAGGGAATGAGAACCGCTTGTAAAGACGTGACATCCCTTCAAGGTCCTGAGTGATTTCAGGGTAAGCGTCGGTGTAAGTACCGTCCAAGTAAGAGTTAGTTACCATTACTTGGCCACCATGACCGGGGCCACCAACATAGAACATGTTCAAACCGTACTTGTTGATCAAACGGTTGGCGTGGGCATACAGGAAGGTTTGTCCTGAAATAGTCCCCCAGTGACCGATTGGCTTAACTTTTACGTCGTCCTTTTGGATTGGTGTGTTCGTAACTGAGAACAATGGGTTGCTCTTCAGAAAAATCATACCACCGGAAAGATAAGTTGTGGCACGCCACCAGGCGTCAACTTTTTCCAAATATGATTTGGAATCATAATCTACTGTCATGAATTTGTACACTCCTTCATCTTGAATAGCTTTCTTCTAACAATTAACGAAAAATCGTTATGGTCCATTTGCTTTATTAATAATATCAATTTCTGCCAAAAAGTCAACAACTTTTTAAATTGATACGGTCCAATTATTGAAAATGTACTTAATTTCGCATTTTCACAAAATGATCAGCAATTGAAACCAATCTAATTTCTCGTGCTTAAATCATACTATGTACGGCAGAAATTCGATAGTTAATTTTGAAATAAATTCATGATTTTCTGCCTAATTTGATTTTTATTTACTTCTTTGCTTTATCAACTAATTGATTCAACCGCTGTACTTTTTGTTTAGCAATTTGCATTGAAATGAACCAGACAATAATATAGATAATAACGAATTCAATAAAGTAGAAAATTAAATAACTCTGAACTGGAAACCACCCAGCGAGGAGGGCTAACGGCGTGAACAACGCAAAGGTCACAATAAAGTGAACGATCGTCTGTCGGGTAATGCTCCATTGCGTCTCAAAAATCAGGTAACTGCCAACGTCGAATACAATCCCCATCAGCGCCCACAAACCAGCGGAAGCAATTGTTGCTATCAAAGAATTAGGAAATTGGTTAATAAAGTCTGGTGTTGATGACATAAAAACCGTTGTATGATTCAGCAGTGAAAAGCTGAGTGCTAGTAAAAAACCAATTGTAATGCCAGCTGCTGCTCCTGAAATTGTGTGTGAGATAATTTTCATTTTAAAAACGCCTCCTTAATGTGGTGTACATAACGTCTAGAAGTGTACGTGGTCGCGCCGGTCGTTAAATGAATCTGGTAACTGCCGCTATTAGTCAGTGAAAATGATTTGATTGCCGTTTTATTAACGATTTCAGCATTTGACACGGCAATGAACGTTGATTCTGAAAGCTGCTCTCTGAGTTCATACATCCGTTGCCGAACTTGGTAAGTGCCCGCCACCGTCTCACAGGCTACGTGTTTATCCTGTGTGTAAAATCGAATGATCTGATAGAATGGTACGACGATTTGCCTCTCATTCTGGTAACCTATAATCGTCATGTTATTGACCAGCTGATCAATTTCTACAGAAAGCTGTACCAGTTCTCGGTTTTCTTTTTGTGCGTTAATACTGATGAACGGTTTAACGAACTTTTCTGCTAAGTTGAAGATAACATCCATGTTGGTTTCCCCTCCTTTCAAAATTAGTTTAGCTTCTTCCCATATTGATAGCCAGCTGATTAGCATAACTGGTCGGTTTCAGCAGATAAGTGGTCAAAAATGACCGTTAGCACTCGAGGCTAACGGTCATTTTGGCGTGTCATTTAAAATCTATAGCTACCACTGCTGTTAACAGAAACAGTCCGTTGTCCTTTAGGCAATAGCGTTTTGGCGTGAATAAACACCTGGGCTGACTTCAACTTCGAGCCGGTAACATTCCATAGCAAAACAGATTGCGTCTTTCCATTAACCTTATGGGTCACGTGCCGGAAATACATGTAATCGGCCTTCGTCCAACCAGCTCCGGCTACCGCTTGATGCTTGTTCTGGGCCATTTTAGCCATTTGCCCGACGTTAATCCGGTACCAGCCGTGAACTTTGCTGATTGTTGGCAGGTAGCCGAAGTTACCCGTACCAGATGGAAACGAATGCCAAGCTAACTTATGGGTTGAAAACGACACCTGTTCACCCGCTTTTTCCCCACGATAGTGAGCAGTCGTCGAATACCAAGTCCCGCGAACTGACTTCGAAGCCGTTCCCGCTGATTTAGCGTTCGCACCCACTCCTGACAAACTAAGCCCAGCAATCAAAACCCCTGCAGCAAGCATCAATTTTTTCATTGAAAGCACTCCTGACCTTTTATTTATACCAGCATAAGCATACTGCTATTGCAATCTTTCAGCAACTTCTACTAAAGCTAGCATCATTTCTGCCTCTAATTTAGTAATCCTTTCACCCCTTTTATTCATCGAGTAGCATTTAATTGACAGCTATCAATTATTGACTATACTGTATTATCATAGATGAAATTAAAAAGTTAGTTTTGAAAGGAAGTTACCATTAATGTTGTTTGAAGAAACACGCCCCCAAACCCATAATGCACAAGAAATGCTGGATAAGTACCAGATTACGGAGTTAGTTCACTATGAACGCTACGCCCGCGACTACGGTCTGTGGGATGGCATGGCGACCTGCTACACCGATGACGCCACCATTGAGATTTCTTGGTATAAGGGCCCCATCAAGGGCTTCTTGGAAGCTTCCAAACCAGGTCCCGATGCGCAAACGGATTCCTTACCAGCGCACAAAATGCACGAAACCTTAGTCTGGCTGAACGGTGATAAAGCCGTAGCTATTGTAGTCACTACCATGACTGGCCGAACACCGGTTCAGGGGCAGACCATGGACAACTTGATTTATGTCCGTTTGGTTTACTCCCTCAAGCGGGTCAACGGTGAGTGGAAAATCTATTCCATGACCCCCGTTTACGAGCGCGATACCCTGTTACCCGTTACACCGAAGGACATCAAACCAGTTGAAGGCGCTCGCGACAGCTACAAGAACCTCGCCATCGTTCTAAAAGATCTCGGAGCCAAAACCAGCGATGATCTACCTGGTCTGGATCAGCCAGCCAGTGTTCAAAAATTTCTTGGTGGTGTTCAAGATTGGTTCGAAAAAAAGGAGTAGCCTAATATGACAAAAATAATTACCGTTGAAGAACACTTTGAACTCGACCCAAGTCAATCAGCACCACAGGGCAAGCAAGAGACTAAAGTTGACCCGAAAGGCCCGCAAGCTAACATTGTGGATCAGTATCTGCACAATTTTGACAAACGCCTTGAATACATGGATAAGTACAAGATCGATATGCAGGTCCTATCTAACCCTGGTGGTCCGCAGCAGGCAGGATCCGATAAGCAAGCCATTGCCAGTTGCCGCCAAATCAACGATTTATTGAGTAGCGAAATTAAAAAACACCCAACTCGATTCGCTGGATTAGCAGCCTTACCAGTTAACGTTCCAGACGCTGCTGCACAAGAATTAGAACGTGCGGTTACCCAGTTAGGCATTAACGGTGCCATCATTGGCGGTTTAGCCAATGATCATTTTCTAGATGAACCGCAGTATTTTCCCATCTTCGAAATGGCTGCCAAATTAGACGTCCCCATCTACTTGCACCCTGGTATGGTGAGAGAAGCCGAACGGAAAATGCTCTACCACAGTCCGTCATACTCTGACCAAGTTGGCGACATGATCTCACTAGCCGGCTGGGGCTGGCATATGGAACAAGGTATTCAGATGCTGCATCTGATTCTTTCCGGCATTTTTGACAAGCTGCCTAACCTGAAACTGGTTTCGGGTCACTGGGGTGAATTTGTGCCTTACTTCTTGGAACGTCTCGATGAATTTACCGGCATGACGCCGACTCATTTGGACCGGAAATTCTCCGAATACTATCGCAACAACGTTTACGTCACAGCATCGGGGATGTTTACCCAGCCGCAAATGAACCTGGCCCTAGCTGAAATGAGGCCTGATCACGTTCTCTGGGCAGAAGACTTCCCGTTTCTCAGACGTGAAGACCAGGTCGCTAACTTCTTGGAACAGGCACCGATCAAACAAGACGTCCGCGAAAAGATCGGTCACGGCAACGCTGAAAAACTGTTTAAGTTAAATTAATTGCTACGCTAATAAAGCCCCAAGCATTGTTCTCGTCAGAGTAATGCTTGAGGCTTTATCAATCTATTCAGTTAATCAAAGCTGACCCATTTCGCAAATCCCTTTGGTTGTCGGCTACGATAACTAATCGCGACAATCAAAATGGTTGCCAACAGACCAAGACCAGCTACTAGCCAAAGTGCTGTGTCGAAGGCACCAGTCTGACCGCCACCATATAAAGCATTGAATGACAGGTAGACACCCTGATACATCGGGGCATGATAGCTCAACCACTGATAGAAGCCGCCCATGGCTTTTCTTGGGATGATTGCACCACCAGCAATAACTTGTGACACCATCAGCGGTAACTGCACAATGATCGATGGTAGACCAAACATCAGCAATGCCAAGGCAAAGCTTAGTTCAAAGGCACCTAGGCCAAATAGCCACTCACTGCCCCAAAGCGTCAGAAACGAACTCCCAGAAAATTGAATGAAGCAGCGTAACGTCAAGATGGTGATTAACGGTCCAATTACCGTTCCTAGAACACCATTGATCTGAGCTGCTAGAAAAGCAGTCCACTTTCCCATCGCAAACCGGCCGCCCATAAACATGAGCGTTAGGATAATCCCCATGATCATAAAGCCTAAATAAAGACCTAGATTTAAGAACATCGGTGCCATCTGATATTGATAATTATCGCCTAGCTTGTTCAGATGAGTCGTGTGACTGACTGGCGCAGCTGTCAGTTTTTTGGCAGCTCGCTGTGCCTGAATCTGAGTCTGTTTCGTTACTGTTTGTTTAACCTGCTGCTGCATCTTTTTCATCATTGCAGGTGGCATTTGACCACCGGCTTTAGCCGCCTTGGCCTGCGCCTGTGCGCTGGCCTTTTTAGCGATCTGCGGACCAATCTGTTCCGCCATCGCACCCGTAATGCGTCCCGAAGTCAGCTGGGCGGCAATTTTATCTTGAATTGCTGAGATTGCTGAACGCGAAATGTTATTTTGCAAGAGGCCGTTGGAATCACTTACGTAGAAGTTGAGTTTCGGCTGTTTGCCAGTTTCAACCGACTTCGTGAACCCTGCTGGAATTGCAACCGTCATGGCATCCGTCCGGTTAGATAACCGCGTTTTAGCAGCGGACAGATTCGTAGTAGTGGTGACGTGCTTAAACGGCACGTTATCCTTTAACCCCGTCGTCATTTTCTTCGTGACCGTCGTCTTATCCTGATCCACGATCGTCATGCGTAACTGGTCAGTGGAATGAGGTAATTTATTAAATCCCGGTACTGCTGAGACAATAAACAGCACACCGGTGATAACCGAAATCAGCATCGCCACGTATGCTAATGGGTGTTTAAACCATTTTTTCATAAAATTCTTCTCCCTTATAGTTGTAGTTATATCTAGTATGGAACACCCTGTCAGTGGTCACAATCTGCAAAAAAGCGTGCAGTGTCCGATAACGGACATTGCACGCTAAAAAGTACGATAACCAACACTTTAACAATAATTAATTACTTGGTATTTGGATAAGTATTTAAGTTACCACCATAAATACTCCGAATCATTTTTTCACTTAAACCAGCGGCGTCATCACTCATTCCATTTTGCAGCGACCAGCGAATATAGTTTAAAACAATCGCGGACTCTAGGTTGGAAACGAAGCCTTCTGGTGCCTGCCGATCTGCGCCATAGCGCTGATTGACCCGTTGCCAGGTTTCACTCAGACACTGTTCCCAATTGGACAGCAGATCTAAATGATCCTCGTGAATTGCCAGCAACACATTTAAGGCTTCGCGGTGGTCCTGTAAGGTGACCGCAATTTTTGAAATGGATAATACGTGGGTCTCCTGATTAATGATCTGAGTTGCCCGTTGCTTGTCCAGCTTTTGAAATAACAGTGTGTACTGTTTTACCAGCTGCCCCAGCAGATCGTATTTATCCTGAAAATGTTCGTAGAAGGTAGAACGAGAAACCAAAGCTTGATCACAAACTTGGTTAACGCTGATTTTCTGAAACGGGGTCGTCTTCAGCAGCGTCAAAAAGGCCTGCTTGATATCCCGTTCTGTTTTGATGATCCGTTTATCTGTCAATTCAACTTTCACCTAGTTATTACCATTATTTTAGTCACTTGCTGACTTATATCATAGCATAGTCTTGGAATCGCCAGGTTAGAAACTGAGATCACCTACTGCTGCTTAGTCTTTGCTAAAGGCTCACCCAAATAAGCGGTTAATTCGTCATTAGTTGGGTACTTGCCCGTTTTGACGATTTTGCCATCATTAAAGGTAATTGGCAAACATGCCATCCCATCCGTTTCGAGTAAGTTGACTACCTGCCGATTACGGGCAAAAGCATGGGGATTTTGAGCTAAATTACGCCGAACGATCATGGCGTGTCCACTATGATTCACGGAACGCTGAAAAGCAGTTAGACGGACTAGATTCTGATCCACGCTGGGCCCGCATAATCCTGTGGGACAGCAGAGTGCTGGTTCAAAAATTTCAATTTTTTTCATCTTATTCACGACCTTCGTTTAAACCGTTAAATTAACTTGCTCATAATTGGACTGCCACTTTTCAACGGCATAATATCCGTTGGAAACAGCCTTTACTTGATCGATCCACTTCATTTCACCTTTGGCCCGCGCCTGAAGAATGCTGTTTGTAGTGTTGACCGCCAGCATACTTTGATTAACAACCCACCATTTATGCGGCATCTTGGCTCGCTCCAGGTCAGCATTTAACCGCAGCGATTCAGCAATTGGGGTGGTTTCAGGCAACGTGACCGTAATGATTTCCGTCTGCTTGGCATCCTGCAGCCGCGGTAACAGATCACGAACGGCTTGCGGTACTTCACCCGTTGTCCGTTTAACTTCTTTGGCATAGTTTTCCGTGGAATTCAGCAACAATAACGTGTGCCCAGTTGGTGCGGTGTCTAGCACGACTACATCACTATCACTTTGCGCCACCACGTTAGCAAACGCCCGAAACACCGCAATGTCTTGGGTGCAAGGTGACCGCAGATCTTCAGCGATATAATCCACATCGTCCGCAGACATGGTCTGTCTGGATTTGGCTAACACGTCATCTTGATAATCCTTTAAAACTTGCTGTTCATCAATGTGGCTGACGGTGATGGCTGGATCATCGATTTTAAACAGCGACAGGTGATCAGCCGGATCCGTGGTGGCTAAATGAACCGTTTTATGGTGGGCCGACAGTTTCTTAGCCAGTTGCACCGCCACCGTGGTTTTACCAACGCCGCCCTTACCCATGGTGAAGACGATGTGCTTGTCTTCTCTGATGAGATCAGTGACGATCCGGTCAATCGATGGAAAGGCGATGTGCTGGCCAGATTGAACGGTGATGGTTGGTTGCTGAACCTGCAATAACGCTCTAATGTTTGTTAAACCGGTGACGTTGTACGCTCGCAGTGGGACTTCAGCACTTGGTAGCTGACTTAATACGCCCGGCATATCTCGTAAGTCAGCTTGTTGCTGCCCATAGATGGTCTGAGAAGCCGCGTCAGTTGGCTCCTCTAAAACGCCGTTAACAATCAGGCGCTGGTTAGTCATCCCAATTTCGGCCAGTTCGTGAGCTGCCCGTTTGGTCTCAATCAAAGAAGCCCGCTGCGGTCTGGTGACCAGCATTAAAGTGGTGAGATCCGCATTATTCAGGGTTTCAACCGCCTTTTGATAGGTGGCTTTTTGCTTGCCTAAGCCAGCTAACTGACCGAGACACGAAGCTCCCTCCTGATTGTGATCTAGGTAATTGCTCCAGGCGCTAGGCAGCTGCAGCATCCGTAAAGCGTGGCCAGTGGGAGCCGTATCGAAAATAATATAGTCATAGCGCTGATCAATGGTCGGATTCGTCAAGAATTTTGCGAATTCGTTAAATGACGCAATCTCAACCGTACAAGAACCGGATAGTTGTTCCGACATATTTTGAATCGCTGCTTCCGGTAAGACACCCCGGTACGGTGCAACCACTCTATCACGGTATTCTTTTGCAGCAACGATGGGATCAAAGTTGGCGGCATCAAGTCCGGCAACTCCTGGCACTGGTTGCGGCTGATTCGTCAGTTTGGTTTCAAACACATCTTGTAAATTGCTGGCTGGATCCGTGGAAACGATCATTACCCGCTTACCAGCGTCCGCTAGTTTGACCGCCGTGGCCGTTGCCATGGTGGTTTTACCAACGCCACCCTTACCCGTGAAAAATAAGTAGTGGGTCAGATTGGCTGTTAAAGGATCATATAAGTTCAATTTATCGCCTCCAAATCGTTCAATTAGTAAGCGCTTACAAGAATTTCTAAACTAATTACTGCTTCATACGCTCGATTGCCTTAATTATAGGTGGCAATCCCGCCAAAATCAAAAGGGCCACCCACCCTATCTGTGGTATTCTCTCAAACAACGAACTGCGAGTGCACGTCATCCGCCTGAATATGCAGGGATTAAGTCCATTTTCAAAACTGCAGCTGAAACCGTTATCAAATTAATGGCATTTTAGTGAGCTAGATAGTGGTACATTGCCCCCGATTGTTTTAAAATGACGGCACATAAAAGTTGATTCGTACCGTTCGCACACATTCACCTAAAGGGGGTAACACGATGTTTAACTGGGAAATATTGGAACCTGCTGAATATCAGCGTTCAGTTGTTCCAGAACTCGTTGAGTTAACTACACGTAGCTATATCACTGCAGAAGGCCGCACTTCAAGCCACACCGCAGATGACACTTTTTTAGCCTTGGCAACAGCCGTTGAAAAATTGGCAGCAACCATTGCTGACAGTCCGAATATTGGCATTGAAGTTGACAGTTTTAAATCCTACCGTCCCTACCCAGTTCAAGCAGTTTGGATTGCCGATGGTGATGGCGAACGGTTTAAGATCTGGCTCAAACAACCGTTATTTATTCACGAAAATATCTTTGAGGCCGCTAAAAAGATTGCTAACTTGGCACCTGCTTTGGCTAACCAGATACACTTTGAACACCTGACTGAAGGTACTGAGATTCAGGCAACGGGTCACGGTGAAGCAGGTAGCCAATCAGCCGCTTTACAATCGCTTAAGACAGCAATCGAGCAGGCAAGTTATCAGCCCCGTAATCTCGATACCTACCGTGAAGTTTATTTAGACGGGCTACCACTAACCGACCACAGCGACGTTTTGTTCCGGTTAGAAATTGATCCGTCAGTGGGAAATCCTAAACCTAGAGTAAGTAATTAGTTGCGGTATCGATTAATCAACACCAGCAAAAGGCCCAGATCGTGCACTATGCCCTGTCAAGTTGACAAATGAAATAATATAAAGTTTTATGTGTTCCTAAGCGGCTTCACTCCAGTATTCGTCTGGAGTGAGGCCGTTTCT
>NZ_BJDO01000019.1 GCF_005405185.1 Secundilactobacillus hailunensis
CTTTCCCAAAAGAAGCGCAATTGGAGGCTTGTTTACCGTGGAATTATGAACCTGATCAGCAATTAGTAACTGAATGAAATACAAAAACGGACTAACTCAAATATGAGGAAGTCCGTTTTGTGTTTCAATACGTCCGGTTATAGTGTGCTTACCTTTAAACCACAAAAAAAGAGCCAACAGGCAAATTTGCCCATCAGCTCCTCAAATCAATTTTCTAGTATCTATCTACTTCGTCAATCTCCGACTAACCACATTCCCAATCGTTTGAATGATCTGCACCAGGATAATTAAAATCACGATGGAGGTATACATAATATCAGGTTGGTAGCGCTGGAAGCCGTATTGGTAAGCAATGTCACCAAGACCACCGGCACCAACTAGTCCAGCCATGGCAGTTGCACCAATTAAACCAATGGTGGCTAACGTTAAGCCACGGATGATGCCGCTGCGCGCTTCACGTAGCAGTACGCGGGAAATAATTTTATAATTACTAATGCCCATTGACTGGTAGGCCTCGATAATACCGGGATCCACGTCCAGAATGGAAGATTCGATCAACCGTGCTAAGAAGGGCGCACAGTAGACTACCAGTGGTAAGATCACACCCCGAATCCCAATGGTCGTGCCCACTAATAGGCGGGTGATTGGTAGGATCAGGAACAGTAAGATGATGAATGGCAGTGACCGGAGGATGTTAACGATGGTTTCCAAAGTGGCGTGCAGCGTTGTATTGGGATACATGCCGTTAGCGTTAGTTTCAACCAACAGAATGCCTAGCGGAACACCAATGATAACCGTGATGACCAGGGTAATAATAGTCATCGTTAGTGTATCAGATAACCCACTTACGATGGTGCTTCCCCATTCAGCTATAAAATTCGACAATCTCTACCCGACCTCCTCTACAATAACGCCCTGATCCTTAAGATACTGAATCTCTGCGTCGTACTGATCATTATTTTCAATCGAAATGACTAACTTACCATAGGGCTGTTCCTTCAGATACTCGATGGAACCAGCCATGATGTTTGGTTCAACGCCGAACTTTTTGGTGAGCTGCGCAATCACTGGGAGGGAAGCCTCGTTACCGATAAACTTGATCAGCAGTACGTGATTGTGCTTTTCTGTCTCAACCAGCAATGACGCTGGTACACCAGCCAGGTCATTGGAACCCAAGAACTGGCGGGTAACTTCCTTCTTCGGGCCGGTGAAAACGTCAATGGTTCGGCCTTGTTCAACGACATTACCGGCTTCCATGATGGCAACCTTGTCGCAGATGCTTTTAACCACATCCAATTCGTGAGTAATGATGAAGATGGTCAAACCTAACTTTTGATTGATGTCTTTTAGCAGGTCCAAGATGGAACTAGTGGTTTCAGGATCCAGCGCACTGGTGGCTTCATCGGATAGCAAGATAGTTGGTTCATGCGCTAAGGCCCGGGCTACAGCTACTCGTTGCGACTGTCCGCCAGAAAGCTGAGAAGGGTAGCTGTTACGACGATCCCACAGACCAACGATTTTTAAATACTTTTCAGCCCGCTGTTCAATTTCGTCCTTAGGGATTTTTTCGAGCTTCAAAGGAATCGTAATGTTTTGGTAAATGGTGGCGGTCTTCAGTAAGTTGTAATTTTGAAAGATCATGCCGATCTTATGCCGTAACTGCGCTAAGGGTGCCTTCTTTAATTGCGTAATATCTTGATTATCAACTTTGACAGAGCCCTCAGTCGGGTTTTCCAGACCGTTGATCATCCGTATCAGGGTACTTTTACCAGCCCCGGAATAACCAATGACGCCGAAAATCTCCCCACGATCAACTGAGATCGACACGTCATGAACCGCATGGACTTCTTTAGTCGTAGCAGTACCCTTGAAGGTTTTGCTGACGTGTTTAAATTCAATTAATGGTGTCTTTGAATTTTCTACCATTGTGCAACCACGGCCCCTTTAAATTCCTTGTTGATGTAGTTTTTAATCGTCTTAGATTGGTAGTACTTCTTGACTTGTTTGATGACTTTGTCGTTCTTGTGGCCCTTTTGAACCACGAAGTAGTTAGCATATACGTTATGTTTTAAAGGTTCGTGAGCTAACGCGGTGTTGAGGTAAATATGGTTAGCCAACGCGAAGTTACTGTTGATTGCGGCAACCGTAATATCATTTAATTGCTTAGGTAATTGTGAAGCATCGAGTTCATAAATTTTGAGGTGTTTAGGGTTAGAAACAACGTCTTTCTTAGTGGCTTTTTCACCAGCCCCCTTACGTAACTTGATCACGCCATTCTTCTGGAACAGTTCCAGGGCACGGGTTTCATTAGCGGGATCGTTCGGGACGGCAATCTTGTCGCCGTTCTTAAGGTCCTTTAAGTTCTTGATGGACTTGGAATAGAGACCCATGGGCAGGGCAATAGTCTTAAAGGCTTTGTCGAACTTGTAGTTCTTGTCTTGTTCCTGCTGCGTTAAGAACTGACCGGTTTGGTAAGAGTTGGCACCGATATCACCGGAAGACAGTGCTGAGTTGGGTGTGTTGTAATCGGTAAAGGAACGCACGGTGATCTGCAGCCCATCTTTAGCGGCTAATTTTTTCACTTGGTCTAAGATCTGTTCGTGAGGGCCAGCGGTAACGCCGATGGTAATTTTTTTGGTGTTCAGTTGCTTACTTGAACTGTTACCGCAAGCGGCTAACGTTACGCTGGTGGCTAAGACTAATCCTGCAAGACCTAATAATTTTAAAATTCGATGCTTCATGTTGAATTCCCCCTATTTTTTACTTAAAACGTTGTTGGCGTGTTCGGCTAAATGAACAACGTCGCGCAAGAAGTCATGAGTAACGGCATTATAACCGTGTTTTTTACCCAATTCGTAAACGTAACCATTGATATAATCGACTTCTGTTGGCCGATTCTTGCGAATATCCTGAAACATTGATGAATAATGGTTTGGTGTTAAATCGCGAGTTTCATGATAAATCAACTCGGTGGCTTCTTCCTTAGTCTGAATCGGTTTGATGCCCGCTGCGTCAAAGACCGCGTAGTCTTCGGCAACCAACTTATCGACTAGTGTCGGTGCAATATCGGCGGCAATGAATTGACCTTGCTTCAGCTTGAACATTGAACTTAGCGTATTAACGACTGAGTTATAAATGATCTTGGTCAATAACGTGCCAATGAAGTTAGTGGTCAGTTCAGGGTTAGTTCCAGCAGCAGTCCATTCTTTGATAACTTCGTGAGTGAAATCGTCTGGTTTTTCAGTCTGGTTAACTAGGTGAAGTGAACCGGCATGCTTTTTACCGATGAAGTCCACGTCGCCAGGTTTAGTAAGAACCGTACCGATCATGGCCGTTCCGGCAATCACGTACTTTGGATCAAAGTATTGGTTGATCTTTTCGATATGACCCATGCCGTTCATCAGTGTGATGGCGTATTGCCCCTTTTTGAAGAAGTGAGCGCAACGGGTCAACATTTCTTGCAGGCCCATTTGTTTACACATAATGATGTAGGCATCCGGATTACCTTTATAATCTTCAGGGTAGTTAATGTTGATGGCTTCCAGGTGACGACCTTCACCGTCACGCGAAACATAAACGCCGCCTTGCTTCTTAATGGCTTCTACTTGGGGATCCCAATCATCAACGAAATCAACTTGCTGACCCGTTTGCTTAAGTAAAATTCCAAAACGAAGACCCATAGCACCTGAACCTAATACTGTATAATGCATCTAACCCACATCCTCATCAAAATTTTTAAAAAATGAACCGCTCATGAGTGGCCAAATAAAAAGTCCCTGCATTGCATAATATATGCAACACAGGGACGATTGGTTAACCGTGGTACCACCCAGATTACTAGTCAATGAACTAGTCTCTTGAACACAGATAATGTTCGGGGTTATATCGTATCCTCACGAATTATTGGCTTTCACCGCAAATTAAACTCCGAGCTCATCTTCTGCATCATTCAATCACCCGTTCTCACCAACCGGGGCTCTCTTGAAATTAAAGGGTGCGTACTCTTCTCATCAACGTTCCATTTTTTAATATGGTTGAATACTAGCAGGTAATGATTAAATTGTCAAATGGGTTTTAAGCTTCTGATTACCTGGTGTATCGGAATAATATAGTAGAAAACGTTAAAAAGAAAAAATTAAAAAACGAATTCTAAAATGAGAATTATCACATTATTTCTCATAAAGTTAAATTAATTTTGGGGCAGGTTTTGTCGCGGATTAACGTACTTTAAACACTATTTTTGAAAATCAATGTATTAAAAAAGGTTTGACAAGTTCAACTGCAAACGTTATATTGAACCCAAGTTATAAATCGAAGGAGGATCAACAATGACAACCCGTTCATTTAAAGTTCAAATGCAAAATACTTGTTGTCAAACGTCGCGCGAACTGCGATGTTTGGCCTGTTAAGCATTGACTTTTAAAGGGGTATTGTTGATTTAACCTAAAAGTCTCTGTTCCAGGTGGAACGGAGTCGAAGAGCGCGCAAATTCTGAAATATGGGATTTGGCGCTCTTTTTTTGTAGCAGAGCGTGGAACAAAACGGGTTGATGGTGGCGTATAAGGGCGGACTGGGAAAAATCCCGGTTTTGGATTTATCCCAGTCCGCCCTTCCGCATAACCATCAGTTTTGTGGAACGCGTTTAGGCGTGGTGGCCTAAAAAGGCCCTACATCTCAAGAAAATCAACAATCACCCCAACCAAGATCACCAAGCACAAACAATCAAGGAAGGGGACAACTCAAAATGCTAATTAAAAAAATCCAGCAGCTCATCGGCAACACGCCGTTGATCGACCTGCAAATCAACATTCCGAAACAGTCGCACATTTACGCCAAACTAGAAATGTTCAATCCGGGAGGCAGCATCAAAGATCGGCTAGGCCAGTACATGATTCAAGATGGTATCGACAAGGGTAAGATCAACGCGACGACTACCATCATTGAACCAACCGCTGGCAACACCGGTATTGGCGTTGCACTGGCGACTCAGGAACATCATTTACCAACGATTTTAGTCGTACCAGAAAAATTCAGTTACGAAAAGCAGACGCTCATGAAGGCGTTGGGGGCCAAACTGATCAATACGTCGTCTGAGGATGGCATCAAAGGGGCAATTAAAAAAGCCCGAGAGATAGCTGCTAAAACACCTAACAGTTACGTGCCGATGCAGTTTGAAAATCCGGCCAACCCAGCTGCTTATTACCACACCTTAGCGCCTGAGTTGATTCAAGATCTCGACCAGCCCATCGATGCGTTCGTTGCTGGTGCCGGTTCTGGCGGCACCTTTGCCGGAATTACGCAGTATCTAAAAGAACAAAATCCTGCTACTCAGTCGATCGTCGTTGAACCAGAGGGCTCGATTCTCAATGGCGGACCGGAACATCCGCACAAAACGGAAGGTATCGGAGTTGAGTTCATTCCACCATTTTTCAAAAACGTGCAGATCGACCAAACACTGACGATCTCGGATGCGGACGCTTTTAAGTACGTTCGGCAAATGGCTGCCCAGCAAGGATTATTTATCGGCAGTTCTTCCGGTGCGGCACTGGCGGCTAGCTTAAAGGTGGCGGAACAACTACCCGAAAATAGTACGATCGTAACGGTCTTTCCCGACAGTTCAGAGCGGTATATGAGCGAAAATATTTATCAAAAACCACAAAATTAAAGAGGAGATTTTAAAATGAAATTTGAAACGAAACTATTACACGGCGGCATTAGCGAAGATCCTTATACGGGCGCAACTTCCATTCCCATTTACATGGCATCCACGTTCCATCAAACCAAGATTGGGGAATCTAAGTACGAATATTCCCGTTCTGGCAACCCCACTCGTGAAGCCGTTGAAGCCCTGATTGCGGACCTTGAAGGCGGCACACAAGGCTTCGCGTTTGCGTCCGGTTCAGCTGCCATTGATACGGTCTTTTCAATGTTTAGCGCAGGCGATGATTTCATCGTCGGCAATGACGTTTACGGCGGGACGTTCCGCCTAATTAACACGGTATTGAAACGGTTTGGGATGACCTTCACAGTTGTTGATACCCGGGATCTGGCGGCCGTTGAAGCGGCGATTAAGCCTACTACCAAAGCCATTTACCTAGAAACACCGACTAATCCCTTGCTACGGGTGACAGATATCAAAGCCGTTGCTGACCTGGCTCGTGCCCATGGGTTACTGAGCATCATCGACAACACGTTCAGCTCACCTTACGTTCAGCGACCATTGGAATTAGGCGTGGACATCGTGTTACATTCAGCTTCGAAATACCTGGGCGGCCATTCCGATGTGATTGCTGGAGTAATCGTTACGAAGGATGCCAAGTTGGGTGACAAAATCGGCTATCTGCAAAATGCCATTGGTGGTATTTTGGCACCGCAGGAAAGTTGGTTACTGCAACGGGGAATGAAGACGCTGGCGATTCGGATGCAGGCGCATTTAGCCAATGCCCAGACCGTTTTTAATTACCTTTCAGATCAACCGGCAGTGGCTAAAATCTACTATCCGGGCGATCCGAACAACCCAGATTATGCGGTTGCTAAAAAACAAATGCATCACGGTTTTGGTGCCATGATCTCCTTTGAATTGCAGCCGGGACTTGACCCTAAAAAGTTCGTGGAAAATCTCAAAGTGATCACCTTGGCAGAAAGTCTGGGGGCGCTGGAATCCTTGATTGAGATTCCAGCACTCATGACTCACGGGGCTATTCCGCGTGATATTCGCCTAAAGGACGGTATTAAAGATGAATTGATTCGACTTTCTGTGGGTATCGAGGATGAAAAGGACTTACTGGCTGATCTAGACCGCGGCTTCCAAGCCGTACAAGGGAGTACTAACCATGTGGCAGACACCGCGAGCCATCCTCAAGCGTGATCCAGCAGCCCATAGTCTACTGGAAGTCATCCTGACTTATCCCGGCGTTCGGGCACTATTTTGGCACCGGATTGCCCATTTTCTAGATGGCCTGCATCACTATGTTTTAGCGGCTATGCTGAGCCAGCACGCGGCTAAAGTCACGGGAATCGCCATTGATCCAGCTGCTCAGATTGGCAAACGGGTCTTTATTGACCATGGCGTTGGCGTTGTAATTGGCGCTACTGCCATCGTTGAGGATGATGTCACTATTTTGCATGGGGTCACATTAGGTGCACGGAACGGTGTGAAAAATGGTCGGCGCCATCCAATTGTTAAGCGTGGTGCCTTTATCGGAGCCAACGCACAGTTGTTAGGCCCAATTGTAATTGGAGAAGGGGCTAAGATCGGTGCTGGGGCGGTCGTTTTGAATGATGTACCAGCACACTGCACGGCAGTCGGCAATCCAGCCCGATTGATTCGGAAAAAGCTGACGGTAATGCCTTTGCCCTTAAAGACTGACGAAAAACAGGTAAACTCGAATCGTGCGTAACAACGCGTATCATTGAAAACTCATAAAATTTTAATCTTAACATTGACACTATTTAGATACTGTTTAATAATGATAATTAAAAGTTATATGTTATCAATGCATAAACAGGCCTAAGGGGCTATTCCTTCTGGTTCTGTTTGTAGACTGGAAGAAATTCATTTGATTAAATATTGAGTAGGGGAATGGTATATTATGACGAAGATTTTAGCTTATCACGTACGAGAAGATGAACAGCCATTTATTGATCAATGGTCTAAAGAACATGGCGTTCAGGTTGACAGTATGTCAGAAGAATTACATGACGAAACGGTCGAGAAGGCCAAGGGTTATGATGGTGTTAATTTTAAACAACGGTCCGTTATTAGCCAAAGCCCAGCGTTTTATCAGAAATTAGCCAGCTATGGCATCACGCAATTATCTGCTCGTTCTGCTGGTATTGATACGGTGAATTTAAAGTGGGCGAAAGCCAATCATCTGCGGTTGACTAATGTGCCGTCATATTCGCCAGAAGCGGTAGCAGAAATGGTGTTAACACAAACTATGCAGCTGATTCGCCACATTCCTCAATTCAATGACCGACTTAGCGACAACAATTACGTTGTGCTGGGTCTGCGTTCTACTGAACTGACGGAATTAACGGTAGGAATCATTGGCGTTGGCCGAATCGGCGGTAAGCTCGCACGAATTTTTCACGCGCTGGGTGCAACGGTGATTGGCAATGATTTGCGGGCACCTCGCGAAGATTTACGTGGCATTATGACTTATGTTAGCAAAGAAGAACTCTATAAGCGCGCAGATATTATTTCCGTGCACGTTTGGGGCGGCGATGACAACTTTCATTTGATCAACGACAAAGCTTTTGCCCAAATGAAACCAACCGCTTACTTTATTAATGATTCTCGTGGCCCCGTTGTCGATACGCAAGCGTTGATTAGTGCACTGAATAACCAGCAAATTGCAGGCGCTGCACTCGACGTTGTGGAAGATGAAACTAAAATCTTCAATCAGAAATTCGATGGTGCAACGCCAATTGATCACTATAATCAACTGAAACAAATGACTAATGTTTTACTGACGCCTCATGTGGCATTTTTCACTGACCATGCGGTTAAGAACATGGTGACGCAATCGCTGGATGATACATTGGCGATTATTACTGGTGGAAAGAGTGAGCATGAGTTTTAGAGCAAGGCGTAAAGCGTATTTTAATTGAATTTGAGAACGTTCTGTTGAATAACATTTTCATCAAATTCCAACTTAATTTTAATTTTTATCTTGACACTGATTGTTACATGCTTAATAATAATCACAACTTAAATCAAACAAAAACGTGAGGATGAGTAAATCTATTTGTCAGTCATAGAGAGTCGCTGAGTTGATGAAAAGCGATACTGACAATAGATTGAAGATGGTCCGAGTAAAGTTGATTCGGCAAACAATCGTGAACTGAATTCGGGAACGCCCGTTATAGCGGTAGGGTATTTGATTTTTATCATGTACCTGAAGAGTCATAAATGAGTAAATTTATGAAATTAAGGTGGTACCGCGAAAGAGCGCTTTCGTCCTTTTCTACAATAAGTAGATTAAGGCGAAAGCGCTCTTTCTGTCTGTTAGGAGTGATCAAGTTTTTTAATAAACCGTTTGATGATAGTCAATACGCTGACAATTAATATTAACTGATGAACACATGAAAGGGGTATTCAATTATGAAAAAGCATCGTTATGGATTATGGACCATAGTTATTATCGTTATCATCGCAATTATTGGTGGAGCGGCCTGGTTTAATGGCAATAAAAAGGCTAGTTCGTCAACCAAGCCAACAATTAACATCGCTACTGCAGGAACTATTTTTCCAAATGCTTATCGGCAAAATCATAAACTGGTCGGGTATGACGTGGATGTTGCAAAGGCTGTTGCAAAAGCAGAAGGATACAAGACTAAATTCACCATTACTGATTTTGACGGTATTTTCGGTCAGGTAGACAGCGGTCGGGTGGATACCGTTGCCAATGATATTGGGGCCACGCCAGAAAGAAAACAAAAGTACATTTTCACTACACCATATAACAATGAAACAACCAATATCGCCGCTAAAAAGGGTACCAGTTATCAAAATTTAAAGGATTTTGAAGGTAAGACGGTTGCGACAAGTGGTGCAGGTAATAACTTTATCACTACACTTAAAAAGTATGATCCAAAAATTAAGATCAAAGTTTACGAAACCCGTGATCAAGCCACTCAAGCACTCATTACTGGCCGGGTGGATGGGCTGTTATATTCACGGGCGACACTGAGCGCCATTATTAAAAAACAAAACCTGAATTGGCATATTGTGAAAGATAGTGCTGGGCAAGCCTTAGTTGCTTATCCATTTAAAAAAGATGCTAATGGTAAAAAGTTACGTAAAGTCTTCAACAAAGGCCTTGCCAAGATTACTAAAAATGGCACTTTGAATAAAATTTCAAATAAGTACTTTGGTTACGACATTACAAGTCAAATTAAATAAGGAGACCGGATAGATATGACGTTTAGTTGGACTTATTTTATACATTTATTTCCACAGTTAATTAAGTACATTCCATTGACCCTGTTCATGGCGGTTATTGCGATGCTAATTGCAGTGGTGGCTGGCAGTTTATTAACTTTAGTACAACTTTATGCGGCTAAACCATTTCAATTACTCGTCAAACTCTATGTTTCGTTCTTCCGGGGAGTTCCAACGCTGGTATTACTCTTCATTGTTTATTATGGGTTACCAGAGATTTCGCCAGCTTTTAAAGGCGTTTCGGCTTTAACCGCTGCGATTGCTGGACTGGGGGTCAAACAGTCAGCTTACCTGATTGAAATTTTCCGTGCTGGAATTGCTTCTGTGGATCAAGGGCAGATTGAAGCTGGTGAAGCGCTGAACTTTAGCTTTTTACGGATCTTTACGAGTATTGTTCTACCACAAGCGGCGTTGAATGCACTGCCAGCGACTGGTAATACGTTTGTCTCGTTACTAAAGGAAACCTCGTTGGCTTTCACGTTAGGTGTGACCGAGATTTTTGCAGATGGTAAATTACTTGCCAGCGCTTCATTGCGATTCTTTGAAGTCTATGTAGCAGTTGGTTTGATTTATTGGATTATGATTATTATTTATACTTGGGCTCAAAAGCGCGTAGAAAATATACTCAGTAAGCCTTATAGGAGGGTGGTTGCCAATGTCATTGATTCAAGTCAGCAATCTAGCCGTGCAATTTAGCCGGCGTAAAGTTCTGAAAAATATTAACTTAACCTTAGAAAAAGGTAGCGTAACCGCAATTGTGGGACCATCTGGTTCTGGCAAGACAACGTTACTTCGAACGATGAATTTGCTGCAATTGCCATCAGAAGGAACGGTTACTGTTGCTGGTGTAACGGTGGATGCCAAACATATTAGTAAAACGGATGTGCATAAAATCCGTAATCAGTCGACCATGGTCTTTCAGCAGTTTAATCTATTCAAAAATATGACGGCATTGGAAAACGTGATGTCACCATTGATTTACAACAAGCTTGCTGGATTTGATGAAGTTAAATCAACTGCATTGGGAGTGCTACGTAATTTTGGACTTGAATCGATTGCTGATCAATATCCGGTGACGTTATCAGGTGGTCAGTCACAACGGGTATCAATTGCTAGAGCAATCGTTGCCAAACCCAAGGTCGTGTTATTTGATGAACCAACGTCAGCTTTAGATCCGGAAATGGTATCGGATGTTCTGACGACCATTGCTCAGCTTGCACAGCAGCATATCACAATGGTGATTGTTACCCATGAAATTGAATTTGCTCGTCAAATTGCGGATAATGTAATTTTTGTTGAAAACGGTGAAATATTAGCCCAAGGGCCAGCTAATCAAATTTTATCTACTGATGGCACTGGTAGAATTGCAGATTTTGTTAACTCGCTAGAAAAGCGAGTGACAATTCCAAAGACACCGCGAGCAAATACTGGTGTGGTAGCGTCTCGTCTAAGACTATTACAAAGTGGCACAAATTAAGAATTAGAATAGTTTCACTCAAGTTGAGCTGAGACTATTTTTCATAATCAATTTTGACTAAGGAGACCTATAAATGGCGATTTCAGCAACATTGTTATCAAAGATTACTGCTTACCGGCATGAGTTTCATCAGCATCCGGAAGTGTCTGCTCATGAATTTGAAACCACGAAAAGAATCACTGAGATTCTTGAACAGTGGGGGATTACAGTCAATAAGACGTCGTTAGTGACCGGTGTCGTGGCAACTATTGAAGGTACGCATCCTGGAAAGCAAGTGACATTGCGTGCCGATATTGATGCATTACCAGTGACCGAAGCGACGAATTTAACTTTTAAAAGTGTGAATGACGGCGTGATGCATGCATGTGGTCATGATATTCATTTATCTAGCTTATTAGGTGCGGCCTATATTTTGCAACACGAACGATCCGAGTTAACCGGAACAATTCAACTGTTATTTCAGCCTGCTGAGGAAGCGGAACATGGTGCGGAAAAGGTGTTAAAAGCCCATGTACTTGATCACACGGTTGCAATGGCAAGCTTTCATAATAATCCTAATTTGCCGGTTGGGACAATTGGACTAAAAGCTGGAAGCTTGATGGCAGGTTGCTATCACTTCGATATCACACTGCATGGTGCCGGAGCGCATGGCGCCAGGCCAGAAAAAAGTCGTGATCCAATTGTGGCACAGGCTGCTGTGGTATCAGCGTTGCAGACGGTAGTAAGCCGGAATGTGAAACCACTAGAAGCTGCCGTTGTCAGTGTCACACAGGTTCATGGTGGTGATACTTGGAATGTCTTGCCGGAGACGGTGACGCTTGGTGGTACAGTTAGAACCTTCAATGATGAAACTACTGAGCTGGTAAAGCGACGGATGGAACAGCTGGTCATGCAGGTAGCAGCTGCATATGACGTTACGGCAGATTTTGATTGGGCAATTGGCGCCTATCCGATTCAAAATGACGCAGATTTGGTGACGGCAATTAAGCCAACAGTAAGTGAACACGCAAAAGTAATTACACCCGAAGTGTCGATGGCTGGCGAAGATTTTGCCACCTTTCAGCAACGAATTCCCGGTGCTTTCGCGTTTGTGGGTTCTAATGGTGCACCCAATGCGGCAGATTGGCATGATTCGCACTTTGTGGGATTAGACGCTACCTTGGCGTTTGGTATTCAGTACTTTGTGGATGTGGCCCATGTTTTAGGCGAATATGCGGTTAAGTTAGGTTAGCGCACATGATTTTGATCATTGATTGAGAATTTACGAGAGGCAGTGGTGATAATTTGGCGAAGCGTTATCCAGTAAAAGCCTTGAAGAATTTAGTGAGCCAGATATTTCAACAATTGCAAGTAACACCAGCGGACAGTGAGCTGTGGGCCAACAATTTGATTGATGCAGATTTGCGTGGCATTCGTTCCCATGGTGTTCAGCGAGTAAGCATGTACGTTCGGAAATTACGTGCTGGCGACATTAATGTTCAGCAACATGCGATAATCGTAAAAAATGGTGGTGCAGTTACAGTGATTAATGGGCAACACGGCATTGGTCAAAAAATTGCTACAGAAGCCATGCAACACGCTATTGATCAAGCACATAGATTGGGTGTCGGTATCGTCAGTGTCCGGCGTTCCAATCATTTTGGAGCAGCTGGGTATTACGCTCGTTTAGCAAGTCAGGCGGGACTGATTGGCATTTCAATGACCAACACGAACCCGTTAACGGTGCCGACTGGTGCTCGGAATGCTTTCTTGGGTAGCAATCCAATTGCGGTGGCAGTGCCGGCTGACCCCCATGATTTTGTGTTTGATGGGGCGATGTCCACGGTATCGCTAGGAAAGTTTGAAATATTGGCGAAAAGTAATCAGAAAGTGCCTGGAACCTGGGCGTTGGATGAGAATGGTCAGGTTACTCAAGAACCAAAACGATTGTTAGATAATATGCAGCAAACACGTCGGCGCGGCGGTGTACTGCCAGTTGGCGGGTTAGGAGAGACGGATGCTGGCTATAAAGGATTTGGGCTGACACTGATTGTGGAACTATTGACTTCAGTGTTAGCACAAGGACCAATATCCGCTGATTTAGGTGGTAAGCAATTTGGTATCAGCCATTTTTTTATGGCGTTGGATCCAGCCTTCTTTGGTGATCCTGTGGCGATTAAGACTCGAGTAACTGCGCTATTGGCGCGACTACGTGAATTACCAAGATTGGGACTAACGGGTGTCCGAATTGCCGGTGATCGAGAATGGCAAACTTATCAGCAAAATCGAGTTGACGGAATTGTTTTAGAACCGGCAACTATTCAAGAGTTAAGTCAAATTGCAGTTGACCTTGGTGTTGACAGCAGTCTGGTATTTGGGAGAAAGGGTGGATTAAATTGAGTAACGAAAAATTTGATACGAAGCGATTACACGCTGGTTATGAGCCAGCAGACCATCAGTATGCCTCATCGGTACCGATTTATGAATCGGCAGCTTTTGGCTTTGGCGATGCTGCTCGAGCAAATGGCATCATTGGCGGTACGGTGTCTGGTTATAGTTACACACGTAATGGAAATCCCACTACTAAAGTGCTGGAGGAACGGATTGCCGCTTTGGAAGGCGGTGTCAGTGCAGTAGCGGTCGGGTCAGGAATGGCGGCCATTACGTATACGATTTTAAACGTGGCTGAGGGCGGTGGCCGCATTTTAGCACCAACTAATATTTATGGTGCCAGCTTAGATGAATTCCGCACGCTGTTTCCGAAATTCGGTATTCAGGTTGATTTTTATGATGATGTGAATGATTTAGATGAAGTGAAAAAACGACTTCAACCAGATACCAAAGCAATCTACGTTGAAAGTGTCGCTAATCCGAGTACGGAAATCACTGATATTGAAGCTTTGGCCAAAATTGCCCATGACAACGGGATACCATTAATTGTGGACAATACCTTTCCAACGCCATATCTACTACAACCGTTTAAATTTGGCGCGGATATTGTCGTTTACTCATCGACCAAGGGGATTAACGGTCATGGTAATGTGATCTCTGGACTGGTTGTTGATCACGGACAGTTCGACTGGTCAAATGGTAAATTTCCGCAGTTTACAGAACCTGAATTTACTTTGGGCGATGAGGAAAGCGGTGAGCAGGCAAGTTTCGTTGATAAATTTGGCGCTGGCGCTTTTGCAGCCCGCATTCAAGTCAAATACGTGCGGTTATTTGGTGGACTCTTGGGACCATTTGAAGCCTATCTGGTATTGATTGGATTGGAGACAATCTCAGAGCGCTTAGAAAAGGAAGTCGCCAGTGCCACTGCTATCGCTAAATTCTTAGCAGCCAATTCCCACGTGAAACACGTTTATTATTCTGGTATTGAGCCGAATAATCCGCTGGTACATAAGTATTTACCAAAAGGGATTGGTGCTATTTTGGCGTTTGAAGTAGCTGGCAGTGAAAATCAGGTAGCGACCATTTTGAACACGGTTAAAATATTCAGCTATCTACCGAACGTGGGGGATGCTAAGTCGCTAATCGTGAATCCAACGCGGACAACGCACCGAGAAATTCCTAGTACAATTCGAGCTAAACATGCTTTAAACAACCAGGTCATTCGATTATCAATTGGTCTAGAAGACGTTGATGATTTAATTGCTGATTTAAATCAGGCAATTGAGCAAGCTTTTAAATAAGTGTGGAAGAAGTGAGTGAGTTTGAAAATCCGGCAAATGGTACCCGATGATTATGAGTCAGCCTACCAACTGTGGACACGGACACCGGGCATGAATTTAAAGTCTTTGGACAATAGCTATGAGGGCATAAAAAAGATCATCGATTGTAATCCAAAGCTTTGTTTTGTTGCGGAAGATCAACAGCAGATTGTGGGAACCTTACTGGGTGGCACCGATGGTAGAAAGGGTTATTTTTACCATACAGCAGTTGATGAACGTTATCGGCATCAACATATTGGTAGCCAATTGATTCAGCTGGTGTTAGAAGGGTTCAAAAAACAAGGTGTTCAGAAAGTCGGTTTGTTTACAACTAATGATAATCTAGAAGGAAAAACGTTTTGGAAACACCTCGGCTTTAGTGAGCGGGAAGATATTACGTATTTAGATAAGGATCTGACGGATAGCTAAAACGGGTAAAAACAATCTGTTTATAAATGAAACTGAATTTAATAGGGTTCTCAAAGTTGGAAATAACTCTGAGGACCCTTTTGTGATAAAAGATTATCTGGAACGCAAAAAAAGTGCTGATGATTTCTCATCAACACTAAATGCAGTTCATTATTTCTTTTTCAATTCTTTCAAAGCCTTTAAAGCAACTTCTTTATAAACGTCATCCATCACTAAGAACTGGCTGAGTTCAATGTATTCGTTCATCTTGTGCGCGTTCTCCCAGTCACCAGCACCCATGACGATGATTGGAAATTGGTTTTCTGCTTTCCGGTATTCTGAAGCATCAGTAGCACCGTGGATGACCTTCAATTCAACTTCCCGGTTAAGGGCTTTGCTGGATTCGGTCTGCGCCAATTGAACCAGTGGGTCTTCCTTATCGGTGACCATTGGATCAAAGGACATGTCCACGTTAAAGGACAGGTCGGCACCGGGGGCAGAATTCAGACCACGGGTGATCATGTTCAACCGCTTGATGACGGCGCCGTTACCAAATTCAGGTGTGGCGCGGATGTTACCTTGCAGTTCCGCGTGGCCGGGAATCGTGTTCACTTGATCGCCACTGTTAAAGATGGTGATACTGTGAACCAGTGGGCCAACTTCCTTGCTGGGCTTCACATCGGTAAACAGGTCAGCTTCGGCATTCACAAACTTAACCAAATTGGTCAAAGCGTTCACGCCTTGTTCTGGAATGGAACTGTGAACTGGCGTACCTTCTGAAGTAACGGTGTAATTCAGCGAACCATTGTGGGCGTATACCACGTCGCCACTGGTTGGTTCACCAATGATCATGCCGTCAACGTCATCGACTTCACCCTGTTCAGTCAACTGTTTAGAACCGGCAGCACCGTATTCTTCGCCAACCGTTGCTAATAGACGAATCCGGCCGGGAATTTTAGTCTTGCTGTCTGCTAGGTCAATCATAGCGATGACCATAGCAGCTAAATTACCCTTCATATCAGCACTGCCACGGCCGTAAAGACGGTCACCGTGGATCTCGGCTGACAACGGGTCATGTGCCCAGTCGTCTAAATCACCGAAACTGACAGTATCCATGTGGCCGGCAAAGGCAAAGACGGGTGTGGCGTCTGGCTTGCCAAGTTCAGCAATCAGGTTATTGCGCCCCTTAGACGTTTCAACTTGCTTGACCGTGATGCCGTGATCCGTGAGTAGCTTTTCTAAGTAATCTGCGACCTTCTTTTCATGGTCATTAGCCGAATCAATTTGCACCAAGTGCGTTAGGATGTCAATTTTATTTTGTTTATCCATGGTGACCTCCACTTTCATTTTCAGACTTATACTATAAGTATAGACTTTTTTACTTCACTTGTCCCTTTTATGGCTTTGTTGGTCATGTATGAAAGAGCTTTGAAATGCGATAATGACGGTCTTTAAATGGATTTTCACGGATTTAGCACTGTGGGGTGTAAACTGATAATTTATTACATTTTTCACTAACTGATCTAGTCAATAAAAAACGTCATTCTGATATTTGAATGGCGTTTTTAATGCTTATTTTGGTTGTTGTGAGGCACCCGTAGTGGTATCGATATTGTCAGGCATCTTCGGCTTGGCGGAAGCTCCCGTTGTGGCATCAGCCGTGTGAGCTGGTTTATCCGGCTTAGATGATGCACCGGAAATGGCGTCAAACGCACCGTTTCCAGACATTGCTAAAATTTGATCAACGTTGGCGGTACACTCCAGCGTTCCGAGGTAAGTGCCAGCGTCATCGTGCAACGCGTAATAAGTCGTCATGATCTTATGGCCCTTTTGCGTGCTGGGAATGGTCATTGAATCCCGCTTACCAGCTTTAAAGCTTTCGATGAGTGATTTGATAGCAGGGAGGATCTTAGCTGGATGAATTTCTGCCAGCGTTTTGCCAAGCTGATCCTTGGAACGCACGTGATTTCGGTTGGGTTGATCCGAGTACCAGCCGAAACGGTCGTTAGCATCGACCAGATCTAATTCGAAAGGAAGTGTTTTAAATATTTGCTGCAGTTCAGTCAACGTTAACGTCCCACTAGGAAAAGTGACACGGGCGTCCTTCATAAATGGTTTATCATCTGACATATGATTACCCTCCAATATTTAATTGTTACTCTTATTATAGTACGAATTTACGGTAGCTTCGAAATTAGGGACCGAAAGATAAAATAAAAGCTTGCCAAATACGAACGTGTGTTTGTATAATGTAGTCAAACATACGTTCGAGGTGAGCATGATGAATTATCAAAATGAACCTCATGGTGTCTTTTTCTTAATTGATAATAAGTCCTTCTATGCCAGCGTTGAAGCGGTGGCACGGGGGCTTAATCCCTTAAAGGTAACCTTAGTTGTGATGAGCGAAGCCGATAATACCAATGGCGGTCTAGTGTTGGCAACGTCACCGGAAGCCAAGTTACGCTATCATCTGCAGGCGAACGTTTCTCGTCAGCGCGAGGTACCGCAAGACCCCCAGTTAATGGTGGTCCCGCCACGGATGAATTTATACATCAAACGTAATTTGCAGATCAATGATATTTTTCGCCGCTTCGTCGCCAATGAGGATTTGATGCCATATTCGATTGACGAATCGATTCTTGATGTCACGCACTCGTGGCAGTTATTTGGTCAAACACCGCGAGAGGTAGCCGTTCGAATTCAAAAAACCGTCCGCCGGGAACTGGGATTATATACCACGGTTGGTATTGGTGATAATCCGCTGCAGGCGAAATTAGCGCTGGATCTATACGCTAAGCACACACCGGATTTAATTGGTGAGATTCATTATGATACTGTTCCGAAAACCATTTGGCCGGTTGATCAATTGACCGATGTTTGGAGTATCGGTAAGCGGACTGCCAAACATCTGAATCGTTTGGGGATTCATAATATGTATGAATTGGCGCACGTTGATCCTTATCAATTGAATGCGGAAATGGGCTTAATGGGTCAGCAGTTATTTGCGCTAGCTTGGGGGATCGACCGGTCACAGCTGCGTAAACGGCGCGGACCCAAGAACGCCAGTCTGGGAAACTCGCAGGTCTTGCCACGTGATTACGTGCAGCAGGCGGAAATTGAAACCGTGATCAAGGAAGTTGGCGAACAGGTGGCAGCCAGATTGCGGCATCATCACAAATTAGCTGGCTGTATTTCACTGGGAGTTGGCTTTTCTTACGCTGCTAGCGAAGCGGATGGTCGTAGTGGGTTTCATCAAGAACTGCGGATCGTACCGACTGATCAAAATGTCGTCATTAGCCAAGCGCTGTTGCAGATCTTTCACCAGCATTGGCAGGGGCAAGCGATTCGCAACCTGGCCGTTTATACCAGCCGACTTAGTCCAGCAACTGGCTTGCAACTAAACTTTTTTGAACCGGCTAAAAATCAGATCAAGCGGGTAAAAGCAGATCATGTCGTGGATGATATCCGAGACCAGTTTGGGTTTACCAAATTAGTTTACGCCAGCAGCCTCATGCACGGTGGCACGGCCATCAGCCGAGCTTCGCTGGTTGGCGGTCATAATGGAGGCAACGCTTATGAATAATGATTTAAAACTGATCACGACACGGCTGGATGCCGGTTTTAAACGCCAAGATCAGGTCCGCTACCAAGTCGTAATTGCCAATGATCCGTATGATCAAACCTATAATTTCTTTTTGAACTATCAGCACCGTAATCGGCGGTTAAAGTCACAGCCACTGCATTCAGTTCGCAACTATTCGTTGACTTATCTTGAACAGCTTATTCAGGGGCTGCGTGACCATACGCAACTCAGTTTTGAATTTGTCGGTTTTACGGGACAGCGCTGGCCGACCAGTCAGCAACGCATTCAATTCAGGCGATTAAACGATGAGTAAATTAAAGCAAATTGATGACGATGTACTGGTTCAACGCTTCTTTGACCACGATTATCAAGACCGCGGTGTCGTTAAATGGCAGGGCTTTTACCTGTCAGATCACACGGCAGCACTGAAAAAACAAGCGCGACAAGAAGCGGTTAAACATCCCGCTAAGACGCAGCAATCGCTGGAAGAGATGTCGGCCATTTTGAGTGATGCCTACGCCAATGGGAAGCGCGTCAGCATTCAGTTGAATGCTCGTAATCCTAACGGTGAGTTTGTGCCAGATTTAACGGGTCCAGTTATCGGTTACGAAGACGATGCCGTTTATTTGGCAGATCAGCCACCGGTATCGTTATCGGAGATGCGCCACGTAACTAAAATTAGCTGAAGAGCGTAAAGAAGCGTTACCTGAAAGTTCAGGCAACGCTTCTTTACTAGTTTACTTATTTAAAAGTACTAAATGCTGTTTCAATCGTTTGATATTCTGCATCGGTGAGTTCAACGGTCAGTGCTTTAGCGTTAGCAGCGACTTGATCTGGCTTCTTGGCACCTGGAATGACCACACTAATGAGTGGGTCCTTGATGTACCAAGCCAAAACAGTTTGCGCTACCGTAGCGTCGTGAGCTTCAGCAATTGGCCGAACTGTATCAACCGCTTTTAAGATTTGGCTATACAGGGGTTCTTGGAAGATCGGCATCCCGCTGCGAATGTCGTCTTTCGGGAAACTAACATCGCGTTGGTACTTGCCAGTCAGCAAGCCACTTGCCAATGGGAAGTAAGGAACAAAGCTAATATTGTTCTGCTTTAAATAAGGTAGTGTTTCCGCACCTAAGTCTTGGTGAACCAGACTGAATTGATCCTCGACTACGTCAACGTAACCGTCAGCATTGGCTTCTTTAATCTGATCCAGACTGAAATTCGAGACCCCAATGGCGCGGATCTTGCCTTGTTCACGCAAGCACTCCAGGGCACCCACGGCTTCTGCTTTAGGGGTGTCCTTATCTGGGAAGTGCAGGTAGTAAATATCAATGTAATCCGTACCCAGCCGTTTCAGGCTGTTTTCAACCTGCTGCGTGATGAACTTAGGATCGTTGCGAACAACTTCTTCGCCCGTTGACATATCCTGAGCACCCTTAGTGGCAATGACCAACTTGTGGCGGTCGAAGTCCTTGATGGCTTGACCCACTAACTCTTCAGAATGGCCCAGACCGTAGACGTAAGCTGTATCTAGCAAAGTAATGCCGTTTTCGATTCCCGTTTTAACGATGTTTAAACCGTCGTCATCATTTAAATTGGGGAATAAATTATACCCACCAACAGCATTGGTCCCGAGGCCTAATGGTGTTGAGGTTACTTCTGATTTACCGATTTTAACTGTATTTGACATATGAATCCTCCTTGTAAGCGTTTCACTACACGGGTTTATTATAACGAATATGGTTACTAAAATAAATGAAAAATATTTTAGCACTCTGCTTGCACGAGTGATAAAAATGTGATACTATACAATTGTTGGCGGGGATAAAGGAACTATATCAGACTTGTGTTTGATATCATTTCCTTATCCGCCTCGACTGACTAGACTAACCAACTTAATAGCAATCAGCGAGGCACCGTCGACCAGACGGTGCCTTTGCGTTGCGCTTGGGTGTCAAATCATATGGGGGTGCAAGAAATATGGCAAATAATTTTAACGATCCATTCTTCAATAACAATATGGATGATATGTTTAACAACCTTTTTCGACAGATGGGCAACGGTGAATCTGCGCGCTACGAAGTAAACGGGCATGAATTAACGCCTGACGAGTTTGCTCAATACCGGGCAACTGGCAAGTTACCAGATCGCCAACACGAAATTCCAGTGAATGATGCCGGTGACCACGCGGTTAAAAAAGGTGGTATTTTGGAAAAGTTAGGGCGTAACCTGACCCAAGAAGCCCGTGATGGTCTACTAGATCCAGTTATCGGCCGGGATAAGGAAATTCAAGAAACTGCCGAGATCTTAAGTCGGCGGATCAAGAACAATCCAATCTTAGTTGGTGATGCTGGTGTCGGTAAAACTGCCGTGGTTGAAGGCTTGGCACAGGCGATTGCGGACGGTAAAGTTCCTGAAGCCGTGCAAGGTAAAGAAATCTGGTCCATCGATCTGTCCTCACTGGAAGCTGGGACTCAGCTCCGGGGTTCATTTGAAGACAACATTAAAAACCTAGTTAAAGAAGTAAAGGCTGCCGGCAACGTGATCCTGTTCTTCGATGAAATTCATCAGATCTTAGGCATCGGCTCTACCGGTGGTGAAGACGGCGGCAAAGGGCTGGCTGACATCATTAAGCCATCACTTTCCCGTGGTGACATTACCGTAATTGGGGCCACGACTCAGGATGAATATCGCAACACCATTTTAAAGGACACGGCGTTAGCTCGTCGGTTTAACGATGTGACGATCAATGAACCATCACCGGCCACGACCTTGGAAATTCTTAAAGGGGTCAAAGGTCTCTACGAAAAGCACCATCACGTCACGTTACCAGAGGATGTTTTGAAAGCGGCTGTTGACTATTCCGTTCAATATATGCCGCAACGGACTTTACCAGATAAGGCTATCGATCTGATCGACATGACCGCGGCTCATTTGGCGGCTGGCAATGCCGGTACGGATGAAGCCAGTCTGAAAGAACAGTTGAAGACGGCCGAAAAGACGAAGAAAGACGCGGCTAAAGCTGAAGATTACGAAAAAGCAGCCAAAGCTAAGGAACAAGTCGATAAGCTCCAAGCCCAGATCAAGAATACGGATGACAGCACCGAAAATAAGGTAGTTGCAACGCCTAACGATGTGGCCGAATCAGTTCAACGGTTGACTGGGATTCCAGTGGCTAAGATGGGTACCAACGATATTCAACGACTGAAGGGCGTGGCTAAGCGGTTAAAGGCTAAGGTCATCGGCCAAGATGAAGCCGTGGATATGGTTGCTCGAGCTATTCGGCGTAACCGGGCTGGCTTTGACGAAGGTAATCGGCCAATTGGCAGCTTCCTGTTCGTCGGTCCGACTGGTGTTGGGAAGACGGAATTAGCCAAGCAGTTAGCCTTAGATATGTTTGGTAATAAGGATGCCATCATCCGGTTGGACATGAGTGAATACAGTGATCGGACCGCGGTTTCTAAATTAATTGGGACCAGTGCCGGTTACGTTGGCTACGAAGATAACGGCAACACCTTAACTGAACAGGTTCGTCGTAATCCATACTCAATCGTTTTACTAGATGAAATTGAAAAGGCGGATCCGCAAGTTTTGACCCTGTTGCTGCAAGTTATGGACGACGGCCGGTTGACAGATGGCCAGGGTAACGTAGTCAACTTTAAGAACACGATCATCATCGCCACCTCTAACGCTGGCTTTGGTAATGAAGCATTGACTGGCGATAAGGATAAGGACGAGAGCCTATCCGATCGTTTGGCACCTTACTTCAGACCAGAATTCTTGAATCGGTTCAACGGTATCGTCCAGTTCAGTCATTTGACTAAGGATGATCTGAGTCAAATCGTTGACCTGCTGTTAGACGATGTGAACAAGACGTTGGCCAAGAAGGACATTACTTTGACGGTATCCGACGATGCGAAGAACTGGTTGATGACTGAAGGCTACGATGAAGCCATGGGCGCACGACCACTGCGTCGGGTCATTGAACAGCAGATTCGTGACAAGGTTACCGATTTCTATCTGGATCACTTGGATGTTAAACACCTACAAGCTGACCTAGTAGATGGCACGATTAAAATTAGTGAAAAGGCGGCGGTGACTGCTTAATCAAAACAGTGATTAAACGGTTTGTTGCCACAGATTAAAGGACGTTCACTTATCAGTTTATGACTGATAGGTGAACGTCCTTTTGTGTTTTCAGATTTATACTTTTCGACGCGCGTAGAACAGCGTTAAGAATAAGTAAGCAATGGTGAAATATAGCATCACTTGAAACATGGTGGTGTAATTGCTGAAATCGATAATTTTTCCCAGGAGATAAGCGCCGATTCCCATGCCAAAATCATAGCAGTTCAAAAACTGGCCAGTGGCTGATTCACGGCGTTCGTTACCAGCTGCTTTCAGAACCCATGATTGTACAGTAGGAAAGATCGCACCATCGGCCGCCCCAAAGAAAACGCCGGCTAAAATGAGCTGCCACTGACTCTGCAGCGTACAGATGAGGATAAAACTAATGATCAGGCCGACCACGCTTGGCAGCATCACGAAAAATGGTCCTTGTTGGTCGAACAGATTCCCCACGATTGGCCGTAAAACGACGCCCACGATAGCAGCGGTAAAGAAGAACCAGGCCGTGCCGTGAACGTGACGTATACCAGCGAATAAAGTAATGTAGGAAAGTACGCCGCTTTGAATTAAACCTAGGCAGAAGATCAGCAGTGATTGGGGCAAAAAATCCTTTTGAATACCGGCTAGCCGAATTTTCTTAGTGACGATAACCGGTTTAACCTTAGGCTTGATAAAGGTCAGCATGCCCATTGCCAGTATTAATATGATAATGCAGGTCAGAAAAAAGGCGTTAAAGGAGATCTTTTGAGCAATCGGTAAGGCTACTAGGGGTGCTATGGAAGCAGAAAACATACTGCTGATACCAAAGTAGCCAATGCCTTCGCCCATGCGATTTAATGGCAGTTCATCGGCTGCGGCGGTGGCAAAGTAAGTGGTCCCCAGGCCATGCCCAATCCCGTTTAACAACCGGAAGGCAATCAGGGGGGCAAAGGCGGTGAATAGCGGATAGCAGACGGATGCTACCAGATAGAGCAAGACGCCAGCTATCAGCAGAGTCTTCTTTTTAAAATAGTGCAATAACCGTTCCGAAAAGAGCCGTACCACCATCGCTGCGAACATGATCGCCCCAACGAAGAGGCCAATCTGAGAAGCACTCATTCCCAGTGATTTTCCGTAAAGCGGCAAAACGGGGACCTGCATGTTGTATACCATGAAGAGTAGGGCATCGCCAGCCATCAGCAGAATAAAGTTTTTCGACCAGATAGAGCGCTTTGAAGCCATTAAAAACATCCTTTCCAAGCAAAAAGCCAGCCAAAATTATTGCTAATCTTGTCTGGCTTCTGCCGTCCGATTTTCATCTTATCTCGTCATACGATGCTCCGATTAAGTAACTTAAAGCTACCGAAATCCGTTAATTTTGTCAAGCGCAGCAGAGGGCTTATCGCTTGCGTATCAATGACTGAACCAGTATGCTGAATTCAATGAAAGCGCTTATTTGAAATGGAGGCTGTATTATGAAAGTCATCGTCATTGGTGGAATCGCTGGTGGGCCATCATTTGCCACCCGATTTCGGCGTTTAAATGAACAAAATGAGATTATCATCCTGGAACGCGGCGAGCATATTTCAATTGCCAGTTGCGCGTTACCTTACTATCTAGGTGGTGTTATTACCGACCGTGATTCACTGATCGAACGCACCCCGGAAATTTTAAAACAGAAAAATAATATTGATGTGCGGGTGCGTCATGAAGTCACCGCGATTGATCCAAAACGGCATGTTTTAAGTGTGACCAATTTGGACACCGATCAACAGTACGAAGAAAGCTACGATAAATTGGTTCTTGCAACCGGTGCCCGACCAGTTTTACCGGCGATCAAAGGGATCGAACAGGCAACTAACACGTTTACGTTGCGTAGTCTGGCGGATGGTGACCGCATTAAGCAGTTTATTCAAGCCGAATCACCTAAGCGCGTGACGATTCTAGGCGCTGGTGCAGCTGGCGTGGAACTCTCTGAAAATTTTCAGCGCTTAGGATTGTCAGTGACGCTATTAGATCAGGCAGATCAGGTGATGCAGCCCTATGATCCTGAATTGACCGGTTTTCTAAAGGATGAGCTGATTAACAATGGTGTCGATGTTCAATTGGGTGAGACGATTAAATCAGTTGAAGATCATGGTCGCCAGCTCCATTTGTCGGATGGCAGCGTACTGACCACGGATATGCTGCTGGTGGTTACCGGTGTCACGCCTAATAGCGAACTGGCGGAAAATGCGGGTCTTAAATTGTCCGCGAATCGCCACATTGTCGTGGATGATCAGTTGGCGACCTCGGTTCCTGATATCTATGCGATTGGTGACGTCATTGAAACTACTAGCCGAATTACCAGGTTGCCAATTCCCAGTCTGCTTTCTAGTGCCGCTAACCGGCAAGGGCATTTATTAGCGGATATTTTGAACGGCGAGCCACTGCATTACCCCGGTTTTGTCGGCGTCAGTGCGGCTAAAGTCTTCAACTACACCGCTAGCATGGTGGGTTATTCAGAACAAACGTTACAGGCTGCAGGCGTTACCAATTATGCTAGTCTGTTCATCACACCATACGACCACGCCTACTTCTACCCGAATGCCAAGCGATTGAACATCAAACTCTTATACGAACCAGATACCGGGAAAATTTTGGGTGGTCAGTTCGTTGGTGAAAATGGGGTGGATAAACGCGCTGGTGAACTGTCGGCTGCCATTGTCGGTGACCTTACCATCGATGAGCTGCCAAGCATTGAATTACCGTACTCACCGCCATACTCAGCACCGCGAGATCCGTTAAATATGGCGGGTTACGTGGGCATCAACCAGCGACAGCAGGCTAATCAAACGGTGCATTACAGTGATTTATCGGCGACCGAGCGGAATGCTGGTATCTTCCTAGATATTCACGAAGCTGGCAAATCTGCCAGTGGGACGATTCCATCAGACTTAGCAATTCCGCTGACTGAATTACGGGATCGCTTAAGTGAAATTCCGGCAGACAAAACAGTCTATATTCTGTATCGCAAGGGGCTTGGTCCTTACAATGCGACGCGGATATTAGCGGGTAACGGGTATCAAGTGAAAATTGTTGTTGAGTAAAGTAAGGGCGGGTCATGATGGAAATTTCCATTGTGACCCGCCTTTTGTATTTACAGATGATTCAGAAATCCTTGAATAACCCGGATTAAATCAGCAATCCAAGCCGAATGTAAGTTTAAAATCACTAGGAATAATGAGAACAAAAATATCAGTCCAACCATGATCAAATGTAACTTTCGTTGCCGCATAACTAGGGCAATGTATTCACGCATCACAGCGTTTGGTAGAAAGAAGCCGGCCGTTTTTGAGCCGATTCCAGCAGCTTTTAGCCCAGCAGAACGGGCAAAAATTGCTGCCCGAAAGGTATGGTAGTTATTGGTTACAAAGATGGTTTTTGGTTTGGTAATGCGTGATGCATCAATGATTTTTTTAGAAAACAGCATATTTTCATAAGTGGTTTTGGACTGTGTTTCAGCCAGCGCATCGTTAACAGCCACGCCATGAGTGATTGCGTATTGGCGCATGGCTTCACCCTCCGGTATGGTTTCATCGCCGCCTTGACCACCCGAAAAGATCATTTTAGGCGCGTGACCGGTCTTTTGCAGTTGCCGTTGGTAAAATTGAATGCCCTTATTGATTCGCTGTCCCAGTAACGGTGTCACCTGATCACCATTCATCAATCCCGCGCCCAGCACAATGATGAAATTCTTATTGTGGCGAGGCCAATAAGCTTGATACAGCGCTAATACGGTGAGGTAGTTATAAAACCAGAAGACCATGTATAAAATACAAAGGACTGGAAAAGTAATGAGTAGGTCTGCCCAAAAGATGGGTAAGTGCGTTTTGATCAAACTGATAACAAACGGCAATAAGATAATGCCGATACCCAGATACAGCGTCAGTGAATTGGCCAGCGAGTGGCTCTCCCGTCGCCTGACGATGGCTGCGTTCCACAGCAGTAGAATGGCTTGCAAGGCAAAGGCCAGCCCAATGCAGAATAAAACGAACAGAAATAAAAAGCCTACTGGATAAATAATGGCGTTATTGTCTGTATTAAGAATAGTTATGGCCAGTGTTAACCAAAAACTGTAAAAAAAGAGGTTAAACCAGATCCCGTTTCGTAACCAGGCCCGGTTAAAACTGTAACTGATCCCAAAGATAGCCAAAAAGAGCGCGGTGAGCACCCAGCCAACCTTAACGTAAACTAAATAATTACCTTGCAATGAAACCCATCCCCTTAAACTATTAACTAAATTATACCTTAAAAGGAGCAAATCCTTGCTTCGATGCTTGGTTCTTTGGTTGGAAAAACAAGATTAAATCAGCTAACTAATGATGTTCATTAAGCTAATATGAGTTATCATAGTTAAGGCATTATATTTTACCAAATGAATTACTATATTAGAGAGGATCCTAACTTTGGAAGATCAAGCCATTCCTAAAAAGACAATTCTGGCCATTATTGGTGCTGGATTGCTGGCGTTTTGCGGTGTTTTGACTGAAACATCAATGAACGTCACGTTTCCAACATTGATGAAGCAGTTTAGTCTGTCTATGAGTGTGGTTCAGTGGCTTTCAACGGGCTATTTATTATTAGTTTCACTGACGATGGCAACATCAGCCTTCGTCCAGCGGCGTTTTAAGATTCGCAGTATTTTTGTTTTTGCCGGAGTGGCCTTTATTGTGGGCAGCTTTGTGTGCGGTCTGGCCCCTAACTTCATCGGGTTATTGATCGGTCGTTTGATTCAAGCAATTGCTACGGGGTACGCGATTCCGCTGTTATTTGCAATTATTTTACAGCAGATTCCAGTTTCCCGGTTAGGCGTGTTCATGGGCATCGGCGGCATGACGGTTGGTGTAGCACCGTCACTTGGACCAACCTATGGCGGTATGAACACCTTCCTGTTCAGTTGGCGTGAAATCTTCTGGTTTATCTTGCCGGTCGTTGTGGTTGCCGTTCTACTGGGTGCTTTCACGATTCCACAGAAGATGAAGACGCGTCGTGATGCGTTCGATTTTCTGGGCCTGATACTACTAGGTATTTCCTTTTTCCTGATTGCTGAAGGGTTCACGGAAGCCGGTAATTATGGCTGGCTCAGCCTTCAGTTCTGGGGTTTCTTGATCGCTGGTATCGTGGTAATCGGACTATTTGTTTACCACTCATTCCATTCAGAACGGGACTTGTTGGACCTGACCATTTTTAAGTCACCAACGTTCGTTTTGAGCATTATGGCCTATTTCTTGATTCAGTTGATGAACATCGGAATCTCATATTTATTGCCAAATTACAGCCAGCTGGTATTTGGTGCCAATTCACTGGTCGCTGGTTCGGCGATCCTGTTAGGCAGTTTGGTTTCTGGCATTGTACAGCCAATGAGCGGCCGGTTGCTAGATTCACACGGTGCTGGCTACCCGATTCGCTTTGGGATCACGCTGATCGTGATTTCGATGGTACTGTTTGCCATCTTTGGTCTGCATTTGACGATTCCGCTGATCGTCTTCTTCTACCTGATTTTTGGCCTTGGCTTTGGGTTTAGCTTTGGTAACACCATGACCAATGGCATCAAGCAAGTGGACGGTAAATTGCAGCAGGATGCCAACGCGGCGTTCAATACCAGTCAGCAATATGCGGGCTCGATTGGGACCGCCATTATGGCTGCCATCCTGACCAGTAGTCAGCATAGCAATTCACATTTGTCGCAAGCGGTACTGTCAGCTCGGGGTGGGGCGCACGATTTTATCCTGCTAGCGGTTTTAGCAGTGACTGCTCTTATCCTGATTTTGATCAATTTCCAGAAACAAGCTAAGGCAACACGGTAGGTGTCATCTAGTTCAATATAAAATAATGAAAGGTCACTGGCAGTTTGTGTCGGTGGCCTTTTAAGCTCTCCTCAAAGGATTTTAAAGCGGATTGCTTGCAGTTAATTTTTAAAAAGTTACCATAAAATTAAGTAGGGGGGTAAGTAGGTATGAAAACAATGCGCGCAATTGGATTTGATCGACACCTACCGATTACAGAAAATAGGAGTTTGTTAGACATTACCGTGCCGGTTCCCACGATGAAGCCACATGATCTACTGGTGAAAGTGGCGGCTGTCTCCGTGAATCCCGCTGATGTCTGGGACCGTGGTGCTAGCGATGAGTTGCTGGAAGAACCGAAGATCATTGGCTGGGACGCGGTTGGCGAAGTTGTTGATCATGGCAGTGATGTGACGTTATTTAAGACTGGCGAGCGGGTCTTTTACGCCGGTTCCTTCATTAGACAGGGCAGTGATGCGCAATATCAAGTGGTTGATGAGCGCATCGTGGGCCACGCACCAACTAGTTTAGCGGATGATGCGGTAGCCGCGATGCCACTGACTAGTTTGACGGCTTATGAAGCCTTATTTGAACAGCTGCAGATTCCCTTTGATCCGAATCAACCAGTGGCGGCGAATCACGATAAGACGATTTTGATCATCAGTGGTGCTGGCGGTGTTGGCTCCGTTGCGACCCAACTCGCTAGACTGGCCGGACTCAAAGTGATTGCCACTGCTTCGCGGCCAGAAACTACTAAGTGGACCAAAGCGCACGGGGCCAAGGTAGTGGTCAACCACCACCTTGATCTGATTACCGAAGTCCGCAAACTAGGAATTCAGTACGTGGATTACATTTTGGGTTTAAACGACATTGATGGTCACTGGGATGAGATGTGCGAGCTGATCAAGCCAGGTGGCCGGATAGCATCCATTACTGAAAATCGGGAACCAATTAATTTGAGAAAAATGAGCCGTAAACGCGGGACCTTTGCCTGGGAATGGATGTTTTCTAAGTCGTATTATCAGACCGCTGATATGGTGACGCAGCACGAGATATTGGATCAAATCGCACAACTGATCGATACCAAAAAATTGGTTTCTACGCGAACGAAAACGTTGTCGCCAATCAATGCTGAGAATTTAAAAAAGGCGCACCAAATGGTTGAGCAGGGTCACATGATCGGTAAGGTCGTGCTACAAGGCTGGCCTAATAATTGAATGAACAAATGACTCGGTGAGTAGCTGGGCCATTTTTTGCAATTAAGTTGTAATTAGGTGATTACTCGCTGAACTGGTAAAATAGACTTAACTTACAGTTAATCGAAACGGAGGAATAAATATGATTGCATGGATCATCGCAGCAGTAGTCGTTGTTATTTTGATCATCATTTATATCAGCGCCTATAACGGTTTGATCAAGGGCCGGACCTACGTTCAAGAATCATGGAGCCAAATTGACGTTCAATTAAAGCGTCGGAACGATTTGATTCCTAACCTGATTGAAACGGTTAAAGGGTACAGCCATTACGAACAAAGCACCCTGGAAAAAGTAGTGGGATTAAGAAATCAGTTGGTGAATAGTTCAGGAGACGACCATCAAAAAACGATGGCGGTTTCTGACCAATTGAGTAATTCATTGAAGAGTATTTTTGCGGTGGCAGAAGCTTATCCTGATTTGAAAGCTGACCAAGAATATACGAAGTTAATGGAAGAATTGACTAACACTGAAAACAAGATTGCCTATTCACGGCAGCTGTATAACTCAAGTGTCGCCAGCTTTAACTTGAAGATTCAATCGTTCCCAAGTAACATCGTGGCTTCCATTCACCACTTTAAAATCAGTGAATACCTACAGGTTCCCGAAGAAGAAAAACAAGCACCAAAAGTTTCTTTTGATAAGTAAGCGAGGATGACGATAGATGCTATACGAACAAATTGCGCGGAATAAACGGCGCACCGTCTATGTCCTCACCGGGTTCGTCATCTTAGTGCTGGCCATTGGGGCCGCCATTGGGTACGTCTTCTTTGATAGTTACGTTGGCGGGCTCATCTTAGCTCTGGTATTTGCGGGTGTGTACGCGGCCATCATGATCGGTAATTCAACTAACATCGTGATGTCGATGAATCATGGTCATGAAATTACCAAAGAAGAGCAGGCACCGGAGCTCTGGCACATCGTTGAAGATATGGCGATGGTGGCACGGGTGCCGATGCCACGAGTATTCATCATTGATGATCCCAGCCCCAATGCCTTTGCCACGGGCAATAATCCGCAGCACGCCGCGGTAGCAGCCACGTCTGGTATTATGGAACGGCTCAACCGTGAGGAACTGGAAGGGGTCATGGGCCATGAGATGACCCACGTGCGCAACTACGATATCCGGCTGCAGACGATTGCGCTGGCTTTGGCAGCGGCGATTACCGGTATGGTCAATCTAGCAGGTAATTTCTTCTGGTGGGGCGGTGGCAGCCGTCGCGACAATGACGATGATAATGGTGGCAGTGTGTTACAGATCGTGATGCTGATTGTTTCCATTCTGCTGGTCATTTTAGGCCCGATTGCGGCAACGCTGGCACAGATGGCGCTGTCACGAAATCGCGAGTATTTGGCGGATGCCGGCAGCGTGGAACTGACGCGTAATCCTCAAGGTCTAATCTCGGCACTGCAAAAAATTTCCACTGCGGAACCGATGAAAGAGGCGGATCCTAGCAGTGCATCATTGTATATTTCGGATCCAATGAAAAAGAAAAAATCGCTGACTCATCTGTTTGATACCCATCCGCCGATGGAGGATAGGATTGATAGGTTGGAAAGAATGTAGAGTGCGACAAGCGGCGTTTCGCCCCAGAATAGAAGACGAAAAAATGATGATACTCCAGTTGAACTTTGACTGGGGTATCATCATTTTTTTGACTTCTATGGCCGGGGCATGCCGCTTGGAGCACGTTTCAGCTAGGTAGCCTAAAAAGTTTCAATCCAACCGAACCTCGCCTACAGCTTTCAAAACCGCCAGTACCGTCGCTACATCCTGCTCAGAAAACTGTGCCAACGCTGCAGCATATAGTTTGCGTTCCTTAACGTGCAACTGATCATGCAGGTCTGCCAGTATTGCACCAGTAGCCGTAATCTTAAGATTATAGGCTTTTTTATTATCTGGTAGGGTCACTTTAGTCAGCAAACTAGCTTTGAGTAGTTTAGTGATGTAACGCGACAACATTCCCTGTGAAAAGGTGACTTGGGTGGTCAAAGTTTTGTATGGCAGTTCCGTTTTCTGATTCACGAGGCTGAGAATTTCAACCTCTGAGTGATTGAACCGGTTCTTTTTAAGAGCCAGCAGTTGCTCATCAGATAATCGCGGATCGTTGATCATTTCTATTTCGAGGACGTGATGAAAATCTTTACGGTGCTCTTCAATCCGTGAAATCGCCTGCTTTAAGGCAATTACGGTGTGTTCAGTAATCATATTTAAGTGACCTCCAAAAAAATATTACTAGTAATCTATTTACATTACCAGTAATTGATTGTATACTCATTTTACATTACCGGTAATTAAAATTCAAATTAAACTTAAAAAGAGGTTATTTAATATGAAAGCAGCAATTGTAACAGATTTTAAACAAGCACCCGTATTTCAAAAAGTTGCCTTACCAGAACCAAACAACGATGAAGTGAAGTTGCGGGTATTAGCCGCTAGCGTTAATCAACGGGTGTTGATGCAAGCAAACGGCAGTCACTATACCAGTGATCAACAATTGCCATTGATTCCAGGCGTGGATGGTGCTGGTGAAACCGCAGATGGGCAAAAAGTTTACTTCGTAGCCACTCACCCAGGATTCGGGACATTGGCGGAAGAAACACTGGTTGATCACCGGGCTATCTTACCTTTAGCTGACGATGTTGATCCAGCCGTAGTTGCCGCCACGGTTAATCCAGCCTTGTCGTCTTATATGGCGATCAAAGGTCGACTTGGTGTCGATGCTATTCAAGGTAAAAAGGTTATGATTCTTGGGGCAACGGGTAACGCAGGTAAGTTGGCAGTCACAATCAGTCGTCACTTTGGTGCTCAGACAATTATTGCGATTGGCCGAAATGAACAAGCATTGGCAGAGACGATAACCCTTGGTGCGGATCAGACCATTAATCTACAAGCCAGTGATTTGAAAGCGCAGTTGGCTGATATTAGTGATGTTGATGTTGTCCTCGACTATCTGTGGGGTGATGTGACTAAGCAAGTTATGATGGGTATTATCACGCAGCGTACAGACCACGCACAAGCATTAAAATGGGTCGAAATTGGTTCGTTAGCTGGTGGTGATTTTGCGTTGCCGAGTGCCGCGCTTCGTAGCACCAATTTAACGTTACTCGGTAGTGGTCAAGGCTCACTTTCGATGCTAACCATGTTAAAAGAAATGCCAGGATTATTGAAATTGATCAGTAATAAAATATTGCAGGTACCAGTGACCAGGTTGACGCTCAGCACGGTACATGAAAATTGGCCATCAAAGACCACCAACCGGATTGTATTTATCCCATAATCCGGTAAAATAAAGCCAATAGCGGGGTGATCATAATGAAGCAGCAAAGTTCAGTGCAACTGGTGGGCTGGATCGTGTGGTGGCTTGAAAACGTCCTAATTATTGGCGGCATGATCGTCATGGGGATTACCAGATTATTTACGGTTAACCTGACCGGCACTATGATCGGTGGCGGTATGATGATGGGGCCGAACCATTGGATGGTTGGGCTTGGCATGCTAGCTGGAATTGCGGTTTTAATTTGGAAAATTATTCTGCAAGTTGTCGCTTACTATGGCATTCAGCGGCTAAATGACGTTGAAAATCTCACCTGGCCGATTGTTTTGATCGTTCTAGGATTTTTGGGTGCCAGTGCGTATCTCATCCCTGGTATCTGGGGAATCATTGTTTACTATCAGCAAAATAATCACCGTTAAACCGGTTCTTAATGGCTGCCTATTAAGGTGGTCATTTTTAATATCGCAACTTTCAATTAAAAATGGTAGTATAATAACAATACCATTAACAAATAATTAGAAAATAGAGGTGCTTAACATGACTCGAAAAATTGGTATTATCGGGATGGGAAATGTCGGTGCAGCTGCTGCGCACTATATTGTAGCCAACGGTTTCGCGGATGACTTAGTTTTAATTGATCTACGTGAGGATAAAGTGAAAGCCGATGCCTTGGATTTTGAAGATGCAATGCCTAATTTGCCAGTACATACGAATATTGTTGTGAACGATTATTCAGCATTAGCGGATGCTGATGTGATTATCTCTGCTGTTGGTAACATTAAGTTGCAGGATAATCCGAATGACGATCGTTTTGCTGAATTACCATTTACCAGCGAGGCCGCTAAGAAGGTCGGTGCTCAGATCAAAGCATCCGGCTTCCATGGCAAGCTGGTTGTGATCACTAACCCAGTGGATGTGATCACCTCTATTTATCAAGAAGTCACTGGTCTGCCTAAGAATCATGTCATTGGAACTGGGACGTTGCTGGATTCCGCTCGAATGAAACGCGCCGTGGCTGCCGAATTGAACATTGATTCACGGTCGGTAGTTGGCTACAATCTAGGTGAACACGGTAACTCACAGTTTACGGCTTGGTCCACGGTTCGCGTGTTGGGCAAGCCAATTACTGAAGTCGCCAAGGAGAAGCACCTTGACCTCGATGAATTAGACCACCAAGCAAAAGTCGGTGGCTACACTGTGTTCCATGCTAAAAAATACACCAATTACGGGGTTTCAACTGCGGCGGTTCACTTAGCTAACACGATTTTAAGTGGTGCCGAGACAGAATTACCAGTTTCCAATTATCGTGAAGAATACGGGACTTACCTCTCCTATCCAGCCATTGTTGGTCGCGATGGGGTACAGGAACAATTACAGTTGAACTTAACTGAAGATGAACTTAAAAAGCTACAAATCTCAGCAGACTATATCAAGACGAAATTTGCTGAAAGCACTAAGTAAGAGATAATTTAAAAACGACGGTCGGTTCGCTTGAGAATCGACCGTCGTTTTTAGTTCGTGCTAATAATAGCAGTAGAGATATAATAAGAAACCTGATATACTAAAACACTTGTGACCAAAAACGACGTGAAGGGGTATATTCGTATGTCAGCAAAAGTGAAACGCGCCATCTTGATTTTAATTCTGAGTGAATTCTTGGTTTGTCTGGGTATCGGGCTGGTAATTCCAGTGATGCCCTTTTTAAAGACGCAACTGCACCTGTCGGCCTTTGATATGGGTGTCATGACGGCCTTATTTGCCTTTGCGCAATTCGTTGCCTCACCCATTATTGGCCGGATTTCTGATCAAGTAGGGCGTAAACCGATCATTGCGATTGGGCTGGCGCTCTACGCCGTTTCCGAAATTTTATTTGCGTTGACTAATTACCTGTCGATGTTTGATGTTTCCCGCGTGATCGGCGGTATTTCGGCTGCCATGGTCACGCCAACTGGGATGGCGCTGGCGGCCGACATTACGACTAAAAGGCAACGAGCCAAAGTTATTGGTTGGCTGTCGGCGGCCTTTAGCGGTGGTCTCATATTAGGCCCCGGGATTGGCGGTCTGCTAGCCGGTATCAGTTATAAAACCCCGTTTTGGTTTGCGGGTGGCTTGGGCATTATCAGTACGATTGCTTTACTGATTTTATTGCCTAAAGACGCGGAAATTGAAGAACCCAATCACGATGTGGCCCAGCTGCAAAAAGACATAAGTAAGATGAAGGGTGACTGGCATGATTTGCTGATTAAACCGGTGATCTTATTATTCGTCTTGATTTTAGTTTCCTCATTTGGTCTGCAGGGATTCGAGAGTATTTACAGTTTGTTTGTGAACGAAGTATTCCACTTCAGTATCGCCAACATTGCGCTGGTACTGACGTTAAACGGGGTGATCTCGCTGTTCTTTCAAGTGCTGTTATTTGATCGACTGGTGGTGGCCTTTCAAGAAACTAAACTGATTCGCCTCTGCTTCTTGATTGCCTTTGCCGGTACCGTCTGGATTATTTTGGCACACACTAAAATTGAAGTGATCATTGCCACACTACTTGTCTTCACGGCCTTTGACCTGTTGCGCCCAGCAATTACCACCTTACTGACGAAGCTAAGCGCTAAGAACCAAGGCCTGATTAACGGGCTGAACATGTCGCTGACCAGTGTGGGTAACGTGATTGGACCCTTGATGTCCGGCGCTCTGTTAGATATGAACACCCATTATCCATACGTGGTCGTGGCAGGGTTCTTAGCCGTCTCGTATTTACTGGCGTTTGCTGTTAAAATTAAACCAAAACACATTGCGTAATGGAGGGTTATCGTGAACAAGACAGAGTTAACGAGTCAATTTGTAGATCAGCATTTTAGAGTAGGGCTTGACGCAGATTACAGCTAATTTTGAAGTTGGCGTTGTCACTAAGTAGTCGTTTGAAGAATTTAAATTACAGAGGGCTTATTCTGCACTGCTGAAGTATAATTGTCCTATAACAAAAAAATTATGTAAGGTTAAAAATAAAATTTAAAAAATCGGCTTTACGGTTGGTTTTTTAAACAATTGTATGTATACTATAGACGCAATATGATAATTTACCATGATGTTTAGTTGATATTTAGTTAATGTGGTTAACTTTTATTTTAGATATTTTATCGAAGGGAGAATGTCTGAGGTAAATTTAAATTTTACGGGGGGTAATATAATTGACAAAGCGTGTTATGCAAAAGCAACACGAACGGGTACTGAGAGATAGTGGCCAGGTCAAAGAACACTTTAAAATGTATAAGGTGGGGAGAAGATGGCTATTTGCCGGGCTTTTCACGGTTTCGTTAGGTGCAGGTATCGCGTTTGGCGGACAGCAAAATGCTTACGCGGATGCTCCAACTGAAACGAACCCAGCAACTGATGAGGTGTCTTCACAACAGAATAATTTACAGGGTAAAAGCGTTGGTCTTGGAACTCAAACGCAATCGACAGGTACTACTAACAATATGAAAGCGGATACTTCACAAACAACTGCTCAAACGGCGGTAAAGCCTGTAAGTGAAGATGCAACTAATGCAGCTCCTGAAAGCTCCGCGCAGGCAGTTCCTGAAGCTGCAGTGAAAACTGTGCCAACGGCAGTTGCTGTACCTACTGGTAAGGGAACACAAACTAACACAAACAATGTTCAGACAACTAATCTGGGCGATGTGACTGATGAAAATACGATTGACCAAGCTAAGACTGCCGCAGCAGCCGCGTATGCTAAAACTGGGACACCACAGGCCATTACGGCAGTTTCTGCTGATACATCTACGACTCAAGTTCCAGCACCAGCAGATCCAACCCAGGCTGTGACAGCTACAGTCGAAGATGCCACGAAGATCTATGACAGTACAAGTGCTACGCCAGCAACGCTTAATGTTAAATTATCTGATAATTTAACCGCTCCTACTGGCTGGTTTGTTACCGGCAATAAGGATGAATATCAAGTCGCCACAGCTTCCGGTGATATTGATTTATCTAAAATCGATCAAAGCGTTGGTTCTTACGATATTTCGCTAAGTACTAATGGCTTGGCACGGCTTAATGCTGTTCAAGCTAACCAGAAACAGAACCTGGTTGTAAGCAGTGCTGACGTGACTGGTGGTAAATTAACGATTACTAAAGCACCGGTTGTAACGGGTTCAGTAGCAATTGAAAATACTTCTAAACTTTACGATAATGATGCAACGACGGATCCAACTAGTTTTAAGGTTAAAGTTAATCCGGGGTTAAAAGCCCCAACTGACTGGACGGTTAATGCTGATGGCACATACACTGTCACCATCGCTTCTGGTGATATTCAAGCCAACGTTGATAGCCAGGAAGCGGGAACGTATACGGTTAATCTTACAGCAGCAGGACTACAAAAATTAAACACAAGCAACATTAACTATAATATTGTTGCTAGCAATGTTACTGCTGGTAACTTTCAAATTCAAAATAATACTAAATTAGGTATTGGTACTGTTCGAATGAGGACTACTGATACTAGTCTACCAGCCACTGTTACCGTGAGCATTTCTCGTCATGAAACGATTCCGTCTGATTGGGCGGTTAATTATAACAATACGAGTACAGAAAATATTGTTTACAATGTACCAATTAGCTATTTTGATACTACTGCCGTTCACAAAAGCACGGTTAATACCTACCCACTTAATTTAACCACAACGGCTCTAGATAATTTAAATGCAGCGAACCCTAACACACCAATTAAATTAATCAATATTCAACCCGGAAGGCTTATTATTGCTGATGGATCAGTAGACACGCCTGTTCGAAATCTGTCTAATTTTGGTGGTGGCGGTGGTAATTTAAATGGTGAAATTCTTAATGATGGTGACGGAGCCACGTTACAATTGGGTATTTTTGGGACTTCTAAGGATAAAGTTACTAACTTTACGAACGTTATCGTCATTCCAGTTGGTTTAGCAGTGGCAAATGTAACCACTGATCCCACTAATCCAACTAAAATCACCAGTTACACTAAATCCGATGACCCAGTAGATGTAATTAAAAGTAGTATTACACAAACACTTGCGACTACGAAAACCTCATATACCGATTTGACTGTTGGCCAACTGCCTGATTATAAGGGACGCCAAGCGTTTTACTTTAAACTTGGGACTGTTGACGAAACTGGAGATACGGCTAAGGTTCCGATTAACGTAGTCGTTGATCCAGATATTAATAATGTAACAACGGGTAATTTTGGTGACCGGACAGTAGAAAATGATGCTGCTATTTTATATGCTACTGACGATAATGCTTATACGGATGGTGCATACACCATTGATACCGGCGGGGAATATCCCAATGTGCCAGTCGTTGCAAACGGTCTTGGGTTAACTAATACTGAAACGATTAGTACTACTTATGATAATCCTATGTGGGCTGGTTCTTACACCATCAAGCATATTCCAGTTCAAGATACTTACAATTTAACAGATGCTGCTGGCAATAAAATTGCTAATGACGTTACAACTTCTGGTATGGTTGGGGATGCCTATGATCCACTGTCAGTAGTTCCTGAAAAAGTAACTGCTGCCGATGGTACTCAGTACATTCTTGATCAAACTAGTACGCCAGTTGAACAAACTTTTAAGAAGAATGCTACAGTTCCGATTAAGCCTGATACTACGTTGGCAACTGGTACCACTTATACCGCAACGTATAAAAAGGTTATCGATACCGCTAATGCTGCTAATCAAGCCAAGGTAAATAATAGTCAAATGACATGGAAGTCAACTATGCCATCAACGATGACAGTTACGTTGCCAAGTAATTTGAAAGCTCCCAACGGTTGGACAAAGACCACTGGCAGCACCTACACGGTTAATACTGCAGATGGTGATTTAGACTTATCTGCTGTTCAATCCCCAGTAGGTTCTTATGATGTAGCACTTTCGAAACAAGGTTTAACTAACTTGGCAGCGGCTAACCCAGACTATCTATTTGATAACTTAATTAACGGAGTTGGGAAATTAACCGTTAATTCGCTTAAAATTCCAGTCACAGTCCAAGATACAGCTGGGACTTCGTTAAAGACTGTCCCAGACATTCAACTTGGTGCCAATACCAGTGTCCCTGGTGCTGGTGCTGATGCTGGTGTAAATGGGTATCCAACTTCACAATTGAAGTCAGTTACCTTCAATTATGCACAAAATGCAAATAATACTACAGGCGTTAAATCAGCCACGTTAGTTGCTAATAAGACCGATGGAACGATTACTGTCACTACCACGTATTATGGGAACAAACCACAGTCCGTAGCTACTATGACCAAGGAAGAACTTGGTGGAACAGCTCCTGGATCTGGCTTAGCTCTCCAATTAGATGACGGGACCATGGGTTCTGGATTAGGCTTTAATGTCACACCGCAAATCTCCACAACTCAGGCCAATGGTATGGCTGCTTTAACTGGGATTAACGTTGTTTACAATCAAAAGGCGGCAGCTACTGTTACCTATGTTGATGATGATAACAATGGCAACGTTGTCCCTAATACGGGAACTACTTTAAACGGTTTTGTTGATGATATGCTTCCTTATACGGTTACCATCCCAGCAAATTATGTTGCCGCAAATACTGTCACGACCCCCGCGAATGTTACTCTGACAACTGATGATACTGATAATCTTGTTGTTCATTTAAAGCACGTCATTACCTATGGTACTGCTCAAAGCACGCGGACCATTAACTACGTGATGCAAGGTGGCGACAGTAGTAAAGCCCCGACTAGTGTTGTTCAGAAGATCGATTGGAAGACGATTACGGATCACGTTACCAACACGTCTTATGCAACGCCGCAAACAATTTATGAGGGTGTAACAGCGCCAACTATTGCGGGATATACACCTGATAAATCAAGCATTGCTCGCGACAATCCGGGTGTCATTAATCCTAGTGCAATCCAAAATACTACCGAGAATGTCAAGTACACACCAAATCAATCGACTACAACGATTACGTTTACCGGCCTTCCTGATGGGAAGAAACCAGCTGACAAGACGATCACAACTACAACGGATGAGCCATATACCTTTACTGATATTCCAACAGTAGCTGGCTATACGCCGAATACGACTGAAATAACTGGCATTGGCACACCAACTGGTGATACGAAGACAGTTACTTACACCGCTGATAATAATGCAGCAACTGTAACTTACGTTGACGATTTAACTAACAAAGTTATCGATACCGATTCAATTAACGGTAAAACGGATGAAACTGGTACTTATAACGTCAGCGTACCGGCAGATTATGTATTAGCTAAAAATCAGTCTAATGCCGTTAGTTACACGATCACACCGGACGATTCTGATAATTTCACCGTTCATTTAACTCACGCAGTTGTTCATGGCACAAAGCAAACTCAGCGAGTCATTAACTATGTCATTGATAATCCTGGTGCTGATTCAGTGCCACGGACATCAGGAACGGTTACCCAAACGATTAAGTGGAATACGTCAACTGATAAGGTTACAAATGACACTGTTGCAACAGCTACAGGTTCCTATCAAGCAGTAACGATTCCAATAATTCAAGGCTACACCGCTACGATTAATGATCAGAATGCAACTCAGATACCAAATCTATATCCAGGGGCTATGAATGCTAGTGATTTGACGGATACGTCAGTTACTGTTAATTACAAACCAAATACAGTAACGACTAATGTCACAGTACCAAGTAATAAGGGCAATCAAACCGTTACGGGTGTGTCTGGAACCGTTGATAATCATGTTCAGGTCTCAGTACCTGATCTACCAGGTTACACTAAAGATAAAACTACGGTACCAGCTACTGTTAATCCAGACGGTACGATTACCGTGGATAATCCAAACATGACTGGCTTGGTAACTTATACACCAAATCCACAAGGTATCAATGTTAAATTCGTTGATCAAGATAACAATCTGTTAAACAATACAACATTGACTGGTGTTTCCGATGGCAACGTCGATTACACGCCAGCATTTGCAGAGCAGCAAACGTTACTAAACCAAGGTTATACTTTGAAAAATGGGAATAATAACGGTTTAGCCGGTGCAACCAAAACTTATGATCATGATGACAACGTTACCCCAACCTACGTTGTTGTTTTGACCAAAATCAACAACGTTAAAGTGACAGTCAACTTAGTACCAAGCGATGGCAACGGCAATCCGATTACGGGAATCACACCAACGACGGTTCATAACTATCCTGGCACTAGTGTCCCGGCACCAAGTGTTCCGGGTTATACCGCAAACACGCCAAACGTGACGATTCCAGGTAACCGTGATGGAAATGTTAACGTGATTTATACACCAGACCCACAAAGTATCAATGTTAAATTTGTAGATCAAGATAATAATCCATTAGGTAATACAACATTGACTGGTGTTTCCGATGGCAACGTCGATTACACACCAGCATTCGCAGAGCAGCAAACGTTACTCGACAAAGGCTACACTTTGAAGAAGGGCAACAATAACGGTTTAGCTAGTGCAACGAAGACTTACGACCGTAATGATAACGTGACACCAACCTATGTTGTTGTTCTGTCGAAGATCAATAATGTTAAGGTCACTGCAAGCATTGTTCCAAGTGATGGCAATGGTAATCCAATTCCAAATACTACGCCAACCACGGTTCATGACTATCCAGATACTAGTGTTACCGTTCCAGATGTACCGGGGTACAGTACAACGACACCAAATGTGACGATTCCAGCTGGTCGGGATAACATCGTCAAAGTGATTTACACACCGAAGACTCAAAAGATCAACGTGCACTTCGTGGATGATCAAGGCACTAGCTTGGGGACCACTATTTTAAGTGGCCCTTCAGACAGCGACATTGATTATACGCCAGCGTTCCAGGCTCAACAGGATTGGATTAACCAAGGCTATACATTGAAGAAGGGTAACAATAACGGTCTCGACAGTGCAACCAAGGCTTACGATCATGATGATAATGCTACCCCAACGTACGAAGTGGTCTTAACCAAGATTAGCAATGTCAAGGTGACATCTGACTTAACACCAGTATTGTCTAATGGTGACCCAGTTCCGGGCGGTCAAATAGCAACCGTGAATAACTATCCTGGTACAGTTATTAATAATCCAGGTATTTCAGGTTATACACCAACGACTGACACAACCACAATTCCACCGAAGAATGGTGTTGTCACCGTGGTTTATACCCCCAATACAGTTACTGGTACAGTTGATGTTCCTTCCAATAAGGGTAACCAAACAGTGCCAAACACCACTGGTAAAACGGGTGATCACATCACGGTTGATGTGCCAACGATTCCTGGATACACAGCGGATAAGACCACAGTGCCAGCCACTGTTAATCCAAATGGTACGATCAGCGTTGACGGACCGGATGGCAAACTCGGTGATAAGAACTACGTCAACTACACAGCTGATCCGCAAACAATCACCGTTAACTTTACCGATGAAAACGGTACGCCTTTGGGCACAACTGTTCTCAATGGTCAGACCGATGGCAACGTTGACTATGGTGCGGCGGTTACTAAAGAGCAAAGTATTATTAATACGGGTTATACACCTAAGAACGGTTTACAAAATGGCTTAACTGGTATTCCAGCAACATTTACTAGCCATTCTCAGACCTTTACTGTTCAGTTGACTAAGATTAAGGATGTTGAAGTTGACACGACCTTAGTTCCAAGTAATGATCAAGGAAATCCAATTCCAAATACTACGCCAACTACGGTTCATAACTATCCAGGTACTAGCGTTACAGTTCCAAATGTTCCGGGTTACACCGCAACGACGCCCAACGTGACGATTCCAGCTGGTCGCGATAACACCATTAACGTGGTTTATACACCAAATACCGTTACGACCAATGTTGACGTTCCTTCCAATAAAGGCAATCAAACAGTGCCAAACATTACCGGAAAGACCGGTGATCATGTCGCTGTTGATATACCAACTGTTCCTGGATACACAGCAGATAAGACCACAGTCCCAGCCACTGTTAATCCAGATGGTACGATCACCGTTGATGGACCGAATAGCAAACCTGGTGATAAGAACTACGTCAACTACACGGCTAATCCGCAAAGCATTAAAGTTCAATTTATTGACAAGGATAACAAGAATGTTGATTTAGGTTCTGTCATCTTGAATGGAGTGTCCGATGCGCCAGTTGATTACAGTCCTGCCTTTGCAAAAGAGCAGGAGTTACTCAATCAAGGTTATGCTCCAAGTGAAAATGACAATAATGGTTTAGCTGGTGCTCCCAAGACATTTAACCAATATGGCAAGACACCAACCTATGTTGTCGAGTTAAGTCATCCAGAGCCCGTCGAAATTGATAAAGTACCAACTGATAATGTTCCGTATGCTAATCAATACACGGTCAACTTTGTCACACCAGACGGTACAGTGGTTGGAACGACAACTGTAGTCGGTAACCCAGGTAACAACTTTGATGTTACAGGTAATGTGCCGAATGGCTACAATTTGAAGAATAACGGCAATGGTACCGTTGAAATTCAGAAGGATCAAAACCCAGCGCAACCAATTAATGTCACTGTTGTCGCACCAAGTATCCCTTCTAATGATACGGATAATGGTACTGGTGTCCCTGGTGGCGATTCAACTGATAATGGCACTGGCACTCCTAATGACAATAATGGTACCGATAAGCCTGACAACAATACGACTACTAACGATAAGCCAGATAATAATACCGGTGCCGATAAGCCTGATAGCAACACGACTACTAACGATAAACCAGATAACAATACTGGTACTGGTAAGACTAATAACAACACTATTTCTACTGGTACCAATAACAGCACTGCTGGCCAGTCAACTGGTTCAAATGAGACTAGTAATGGTTCGCAAACTGGGTTAGCACATCAAAATAATTATGTGAAAGCTGGTCAAGCGCAACAGTTAACTAGCTCTAGCGTAGGCAACTTGAATGGTTCCAATTCAGATGCGATGAAGAATAAGAATGTTACTTTGCCGCAAACCAATGAACAAACATCTAGTGTTTGGGCAATGCTTGGACTTGGTATTATGAGTATGTTGAGTTTGTTAGGTTTCAAAAAGAAGAAGCGTGAAGACGAAAAGTAATCCATCGTTTACGTAACTCCTAGGGTTTATGAAGATAGTGTTGATGAGCAATCACCAGCACTATCTTTGTTTATGACCAAAAGGTTCTTCTGCAAAAAATGAGCAAGATGAAGGATGATTGTAAGCACACTATAACCGAACGTCTATGAATGCGTCTAACGGCGCAGTATGATCACCTTATCAATTATGATGAGGTGATTTTTTATGACTAAGCTTCAA
>NZ_BJDO01000020.1 GCF_005405185.1 Secundilactobacillus hailunensis
CTTTCCCAAAAGAAGCGCAATTGGAGGCTTGTTTACCGTGGAATTATGAACCTGATCAGCAATTAGTAACTGAATGAAATACAAAAACGGACTAACTCAAATATGAGGAAGTCCGTTTTGTGTTTCAATACGTCCGGTTATAGTGTGCTTACTCTCCTCTTTAATCCAATCTACAATCAGTCACCCTCTATGACAATATACGAAAAGTACACTGATTCTCCGTTTAGGGAATCAGTGTACTTTTCGTATATGCTTTAAAATATTTTCTTAATTAAGCCAATACGCCTAATTTCGTTAATTCCTTAGTCAGCGCATCCACCGCAGCGTGCAGGTTTTCATTGCTGGAAGCATAACTGATCCGTAGTGCCTGCGGATCGCCAAATGGTGCTCCTGGCATCAATCCAACGTGGTAGTCCTTCGCCAATTGACGGGCAAAGGCAAAGCTATCGAGCTGGCACTGTTCTGGAATCTTCATGAAAATGTAGAACGCGCCTTGGGGTTCAACGTAAGTCACGCCTAATTTTGTCAGTTCCCGTTTGAGGTAGTCACAGCGTTTCTCATAGACCTTCCGCATTGCTGCAGCATCATTTTGACCATGCGTTAAAGCCTCAACGGCGGCATATTGCACGATTGATGTCGGTGTCGTAACTTGGAATTGATGGGCCTTAGCAATTTGGTCGATCACGCCAGTTGGGCCAAACGCAAAGCCGATGCGCCAGCCAGTCATGGCGTGTGATTTCGATAGCCCATTAATGATAATGGTCTGGTCTGGCAACCACCGTGACAATGAGTAATGCTGGACGCCATAGGTCAGCTCACCATAGATTTCATCACTGATCACCCAAATCTTGTTATCGCGCAATACTGGCACCAAAGCAGCTAACTGGTCTTCAGAATAGACCACTCCAGTTGGATTGGACGGATCAGTGATCACCACACCTCTGATGTTAATATCCGGGTTAGCCTGAATCGCATCCGCCACCTGCTGTGGTTGAAGTACACAGCCATTTGCGGTGGTATCGATCATAATTGGCTTCAAATGATTAACCAGTGCCATCGCCTTATAAACCGGATAAGCGGGCATCGGAATCAATACGCCATCGCCAGGTTTAAATAACGTTTTAAAAGTTGCGGCTAATCCTTCCGTGGCGCCAACCGTGCAGACGATTTGGTCAGCCGAATACTGATAGCCAAATTTTTCACGGTAATACGTTGAAGCAGCATCCCGTAATTCCTGAATACCCCAGTAGTACGGATAATGCGATTGATCAGCCTTGATAGACGCAATCGCTGCCTGTTTAATATGTTCCGGCACGTTAAAATCGGGTTCGCCCAACGTTAGCTTAACAATATCAGGATCTGCACTAATCTCATGATCGAACACTCGTAACGCAGATGGTGCGACTGACACAATATCGGGATTTAATTGATTCATTTCCATAAAAATGGACACCTCCAAGTGAACTATTCACTATGTTAACGGATATCATGCAAATAAATTAACATAGCAATATAACTATTTATTCAGTTTAATAGCAGGACTACTAATCATTAAAATCTAATTAGTCAACTAAAAACAGCTACAATATCCTTTTGTAAACTAAATATAGCAGTAATCTTGAATAAATTCCAGTCCCAATTCAAACCGAATTTTAATTTAACGTTTGATTTTTTATTATTAACTGCCCATTTAAAATACGTGAGTAAATAAACAAACTAGCGGATATTAGTATCAACTGCTCCCAGTATGACTGTTGGTACAGTCATTGAAGGCTTTAATTTATCAATCAAACTGATTTCAATCGTTATCAACCATTGCTGAAGTAAAAGACCGATTTGAACGCATAAGCTCACACGGTTGTGTAACTGTTTATTCAATTATATATTTGCTTAATTTTAAATTAAAATTTAATTAATATAGAAAAATGTATCGTCTTATTCCTACGCAACAGCATATTTAGCTATTTTTTATAATCTTTTATAGACCACTTTCTAATTAATTTCTAATTAATTGCTTGAATTTTCTATCATTTAGTGATTAAATACAAGCTAATGAGAGAAGGAGTGAGTCTATGAACAAACAAACCAATATTAATGCTGATGGCACAAAACGGGCTTTATCTAACCGACACGTTCAAATGATTGCACTGGGTGGCACGATTGGTACCGGTCTTTTCTTGGGTGCGAGTACTTCCATCAAAAAAACGGGACCTTCCATCATCTTGGTTTACATTATCATTGGTGCCTTTTTCTTCCTGATGATGAGGGGCATCGGTGAAATGCTATTTGAGGATCCATCACAACATACCTTTATTGCTTTTATTAGCCGTTACGTTGGCGACCGGACTGGTTATTTCGCTGGCTGGACTTATTGGATCGGCTTAGTCTGTGTCGGAATGGCAGAACTGACGGCAACCGCGAATTACGTTCAGTTCTGGTTTCCGCATGCTCCCAGCTGGCTGATTCAAGTCATTTTCTTACTGATTCTCACTAGTGTGAACCTAATTGCAGTTCGGTTATTTGGTGAAGCCGAATTCTGGTTTTCAATAATCAAGATCATCGCGATCCTAGCCATGATTGCCACCGGATTTTTCATGTTATTTGGTCATTTTAAAACGCCCAACGGCACTGTGAGTCTTTCAAACGTGTTTGCCGATTTCACGCTTTTTCCAAATGGTGTGAATAACTTTATCGGTTCGTTTCCAATGGTCTTCTTCGCCTTTCTCGGCATGGAGTTTATCGGGATTACCACTGCTGAAACCAAGAATCCCCGAAAGGTCTTACCTAAGTCGATCAATGAAATCATCTTCCGAATCCTGATTTTTTACGTTGGCGCACTATTCATGATTATGCTGATTTATCCATGGCGCAGCCTTTCAGTTACTCAAAGTCCCTTCGTTCAGGTCTTTTCACTAGTCGGGCTTCACGCCGCTGCTGCCATCATTAACTTTGTGGTCTTAACAGCCTCCGTCTCAGCACTCAACAGCATGATCTATTCTTCTGGCCGTCATTTCTTCCAGCTAGCCATTGAATCTCACGGTCCTTTCATGCGACATTTTCAAAAGATTTCGACTCACGGCGTTCCCGCTTTGGCAATTGTCATTTCCACGGGATGCGTCTTGTTATCGCCATTACTCAGCGTCCTACCCGGTGTGTCAAATGTATTTAGTTTGATTGCATCCGCGACGAGTGACCTTTATCTGATCGTTTATGCGCTGACGATCGTTGCCCACTATTGCTACCGCCGTTCTGCAGACTTTCTGCCAAATGGCTTTTTGATACCAGCCTATAAAATTGTGGACCCACTATTAATTGTCTTCTTTGGCGTCGTTTACCTCAGCCTGTTCTTTGACCCAAGTAACCGAATCCCGGCAATTTTAGGCATCGTCTGGTGTGTTGCCTTTGGCTTCTTCGCTTCACGGGAAAAATCGACAGTTCCAAATGTGGCACCGGTCAATCAGAAAAACGTTTAATGGTTGCAAACCAAATCTAGGATTGAGTTTGCTATAAGTCCCCCTGAGGTTGATTGATGAATTAATATCATTCATCGATCAACCTCAAGGGGATTTTCTACAGATTTTTTCAAGAACAGCACCAATTCGGTTGAATAAGCTCACATAGCAATGTAACTATTTATGCAGTTATATATTTGCCCGAATTAAATATTAAAGTTTGATTAGCGTATGTATAAATATTATTTTTACCTTAACAATGGCTTATTTAATGAATATTAATAACTATCATTTCATCAGTTCAAATCATATTCTAATTAATTGCTTGAATTTTCTATCATTTAGTGATTAAATACGAACTAATAAGAAAGGGAAGCGAGTCTATGGACAAACAGACAGATATTAACGCCGATGGCACAAAACGGGCCTTATCTAACCGACATGTTCAGATGATTGCACTAGGTGGTACGATTGGTACCGCACTGTTTTTAGGGGCGAGCACTTCAATCACTAAAACCGGACCATCGATTATTTTTGTTTATATGATTACTGGTATCTTTTTCTTCTTGATGATGCGCGCCATGGGTGAAATGCTGTATGCAGATCCATCTCAGCACACGTTCATCGCTTTTATCAGCCGTTACCTAGGCAAACGCACGGGTTATTTTGCTGGGTGGACCTACTGGATTAACCTCATCTGTGTTGGTATGGCTGAATTGACCGCGATTGCCAATTACGTTCAGTTCTGGCTGCCGCACGCCCCTAGCTGGCTGATTCAAGTCATCTTCTTAGCGCTCCTGACTAGTGTCAATCTCATTGCCGTTCGCCTCTTTGGTGAAGCAGAATTCTGGTTTGCTATGATCAAAATTATCGCTATCTTAGCAATGATTGCCACCGGCTTCTTCCTATTGTTCACTCACTTTAAAACGTCCAGCGGGGCTGTTAGTTTGACCAACATTACATCCGGATTCACACTATTTCCCAATGGAATCAAAAACTTTATCGGCGCCTTTCCAATGGTTTTCTTTGCCTTTTGCGGCATGGAATTCGTTGGGATCACCACTGCTGAAACTAAGAACCCCCGTAAGGTACTGCCAAAAGCTATTAACGAAATCATCTTCCGAATCCTGATTTTTTACGTTGGTGCCCTCTTCGTCATCATGCTGATTTATCCATGGCGCAGCCTTTCGACTAGTCAAAGTCCCTTCGTTCAGGTCTTTTCATTGATTGGCCTACGCGCTGCCGCTGCGGTGGTTAACTTCGTTGTGTTAACTTCAGCTGCTTCATCAATCAACAGTGTGATCTATTCAGCTGGGCGTCATTTTTACCAGCTGTCACTTGACTCCAACAGCTCATTTATGCATCATTTTAAACACATTTCCAGTCATGGCGTGCCAGCACGTGGCATCCTGATTTCGGTCACCCTTTGCTTATTAGCACCGCTTCTCAGTTTGTTACCCGGAATTTCAAACGTTTTCGCCCTGATTGCGGCTGCTTGCAGTGACCTCTACTTGATCGTTTACGCGCTGACCATTGCGGCCCATTATCGTTACCGTCGCTCCACTGACTTTTTGCCGAACGGGTTCCTGATGCCGGCCTATAAAATTATTGACCCGGTGCTGATCGTCTTTTTCGGAATTGTTTATCTCAGCTTATTCTTGGACGCCAATAACCAGATCCCCGCAATTCTAGGCATCGTCTGGTGTGCCGTCTTCGGCTTCTTCGCTTCACGGGAAAAATCAACCGTTCCAAATATTGCACCTAAACCTTTAAATCAATAGTAAAAAAACTGAGACATACGTCTATATTGATAAGTATTTCAACTGACTTCTTAACTGAAAATAGCAAAAAGGTAATTATTGGTTCAATACTTTAATATAGCCTAATCGTGTTCTAAAACTCAGATTCCGGCCATTTAACTCCAAAAAGCCTATTCCGACAAAGGCCGCCGAAATAGGCTTTTTGGAGTTAAATTCTGGAATCTACCGAGTTTTGTCACACATTCTAAAATAGCGGTAATGTTCCTAAATAATCAATATCCTGTCGTTTCTTAGCGGACCCTTCTGCCAAAACCGCTAATCGAGTAACAACGCATGCGCCTGCCTGTCGAAGTAACCGTTCAGCTGCTTGCAGCGAGCCACCCGAACTGATGACGTCATCCACGATGATCACCCGTTTACCTTTCAACTTAACCGCATCCGTTCCATCCAAGACTAGTCGCTGATCAGCCGAAGTCGTGATGGCTTCAACCGGTACACTCAGCGGTGAGACCATGTAGTCCTTCACCGCTTTTCGCAAGACAACATACTGCTTACGGCCGCTTAGCCACGTCATTTCCTGCGCTAACGGAATTCCCTTACTTTCCACCGTGACAAAATAATCAAACTTAACAGTTTTAACCCGATCAATCAGTCTTTCAGCAGCGTAGTGCGTCAACTCCGCATCTCCTAATAACACAAACGAGGCAATCGTCACGTCATTGGGTAATTTCATAATCGGCAAACGACGAACAAGTGGTCCCAGTTGCAAACGGTAAGTTTCTGGCATGGATTTCTCTCCTTTACTATCACCAATTCTGACAGTCAATTCTCACCCATAGAATAGAACAATCACCGCCTAATTGAAATAGTAATTCGTCTTTTAGGCAACAAAAAGAGGCCGCAAATTGCGAGCCCTTTTTTAGTCTTTAAATTTAAGCTAACGGCAACGGCGCTTCCAACTGCGGACCCTGGCCACGACGCGCACGGATCCAATCATCGCCGTACCACATCTCAGTCTTTTGACGGCCAGCAGCATAGTCCCAGAAGTTATTCCGTTCGAACTCAACCAGATGACCATTGGGGCCGAAGCCGACCCATTCATAACTGCCTTCCACCAGCATATTAGCATACTTCGCCCAGATCAATGGAATCGTGACGGTTTTGCCATCTGCATCGATGTAAGTCCGTTCTTGACCAGCTAAACTTCTCAGCGGCTCAAGCTGTTCCCGATATCCAGGTGCGACTTCCTGCCACAGTTTTTCCGCAATCGCAAAGGCTTGCTTCTCACTGGGTACCGCACCTGTCAATGGTTGAGTAAGCGCATTATACGAATAAATACTACCATCGTCACGGTGGATCACCGTCACGTGTTCTCTGCCGAGTGCTTCTTCTGGCAGATTTGCCGGTTGGTAGCGCAGCAGATGCACCTTTTCATCGTTTCGTGGGACTAATTTATCAACTACGAGTTTGTAACCATCTGGAATCTGTAAATCTGGATAAGTTTTACCAGCAATCGTTAACGCTGTCATTAGAAACCTTCTTTCATTATGTTAGGGAAGAACAACTACCTTGCCAAAGCTATCACTAGCTTCTAGGAATGCTTGTGCATCACCAGTGTGAGCTAAATCAAACGTCTCGGTAGGCTTGACATCGATATGATGAGTCTCTATCAGACTCAACATATCCTTAAACGCTGAATCACTGCTGGCAGCTCCAGACTCAAAAACCGTCAGACTGGCACCGTTGGGAAGCACAAACGCGCTAAAATCAGGCACTGTCCACTGATCTCCAAGGCCGCCAGTCATGCAGCAATAGCCGAATTGGTTAAGATGTGGCAACGAATCATTTAAAGTTGCAGGACCAACTAATTCCAAAATAGCATCAAAATGGTCCGCAGTTTGAACCTTTTTATCCTGATCCAAAACCGGCTTGTCACAACCAATGGCCTTTAATTCAGCAAATTTTTCAGCATGGCGGGTACTGCCCGAAATCGTAATTGATGGGTTGATAGCTTTGGCTAGCTTAATAGCTGCCGTCCCAACGCCACTGGTGGCGCCACGGACCAGCAAACTCTTAGCAGTATCAATATGAGCATTCTTCAGTGAGCCATACGCTGTAAAATACGTTTCCGGAACCGCAGCGAGTTCTGGCCACGACAGGTTAGTCGTTACCGGATAGATCTGCTTGTTAGGCAGTAACGCATATTCGGCGTAGCCACCGTCAAATTCACGTCCCATGCCGCCCATAATGCTGACAACTTTTTGACCAACTGGTAACCGGTCAGATTCAGTGGTATCGGCGACTTCACCGACACATTCGATGCCTAAGATTCGTGGGAATTTAACAGTTGGTGATTCACCTTTTCGGGTGTAAATTTCGGAGTGGTTAATGCCAAAGCCCTTAACGCGAACCAAACTCCAACCCGGTTTAACCTTGGGTGTTGGTACCTCTTTTAACTGTAAGGCTTCTGGCCCGCCGGCTTTTTCAATGACAATTGCTTTCATTTTGGCAACTTCCTTCCATTAATTTGTTTTATCAGTATCCCCGTGAAGCTGGGCAAATGACTGCAATATTGTAGCCAACTGCTCAGAATCAAAATTAGGGAACTGTTTTTTAGTTACTTGACGAAATAGGGCCTCTTCTTGATCCAAAATGGCCTTGATCTGAGGATAAACTTGCTGGCCTTCAGGCGTCAGCTGCAGTACTTGCGCTCGTTTATCCTTGACCGACCTGTGCCGATCTACCAGCCCTTGCTCAACCAACTGTTTAATCGCACGAGTAACATTACTGGGATTGATAAATTCAGCTTCAATTAAATCCTTTTGCGTTAGTCCAGGATTATCGTGGATCTTCAGCAAATAATAATACTGACTGGCACTCACATTCAGACGGGCCAGCTGCTGACCAAGGTGCTGACTAACTTGACGGCCAGCAATTATAAGCCATTTAACGATTGAATCATCACCGGTATCGATCACTTAATCAACCCCTTCTTTAAAGATGTAGTAAGTCGGTCACCGTTTGGCTGCCAATCTGTTCTTGATCAGCTACGGATAGTGCTGAGTCTGCGAGAAAGGTTTGAATCTTATCCGTTGGCTCATAGGGATAATCAGTCGAAAACATGACGTGATCCGCGCCAAACTCAGAAACTGCCCAGTTCAGCTGATTTTGATCAAACATCCCACTGGGTGACACGTACAGGTGCTGATGGAAATAATCAGAAACATCATGTTTGATATTAGGATGTGTCGGCATAATGGTTTCATCCATGCGGTGCATGAAGAAGCTGACCACCTCGCCCCAGTGACCCATCATGATCTTTAACCTGGGAAATTCATCAAACCGGCCAGCGAGTACCAGTCGCACAAATTCCAAGCCAGTTTCAGCATGCCAGCCAAAACCAGGTAGACCTAAAGCACCACCAGTGCCCAATGAGTATTGGTCACTAAGATAGTAAGTCGACATCACTTGCGGGTTAGTAATTGCCGGGTGAATGTACACGGGCATATCCAGTTCAGTAGCTGCCTGCCACAAGGGCTTAAACACTGGATCATCTAACCATTTACCGCCGACTCGACCGTGAATCATCGTGCCGTGCAAGCCCTTTTTAGCTGCCCGGTGCAGTTCCTTCACGGACGCGTCAACGTCTTGCAGCGGTAACGCCGCAAAGCCCGCGAACCGTGTTGGGTGAGCAGCCACAATTTCCGCCAGCTGATCATTCATCTGCTGGGCCAACGGAATCGCAATATTAACCGGTGTATTTTCCAAGCCAGCATCTGAGAGTACCTGCATCTGCATGCCGTGCTGGTCCAAGAAACTGATTCGACTTTCAACTGATTCCTGTAGCTGTTCATCAGCTGAATATTGAGCTAAACCGCCACCAATTGCCTGACCAACTTGAGGATCAATTTTTGTGTGTGCCGGCTTTGACTGCGGTGCCTGCTGTGCTGCCGGACTCGTAAAGTGTTCTTCAACACCAATTAGTTTAACCATACCTATCCTCCTATTTCCATCCCAATTACAGCCACATTCTATCACCATTTAGTTGCGCCCGCAAATAAATAGTATTGGTCTCTAACGAATTTAAAGTGACGTTGGGTGTTAGATAGCGACAGCTCTCATAAACTGCTGCCATTGCTGATCAACTAATTTTGGATCATCGATCAACAGACTGTGCCCAGCGTTATCGTCGATCACAACATGGCTATTCGGCAGGCGCTTTAATTTTGCTAAATGGTCCTCATAACCGACAATATTGTCGTGCCGTCCCAAGAGAACATAGATCGGTATCATGCGTTCAGCAAGCTGATCAAACAACTGCGCTTCATTCGAGATTGCATAATGACCATTTTGCCGGATTGAATCCCAAAATTGACTATTGAACTGTTGCTGGCCAGGTACGACTTGGTGCTGGTAAGCGGCCCAAGTTTTCAGGCTAATTATGACATTCATAAAGTAATAGCCCTTCATTGCCGCTGAGCCATCATTAGGAACGGCGTCAACGACCTTCGTCACGTGCTGGGCAACGTGCCGCTGGTCACTGGCTGCAATGACAACTGGACAAGTATTGAAAATTCCAACAACGTTACTTAATCGCTGAGCTAAGATAAAGGCCAGGTAGCCACCATAAGAGTGGCCAACTATTATCACCGGTGCGTCCCCAGCCGTCTCCTGAATAAATGCCGCCAATAAATCAGCCACATCATCGGCACTCTGGATGCCCGAAACGTTTTGCGAAGCCCCCATTCCGGGAAGATCAACGTAGTACCGCCGAAACTGGCTTTGAGCCACAATTTTCTCGTAAACGCCACTCATACTGATACCGGATAATGACATCCCGTGTAAAAAGTAGATGGGCTGACCATCACCGAACACTTGATAAGCTAGTTGCTGTTTATAAAATTTCATTTTTATCACCCACATAATTATTTTTTAATCTGTTCTTGAAGGATAACTGCTCAGCATAGCGTGAATTCTGCCAGAACACCACCAATAAGCTGTTTCACACTTTTCTGCAGCGTTCTCTTGAAACAAACGTAAGCTTCTCTTGACACTTTTATCATAGCGCCATCCTTAGTCCAGCGGTCATTCTGTGATAGATTTAGCGGATATCTTAATCTTTTCCTTCGTATTAACATTGCGCTTAATCATCAATTGAATCTTAAAATGGGACTTTTAAGCAGATTCTGTCCCTCCTTTAACCAGTCAATTTTGTATAAAATAAGTATGAAACATTATTCACAATATTGATTTACCTAAGGAGATCTTCAAAATGGCTGATATGAGTAACATTACCGCGCTGATTACCGGTGCTGCCAGTGGTATGGGCAAGGCCAGCGCGAAAAAGTTTATTAAAAACGGTGCTAAGGTTATTCTGACTGATTTAAACGAAAAAGCTGGTAAAGAGGTTCAAGCCGAATTAGGCGCGAACAGTTTATTCTTGAAGCAGGATGTTGGTAGCTTTGACAACTGGAAACGAGTCGTTGCTGATGGTGAAGCCAAATTTGGCCCCATTAACGCTTTAGTCAACAATGCCGGTATGGGCATCATGAAGACCATTGATGAGATAACCCCAGAAGAATACGACAAAGTGATCAAAGTGAATCAGTATTCTGTCTTTTATGGCATGAAAACGATCTTGCCTTCCATGCGCCGAGCTGGTGGTGGCTCGATCGTTAATATTTCCTCAATTGGCGGACTAGTGGGCATGCCCGACTCCATTGCGTATGGTGCTAGCAAATTTGCCATTCGCGGCATGACCAAGGATGCTTCTTTTGAGTTAGCCCATGAAAACATTCGGGTCAACTCCGTTCATCCTGGTGTCATCAACACCCCATTAATTCAAAACAAAGCCAACGCCTCTGCTGACCAGCAGGATATGGCTGCAAAGGTTATACCAATGCAACGAATCGGTCAGCCTGAAGAAATCGCTAACGTGATTGCCTTCTTAGCTTCCGATGAATCCAGCTATATGACTGGTGCGGAGATTGCTGCGGATGGTGGCTATACCGCACAATGATTATATGTAATTAAACTTGTTAGTTTCAGTTACTTAACCCAAATAAGACCCCTGCCGGCAGACTTGTCGACAAGGGTCTTATTTGGATTTTAGTACCTATTTTTATTTTGACCTGATAATGATCTGCCTAAAATCAGCAACCAAGTAAACTCAGTTATAATTTTTGAATCAACTTGAGTGATGACTTCAGTTCTTCGTCAGGATCTTCCGTCATCTTCTGGGAGATGTTTTCGGCAATGATCATGCCCATTACCCGCTTCACACTAGCCTCAACCGCACTTAACTGAGTAATAACATCAGCACAATCCCGGCATTCGGTCATCATGGTTTGAACGCCACGAAGCTGACCTTCCGCCCGTTTAAGTCGATTAATTAATTTCGGATCACAAGCCATTCGCGTTCCCTCCTAGTATTTACTTGGTACCACTATAGCATACTTAATCAACGTATTGGGATAGCCGAGATTTAAAGGCTGGTTCTGGGGTGAAGCCAACGATTCGGTCAACGATTTTGCCATCCTTCTTAACGATGAAGGTTGGAATCCCTTGAACTTGCATCTGCATGGCTGTCTGCTGGTTTTCATCGATATCCAGTGACTTAAAGGCCACTTTATCGCCTAGCTCATCCGCCATTTTTTCTACGATAGGATTCATCATTTTACATGGCGGACACCAAGTGGCATTAAAGTCGATCACGACGGTTCCAGAATCCGTTTCTTGGTTAAAGTTTTGATCATTAATTGGTTTTACTGACATCTGAACACCTGCTCTCTTAATTGTTAAATTTATTATACCCACCTAGGGTACTATATTCAAGTAACTTGTTTTTACCGTTAAACTGGTGATTATTAAATATATTGACAATATACCTGCGTGGGGTATAATGAATTCAAGATTAATTACTAATTTCACAAGGAGGAACAAAATATGTCTGAACGAATTATTATTGTTGGTGGTGTCGCTGGCGGTGCATCCGTTGCTACCCGGTTAAGACGCCTCAATGAAGACGCTGAAATTGTCATGTACGAAGCCGGTCCCTACATTTCCTTCGCCAACTGCGGCTTGCCCTATTACGTTGGCCAAACCATCCCTGATCGCGAGAGTTTATTTGTTTCAACCCCTGAAGATATGCAGGGCGACTTCAATATCGACGTTCACGTTAATAGTAAGGTCACAAACATCGACGCCGCAGCTAAAACCATCACCGTCCAAACTGCCAATAATACTATGGACGATCACTACGATAAGTTAGTGCTGTCTACCGGTGCTAACCCCGTTGTGCCAAAATTTCCGGGTTTAACTGAGGCCGATAACATCTTCACCGTTCGGACAGTTCCTGACGTGGATCAAATAACGAACTACATTGAAAAGAACTCACCAAAACACGCGACGGTAATCGGCGGTGGGTTCATTGGTCTAGAAATGGTGGAAAACCTGCGCAACCGTGGTCTGGCTGTTACTTTAGTAGAAGCAACGCCACAGGTCATGCCCAACCTAGACTTTGAAATGGCTCAATTTCTGCATGAACACTTAGCATTAAACGGTATCGATGTTCGCCTTAACACTAAACTGGAAGCGCTTTCTAATGGTGGACATATCCTTCAATTTGCTGGTGGTGACAGCATCAGCACTGATTTAGTCATTCTAGCAATCGGCATCAAGCCGAACTCCCAGTTAGCCCAGGATGCAGGCGTTAAAACCAATGACCGCGGCTTTATTACGGTTAATGACCATTTTGAAACTAATCTACCCGATATTTATGCCATTGGCGACGTGATCACAGTTCAAAATGCCATCACTAAGCAGACCGTTTCCGTGCCGTTAGCTGGTCCCGCCAACCGTCAAGGCCGTTACTTAGCTGACTACCTAGCTGGCTTTGACCGTCAGAATCCAGCCGTGCTGGGAACATCAGTTGCTAAAGTATTTGCGCTGACTACCGCTTCAACTGGTGCTAACGAACGCCAGCTCAAAGCCTTAAAGATCCCGTATCAAGCAATTCATCTGCATCCTAATTCCAGTGCTGGTTACTACCCGGGGGCCGCTCCCATTGAGCTGAAAGTGCTCTTCTCAACAGATGGTGAGATTCTGGGCGCTCAAGCAGTCGGCACTAAGGGTGTTGCCAAACGGATCGATATCATTTCAACCGCGATTCGCTTCCACGCCAAAGTCGCTGAACTAGCTGACGTAGAAGTCGCTTATGCCCCACCATATGCTTCTGCTAAAGATCCGGTTAACTTTGCCGGCTACATGGCAGGCGATATTCAGGATAAATTAGTGACTACTATTCAGTGGAACGAAGTGGACGATCTGCTTGCTAAGGGTGCCTACTTCTTAGACGTTCGTAACCCTGATGAACTGTTAGCTGAACCAGCATTAAAAAACGCGGTTAATATCCCACGAAACCAGATTCGTCAGCGACTGTCAGAATTACCGAAAGATCAACCAATCTACGTTTACTGTGCGGCTGGTCTGCGGGGATACAACGTTACTCGGGTGCTGACCCAACGCGGATTCAACGCTATTAATTTAGATGGTGGTCTGAAGACTTATCGAACGGCCAAATATCAACTAACTAAAACTGACCATGCAGCGACTATCCCCACTGCTGATAAGACGGGATCTCAAACACCAGCATCACAACCCGTTTCTCAAGTTGAATTAGATGCCTGCGGGCTGCAGTGTCCTGGTCCAATCTTAAAAGTTAAAACTGCCATGCAAAAACTCGACGCTGGACAACAGCTAAAAGTCACAGCTTCCGACTTTGGCTTTTACAAGGACATCGATGCCTGGGCTAAAGCCACTAACAACACGATTTTAAATAATGAGATTCAGGGAGATAAAGTTGTGGCGACGGTTCAAAAAGGTCAAGCTGAGGCCTGCCCGACTAATGCCACTGAGACCGCACCAGCCAGTATGACGAAAACCAACGAAGAAGGCACCACCATTGTCGTCTTCGATGGTGATTTCGATAAAGCTATTGCCAGTCTGATCATCGCCCAAGGCGCTGCCGCTATGGGCCAGCCGGTGACTATGTTCTTCACCTTCTGGGGCCTGAACGTCATTAAGAAACCGGGCGTCAAACTCCGTAAAAAAGGGATGGCGAAAATGTTCGATATTGCACTCCCCCATGGCGCACAAAAGTTACCATTATCCAATCTCAATATGCTGGGTGCCGGTCGTGGCCTCATGAAGAAGTTAATGCATAACAACAACGTGGACCAGCTCGATACTATGCTGCAAAAAGCGCAGGATGCCGGCGTTAAGATGGTTGCCTGCACCATGAGCATGGATCTCATGGGTGTTCAAAAAGAAGAACTCATCGACGGTATCGAACTTGGTGGCGTGGCAGCTTACTTAGGCGATGCCCGTCAACGCAATACGAGTTTATTTATTTAACTGCTAACTGGTTTTATTTTAATAGGCAGTCAATGAGCACTTTACCGAGTGGCCATTGGCTACCTATTGGAGTCGAATTGATGAAATAACACTAGGCCACCAATCACTGCTCAGATTTGAGCGGTGATTGGTGGCCTAGTAATTTAAACGATATACTGTAAGTTTTAGATCGTCATCTTTTTAGTTACTCAAACCCACAGCCTTCATACTAAAGTCCCAGAGTTCTTGTTGAACCTGCTTGTCATAAGACAGCTTAGATGAGGCTACCGGCTTATCGCTGCTACGGTCGAAGTACTTCACCGGCCCTTCAGCAAATTTATCGTCACAGATCAGGTTCGTGACCATCGTTGCTGAACCTTTGGCAGTTCCCAGAATACCAGCAAATTTAGCAAGGGTCTGCGGTGTGAAACGGGACTTGTTTTTGGCCAGTCCGGTCTCAACCATCAAACCTGGGTTTACTGTATTAACCGCAATGTGTTTGCCGGCATCAGTCAGCTGACGATCCAATTCATAGGCGAACAAGATCATGCATAATTTAGAAAATGGATAGCTCATACTGTCCACCCGCGAGTTACCGCCATAAGCCAGTGCATCCACTCCAGGCCAGGAAACACCCTTAAGCGGTGTATCGTGGCGTTCGCTGCTGACGGTCACGATTCGGCCATCGTCTGCCATCAGTGGCAGTAACAGTTGGGTGAGCAGAAAGTGCCCAAGATAATTGGTTTCAAAAATGTCGCTAAAGCCATCATCCGTTTGGTGCACCGTTCTGCCGGCAATTCCGGCGTTGCAAACTAAGCCGTAAAGTGGGACGTTTAACTGCTTAAACGCCTTAACGAAGGCTCGCACCTTAGCTAAAGAAGATGTATCTAGCTCAAGACAGGTAATATTGGCGTCAGGAACCGCCTTTAAAATCTCATCCTTAGCGGCTTGCGCTTTTGCCATATTCCGGCAGGCCATGATCAGTTGATAGTCACTGCCCTTTTTTGCAATTTGTTTAGTGGTTTCAAAACCCAATCCGGAATTAGCACCGGTGATAATTACTGTTTTTGTCATTATTGTTCTCCTTTGAAGCTGTTAAAGTTATTCTATTTCACATTGAATGTAAAACAGTGTAGCACAAATATATGCAATCGCATAGTTTATTTTAAATTTTTTATTCTGTTCGTAAAAACTTAACAATTTAATCTTAAGCGACCATTTAGATTGGCTGAACCATTCAACCAACTATTTTTTAGAATTCGCTGACCGTAGCCACTCGCAGTACGCAGTTTCTCGCCGAATGGCATGGTCCAGCACAAGGTAGTGACCATAATCGTTATTATTCTGTCCATTGGGAAACTTACGCGTCATTTGGATTTTTAAATGTGCTAGTTTCTGTTCATGAAACCCGAGCTGAGCAGCTAACATATGAGCTAGCCTTGGATCATCCGGTGATTTGATAAAGTACATTTTCACCGCAAACTCATCGCGACCGCCAACAGTTGGTTCAGTTTCAGCAGAAAGCCAGTCATTTAAGGCTGCACGACCATCCGTGGTAACTGTATATCGTTTCCGTGCTAATTTTTCACCACTCACTTCTTCTTGATGAGTGATCTGCCCAGACTGTTCTAACCGACGTAATTGCGGGTAGATCTGACTATGGTTAGCCGACCAAAACTCGCCAATATCAGAATCGAAGGCCTTGGTTAATTCATAACCGGTCAGCGGCTGCTGATCCAGTAAGCCTAAAATGATGAACTGTAATACATTGCGTAAAGCCATAATAATTTCTCCTTGACGTTTGATTAAAGACAGTATATCATAATCAAGTTATCTAAATCATGTATTTAATTACATGTATAAAATTACCGTAGGAAAACATTATGACTAATTTAAACCACATGGACAAACACTTTGAAACACTCGATGACTTTTTAGGCACCCACTTTATTTACACCTATGACAACGGCTGGGAATACGAATGGTACGCTAAGAACGATCATACCGTTGACTACCGGATTCACGGCGGTATGGTTGCTGGTCGCTGGGTGGCCGACCAAGAAGCCCACATCAACCTGTTGACTGCAGGTATCTATAAGATTGCCTGGACGGAACCAACTGGTACTGACGTCGCTTTAGATTTTGTGCCCAACGAGCATAAACTCAACGGCACCATTTTCTTCCCAAAGTGGGTTCAGGATCATCCAGAAATCACAGTTACTTATCAAAACGACCACATCGATCTGATGGAAACTTCCCGTGAAAAGTACGAAACTTACCCCAAAATGGTTGTGCCGGAATTCGCTAATATCACTTACATTGGCGATGCCGGTCAAAACAATGACCAGGTGATTGCTGCCGAACCTTATGAAGGTATGACGGATGACATTCGCAACGGCAAGTTTTACGATGACAACTACCGGATGATCAAGCGGTAATTCTCCTGAGATAAATTAGAATAAACTTCATTAAAGTCGTTGCCAGATTGAAACTATCATCTGACAACGATTTTTTGAATTCTAGAATGGTTCAGTCAATCTATTGCCTTATAGTTAACTCGAAGGACTACAATCATTTATAAGAAGTAATAGCAATCAAATTGCTAAACTAGCTTCAGCATAGAAAGGAGTATAAAAATAATGCAACAAACTCAACTAGGCAATACAGATATCGAAGTCTCCAAGCTCTGCGTTGGCGCAATGAGTTTTGGTCAACCAGGCACCATGCACGATTGGACTCTGAACGCTGACGAAACTACTAAAATGGTTAAAACGGCACTTGATCTGGGTATTAACTTCTTTGACACCGCCAATGCCTATTCCAAAGGAACCAGTGAAACTTATTTAGGTCAGGCACTGCGTCAAAATGTTTCTCGGGATAAAGTCGTCATTGCTTCAAAAGTCTACTTTAACCCTGGCCGGCTCAGCCGCAAAGCCATTGAACACGAAATCGATGGTAGTTTAAAGCGGTTAGGTACGGATTATTTGGACTTGTATATCATTCACCGATTTGACTACGACACGCCGATTGAAGAAACTATGGGTGCCTTAAACGACCTCGTTGTCAGTGGTAAAGTCCGAGCAATCGGCGCCAGCGCCATGTATGCCAAACAGTTCAATGCAATGCAGCAAACGGCTAAAGAGCATGACTGGGCCACGTTTCAGACCATGGAAAACCACTATAACCTGCTTTACCGTGAAGACGAACAAACGTTGATCCCCGCCTGCAAGCAATGGGGAGCCTCCCTGATGCCGTATAGCCCCTTGGCTGCTGGACATCTAAGTCACACCGGCTGGCAGACTAATACTCTACGTAGTCGCACCGACAAAGTGTCAAAAGGTAAATACGATAATGTGGAAAATATCGACCTGCCGATCATTGATCAGGTCAACACAATTGCTCAGAAGCACGATACCACGATGAGTCAGGTTGCTTTAGCTTGGCTGTGGGCTAAAGGCGTCGCAGCACCAATCGTTGGCGCCACGAAAACTGAACACTTGCGAGCAGCGGCAGCAGCACAGCAGCTCACTTTAACCCCCGCCGATATCCAAGCGCTGGAAGCACCGTATCAACCCCATCCAATCGTGGGCGCATTGGATCAGAATCCACCTGCTGGTACGGTTTTGATCGATGAGAAAAAGTAGCAATAGTATTCAAAGCATTTAGCAGGAACGTTTTTCTCCAAATCAACGATGTAATTCATTCATCGCTGTTTTGAATCTGTAATCTCTGTTGCTGGTGATAGACTGATCTATTACTGACAACAGTTTTTTTGTCCACATTCTTGAATCAAAAAAGGCATTCCCACCCATTCTTTAAAATCAACCACGATTTCTAGAAAGAAGGAATACCCTTATGAATTATCATACGCTGAAATTACTGCTAAGCTTGGCTGACCAGCCTATCACAATCGATACTGGTGGTTACCCGTTAAGTTTGGTAATTTGCTCGAGTACCGCTAAGAAATCAGCTTGGCTCACCCGACCATCCGTCACCGTTAAACACTTGCTCAAAGCAGCTTCTTGCGCATCAAGAGCAACTTTAACTTGCGGATACAGCGCCTCACCAGCAGCAGTCAGTTTCAGGACGTATTTACGCCCATCGGTTGGCAACTTCTGCTTATCAACCAGCCCCATGTCGGCCAACTTCGCAATTTCTCGGTTAACGTTACTTTGGTGGCGGCTGTCTGCCCGTACCAGTTGATCTTGAGTGATACCAGGATCATCGTGCAGCTTTAAAATGAAGAAGAATTGGCTGTTGTTGACACCCAACGGTTTTAAGCGCTTTTCAAGTACGCGAATCGCAATGTTAGACGCCGTGTGGAGTTGCTTGCTGATCGTCGCGTCGTTCTTATCTGCAATCATCGCAACATCTACAGTTTGAACAGTTTTTCAGCTGTTCCGTGAGCAATTGCTTCACACTGTTCGTCAGTGATATCGGCTTGTTCCAAGAATTTCCGAACAGTGTCACCGGATTGAACGTAAGGGAAATCTTCTGACCACATGATGTGATCAGCACCCATTTGGGTCAATACCATCTGCATTTGTGGTGCCGTAAACATTCCCGATGGTGATAGGTAAACCTGACGCTTGTAGTAGTCGGAGAACTTATGTGGCAGGTCGGTCACGATTGGGCTGAAACCATCGATGCGTTCCAAGAACATTGGGATAAATTCACCCCAATGACCGGTAGCGAGCTTAACGTTGGGATACTTTTCCAGCAAACCGGCAGTGATGATCCGCATGACTTGAATGCCGGCTTCCATGTGCCAGCCCCACATTGCGCCAGCCATCATGTTGGCAGCCATCTTAGAGTAAGACTTGCTGTCGTATAGCATGGCTTTTTGATCATTAGAAATGACACCGGGGTGCAGATAAAGTGTTGTTCCCAACTTATCGGCTGCGGCAAAAATGGCTTCAAACTTAGGATCATCTAAGAATTGACCATTGATACTGCCGCTAATAATGCCACCCTTTAGGCCCAGCTTAGTCACTGCATATTCCAGTTCTTCAGCAGCCTTGTCAGGCACGTTGGCTGGTAAAGTGGCTAATCCAGCAAAACGGTCGGGATATTGGCTGATCTTTTCAGCAAGTGTTTCGTTTTGCGCGTGGGCACCCGGAACGGCATATTCATCAGGCAGCACCTGTGCGGAATTGCCGGCATCGGAAACGACCTGGAAGTCGATACCATGTTCGTCCATGTAGGCCACCTTGTTACTAAAATCAACTAAATTGGGTTTGAGTTTATCTTGGTAAGGGTTATTATTCTTAACTTTTGAATACTGCTTAAATTGCTTAATATTTTCATCTGTATCGTAATGTTCTTCAACTGTAATGAGTTTCATTAATACAACCTCCTGTTAATCATACTTTTTGAACCAAAAATAGTGTAGCACATTTATATGCGCATGCATAGTTTATCATCTTCAATATTTCAAATACGCCTTGTTTAAATGGATTTGAAGTAAACTAGAGATATCATTTACGAATGAAAGGACTTAGTCGATATGCTTCAAAGCTCACAAAAACTATTAACTGCTTTAGTCACTTTGCTTGATGACAAACCACTAACTAAAATTACCACCTTAGACTTAATCCGTACGGCTGGTATTTCTCGTTCGACCTTCTACCGCCACTTTCAGGATAAATTGCGGTTCTTTGACTGGGTGAAATCCTATTTGCTGGATCTATTTCTCAAAGATGATTTTAGCGATGACACCCCCGCTTCCTATTACACGCGCTTTTTTCAGCACTTCGCTGACTATCGTCCAGCCTTTAAATCATTTATTTTAGACGGTCATTGGCAAAATTTTGAACGTGAAATTTTAAAATCCGGTATCAATAACTATTCTCACTTACTTACAAACCACCTTGATGAGAGTGCACCGATCAATACGATTGCCGCCTACATCGTTTCAGCTCATATTGGTGTCGTCATTGATTGGCTGACAGAAGATGATGGGCATTCACCGGCTCAAATGGCAGTCATTATAACGCAGTTCACTAATAGCGTTCTAGCTAACTACGATCTTACACTCGACACCTTGATGACAAAATGACACAGTTTCGCCAATTCTGACTCTCCCACAGTACGCCAAATTTTGATAAAATCATTTTAACTTGTGATAGTTTTCTCAAAGGACTAAAACACGCGTAATTTTATTAAAAAGGAGTTTTTTAAATGACAATCCAAAACGTAACCGTTGCCGGTGGGGGCGTCCTTGGCAGCCAAATTGCTTATCAAATTGCCTTTAGTGGCTTTGCTGTAACCTTATACGGTCGTCGTGACAGTTCCATTCAGGCAGCTAAAAAGCGCATTGAACAGTTGCGCCCTGCTTATCAACATGACTTACAGATCAGCGACGCCCAATTTGATGCCGGCTTAGCCAATATCACCTATGAAACGGATTTAAATGCCGCCGTAGCTAAGGCTGATCTAGTAATCGAATCACTTCCTGAAGATCTTACAACCAAGCAAAATTTTTACGAAACTATTGCGGATGCTGCACCAAAAGCCACGATCTTTGCCAGCAATTCTTCAACCATGCTCCCAAGTCAATTTGCTGAATTCACTGGCCGACCAGCGCAATTTCTCAATATGCACTTTGCTAATCACATCTGGGTCATGAACACTGCTGAAATCATGGGAACTAAACAAACAAGTACTGACACTTACCAAACAATAGTGCAATTCGCTCGTGATATCAAAATGGTGCCCATTGAAATTAAGAAAGAGCAACCGGGCTACGTCCTTAACTCGATGCTCACACCACTGATGGTTGCCGGAATGTCGCTTTGGGCAAAGGGTGTCGCTGATCCCATGACCATTGATAAAACCTGGATGATTGCTACTGGCGCACCGATGGGCCCGTTTGCGATTATCGATATGATTGGTCTGCGAACTGCTATCAGTGTGCCTTTGGCTCAGGCAGGCGATGAAGATGGTCAAATTGCTGCAGCCATCACTACCAAGCTTAAAGAACGTCTGGGCGAAAATAAGCTAGGTGTCGAATCTGGTGAAGGCTTCTATCACTATCCCAATCCAGAGTTTCAGCAGAAGTCATTTTTAAGCTAACTTGATTGATAATTTTCGGTATTGGCAATCGCTAATACCATTTTTTGTCGCCACAATCGTATTGCCGAATCCAGCGATTAACTTTATAATCGGTTTTAAATAGAGGTGTGTCGTGTGATGAAATTATCAAGAATCATTGGCGTTGTCGTCGTTCTAGCAGCTGCCGTAGCTTTAGTCGTTAAATTAACCAGCTTTGGCCTAGGCTCGCCCCGAAGTCTGCAAGGCAATTACTTTGCGGAATCGGTGCCCGGCCGTTCCGGTGGCGGAATGCTGATCACCGCTCATTCGATCACCTACACACCATCTGGCTACACGGCATTTAAAGCAAATAATTTAAAGTGGCATAAGTACGGTAAATATTATCGAGTTCAAGGTCACGTCAATCAAAATTCCTATCACGCCGGCTACAAAGAAGATTATATGTATTATCGCCAAGGTAACCAACTAAAAGTTCTCACTTACGGTCAATACAAACATAATCGGAGCTTTAAGGGTGTCACCCCATTTAAATTAGTCCATCAACGCTAAAAAGCATCCAACTCAATTTTGAGCTGAATGCTTTTTGATTAGCTAAATTTCAGTTATTTCTCGGTATAATTACGCTTTAAGAAACTCGTCATATCTTCTGGTTTATGTCCAGTAATGGTCTCAAAATCACTCGTTGCGTGACTGAATAAGCCCATTGCGCCGGCAGCGTACATGCTGGCCAGTTCTTCGCCATCGCCTTCAGGTGCATAGATCTGACCGAACTCTTTCAAGGTTACTGGTTCATAGCCAATCTCATGACCAGTAACTGCGGTCATGATTTTGCCAAGTTCTGGCATGGTGAGACTCTTCTCCTGCGTAACCGTATACGTCTGACCTGCGCCCCGTAAATCAACACGGGCAGCCAAGGACGCAATGGCTTCAGCACTATCGTCATATGAAATGAAGCTCATGGCTTGCTTGCCAACCGGATAAATCAGGTGCTTGCGTTCAATCAGTTCTGGTAAATATGGCACTAACGGATCAGCGTACAACGAATTCTTGATCACCGCATAGTGCAGACCACTGCCCGCTAATTTCCGTGGTGCGTACCCATAATATGGTGACATCTGGAACGGATTGTTTTCTTGATCAGCAAAGAAGCTCACGAAAATCATGTTTTCGACTTTAGCAGCCTTCAGCGCCTCGATTGAATTCTCGAATTCAGTAATCCGTTGCAAAACACTGTAGGTTCGGCTTGGAATATAAATGACAATGTCTTGGCCGGTGAAGGCTTTGGTCATCGTGTCAACATTCAGATAATCACTGGTAACGACATTAACCCCTTGAGCTTTCAGATCAGTTGCTTTAGCGGGCGTGTGAACCGCTGCCGTGAGTGATTCAACACCCACCATCTTGATCAAATCCTGCATAACTCTGCTACCAAGGTTGCCGGTTGCACCGGTCAGTAAGTATTTCATTAGATAAGTCTCCTTTAAATGGTTACGTGTCTTAGTGGCATTTCAATATTTGCTGAGTGCCACCGAGACACATCGATAATATTAAGTCGTCTGTTACTTTATAAACAACTTGTCGTATTAATCTTACCATTTATCAGGATATTCGCCAGTCTTTTTGGGAAGAACCTGGATATTGAATATGCTTTAAATCTCAGGCTTCTGGCATTAAAGTCAGTAACCCAAAGTTGAAATTTTTGCTGCTGGCCATTCCGTTCAACGTCATTTTTTCAAATGCCAGCAAGTCTTTAACCACTAAATCACCTGCAAAGGTCACACGACTAGCCTCGCTATGGCCATTTTGCTGCCGCCCTAAAATTGGTCGATTGGAGCTGGCAACGTCAGATACATAAGCATTTTCGTCATTGTTAGAGAGGACCGAAATCTGTCTCAGAATCTGAAAACCGTTCTTGGTTTGCTGATTAAGCAGCCATTCCCGCTGCTCTGCAACGATTACTTGTGGATCTAACTTCTCGCTTGCTTCACCAGTGCGTGGCGGATTAGCGGTAATCCGGAATCTGATGGGTTGATCTGCCAGTAAAGAATCCAGCAAATGCTCGTTTGCTTTAGAAGCTAACCCGGTTGACATGCTGGTTGGTCCCACCTTCACACCCTTTGGCGCAACTTCGCTCAGCATATATAGGTACCAGTGCTTGTTCATCCGCTCGAATTGCCAGTAGTGCTCCCGCGGAACTGATGGTTGCAGTTCTCCGGGCAAAACGTGTCTATCCCAGTTGTGAGAAGGTTCTACGGTGGTATACTCTTGGATTTGTTGTAGCTTTTTGTCGGTGATTTTAATTCTTGATAGAAACATTTTTCTCTCCTACTTGAAATGATATTCTTTATGCTATTAACGGTATAGTAAAACCAATATTAAATTAGTTTGTTTGGTCTGAGGTCTAAACAAGAAAGAGAGGTAATCTGATAGATTTCCTCCCCTTTAATTATCTAGAAAATTTTGTTAGCAATGGTTTTAGAAACGCTTTGAAACGTGACCATTCAGATAAATATAATAGCATTCGCCGAGTACTGTGACCGTTACTATGATACGTCCCCATTACTAATCCATACAAAATAACGACCATGAACGTAATTAACGCGTAGTGCTAGTTTCGTAATATAGCTCAGGTAATTCACTAATCTATTCTAAGCCCACTTTTTCCTTGAATTAAATTGCTATGAACCTTGATGACATTCCATAAAAACAGGGCCGCTAATCGGCTACCCAAGCCGATTAGCGTTCGAGTTCTGGGATGCTCAAAATGGCCAACGATGTTTAGATTATTAAAACCAGTTTCAATATGCCGCCGCTGATTTTTCAAAAATGCAGAATTAACCTGTCCTGACTTTCGCATGTTCTTTCGTAGTGGAAACCAGAAGTTGATCTCTTGCGATTTTAACCGCTTTTGAAGGGTTCGACTTAGGTATCCGCCATCTGCTAAGACTTGATGAGCAGGAGCTTCTCGTAAAAGTTCTTCGACGGATTTTCGATCGTCAATATTTGCTGGTGTTAGTTCCCAGCTCACAAAATAGCCAGCGTTGTCCATCACCGCATGCAGTTTGAAACCATAATAATATAGCTGCTTAGTGGCGTTATAACCCTTACAAGCTATCGCGCGTAAAACTTTCGCTTGGTTACTACGTCTGGCTGAGACTAGAGTGATTGGAGCACTATCAATGATTTCATAAGTACAATCATGCCGATATCGCTTCAATAAATACTGACGAATCATCTTCATTATTTGAAACAGATTACGGCATCTACGATTGTAGCGACTCCGTTCGGGAACAACTATTCCGGAAGCCATCAAAATGTGATGGAAGTGCGTTTCCGAGGGATCACGTAAATCTATGCGGGCAAGCATACAAGCAATAATCGTGATGTCACTGACTTTCAATTGCCGGTAATTTTGACGCAAACGAAAATGTTTTGGCAACAGTTGGTAAATTGGTGTAACTATTTTGACGAATTTTCGAACAGTAGCTTGAATTAAATTGGTTTTTGGGATAGTTTTAAGGTGGCCTTGCATTTACGGTTCTTCTTTCTGGTTTAGTCACCTTAGAAGCTACCGCAAATGCGGGCTTTTTGCATATAATTTGCTTTACTCAATGAGTTACTCGACGAATGTTACAAAACTAACACTACACGTTAATTATCTGTATTTACGAATCACAGCTCTTTCTGCATAATGATAATTATAAATCCAAACACTAGTCTTTGCAGTTGTGGGGCTACTGACCGATATTTCCGATAATTTACTGCAGTGAAATCAGCTGTATTTGATTACAACGCCAGATTATCCTCAAAATTTTTCTAATAAGTAATTATTTTACCGTCTTTGCTTAATGATTTGTTGTATAAGGTCATTGATTGATATTAAAGGATTTGGATAATATTGGTCACTTCTTAATTTTTTTATATTTAGCAACCAGCCTTTTGAAGTCCCTAATTTTGCACTTACTTTTTCTAAATTCGCATTCGTTTTTTTTAAAATTGCATTTTGAATTAGTTTACGTAATTTATTGCGTTCCAAAAAGATAGGTTCGTTATCATCAATATTCTTAGAATACGCATACCATTTTGTATTATCCCTTTTTTTTGAGACCACTATCTACAAATTCATGATTGCCTGGATTTGATTTTTCTTCTGTTTCAATATATAAATTTCCAGTACGAGCAGATCTTTTATCAAGCTTGACTTCAAGTCCCATAGCGCTTTCTCCACGATACTGATCATCCAAATTACCATATAATCCCATGGAGACCGAATCTTTTTGCAATAAATCACTTATATAAATCTCGCATCGATGTGATTCAATCAAATTTTTCTATCCAATAATCACCTTTATCTCGGAACCTATCTTGAAATATGATGGGTAAGCACACTTCATAATTTCTTTTATTTCCTAAAGTACTAGCCTCTGTTTTATTCTTAGTACTATTAATAAATTTTTCCAAATCACGTCTATTTTCAGAACTCTTAATAAATACATTGTAATCAGTTACTAGCTGCTCATTTATATAAAAATTTTCAAAATCAATGGTTCCCTGTTTATTTAACATATTATTTTTATTATCTGAAAAAAGAAAGTAAAAATATAAGACAATTGTATCTCCTTTAGTTGGATTTTTTTAAGCGATAGGGTCTGAATCTTATACGACATTATTATTTACCTCTATCTTTCACTTACCTGATGGTTTAATTGTCATTAATTCCTGCCCAATATTTTCACCATCTCCGTTCGTAAAAAATTTTAGGCCATAAAGCTTAACGTGGTCATTTTCACCAATAACTTCAATGTTCTCAGGACGAATGCTTTCTAACAAATCTTGCTTCCAGTGATCCCTATCAAGTAGTTGGGGACCCTTTGGTTCTATATAGATTTGGTAACAAAAGTCCTTATTTTGTAAATAAAGAATGAAATCAGGCATAAATCCTTCATAATGGCTTATTTGTCCCTTAAACTGATGCAGTTTAAAATTAGTGTTTTGTTCATCATTTCTAAACAAATAAATATATTCATATTTTTCTTGTAATCTGTTAATAAAATCACCAATAAAATCAATTGCTGACTTCTCTAATCCATCTACAATTGCTTCGTCAAAAACGTACCAAGGCTTATTCTCCATGGGATAAGGCAAAATTCTTTCACTAATTGGCTTATTAAAGCTCTTTGATACTTTTTTTTGATAATCTTTAATCAAGGATTTTGTTGGCACTGGAATAAACCGATTAGTTCCACGCTTACGTTGATAATTATTAATAATTTGCTTTTGAACAAAGGTCAAATACTGTTCTACCGCTTTAAGTTGTTGTTCACGATTTAATTCTGGTGAATCATTGGCAACTCTAGCATATAATCTAATTTTGCCCAACCAATTATCAGATAAAATGAATTCGTTTAGTGATTTTAAAGTCGGAACATACTGATGTAAAGAATTAAAACGATAAAATTTATTGCGCGAAAAAGCTTTTTTTACTAACGATAAGTTATCGCGAAAATTAAATAAGAATCTAGTTTCTGTTAATACATCTTTTTCAGTAACCTTCGCGTTATAACTAGTTTCCCAAGTACTATCTACTAAATTAACTTCCGCTATCGTTTCTGTATTAATTCCATATCGATCTATCCCATTAAATTCTTTATCCGGAATTGATTCAATTTCATTAAAATAAATTTTACCTTGTTGATACACTTTAGATTTCTTAAAAGTGGATTTAACGTTAGCTTCGTAGACATCAAAATCACTATCATCTTCAACCGGAAGATTTAATTTATCCAGTGATTTCTTTAGATTTTCAAGATATTTGGGGTCGTTTATCGTGTGATAATAAATACTTTCTAATAATTGATATTTTGTATTCTGTCCGTCAAATCGTCTTGTATAAGAAATTTTTCCCTGATATACAAATGGATAGTACCGCGCACCACGACCAATTAATTGAGCTTCACTGTTTGTTTGATTCAGAGTCGTAGGCTGTTCACCAATTCGTACGATATCATAAAGATTTAATACATCCCAACCTTCACTTAGTTTAGCTACCGCAAAAATGACTCGAAAAGGATTGTCATTATTCTCTAAAGTATTCAAATTGTGTAAATCATTTAAATCTCCCAGAATTCCCTCTTTGGCACTATCGTTAACGTTAATAGTATTCAAAGCTTGAAAATCATGTTTTAATTCAACAATTGCAGTTGCTAAATCTTGGGATAGCCAATAGACATAGGCTTGTTTAAGCGCTTGGCTATGACTAATCTTCTGTTGATACTTAAGAAATTTAGTTAAATCAGTTACATTTAAATGATCAATTAGGTCTAAAAAATTCTTCCTGGCTTCTTTAGAAATAGCAATCTTATTTGATTTAAATAAAATTACTGGTTTAAAATCAGGAATATTCAAACTTTGTGCAATTCTTTTACGATATTGACTTAATAAAACGACATTCATCATCTTATCTTTATCATCATTGTTTGCCTGTAACCGATAAACCCGTTTAGAATAACCTTCATAGATAAATTGACTTAAATCATAACGATAAACGATTTTTTCACGATATTTTTGATAAATATCTTCATTTTGTAAATCAAGTGTCGCTGTAAACTCAAATTGACGATTTTTTTTATTACATTGTCGAATTCGGTCTAAAATGTTTTCCCAAGAACGATCTTTCTGATCTTGTTTACTTTTAGTTCCAGCACTAAAATGATGTGCTTCGTCAGCTAAAACTATTAATTTCTGTTTTGTAAAATCATTATAAGTTAACCCGTTCTCCCTAACTGTGCTTAATTCATTAGCCAAAGTCTGGATAGTAGTTAATCGCAAATAAATTACACCTAACTCCGGATTTTGAGAAAATTGGGTCACTGGACGAATTTCAATTTTCTGCCCATGAATGTTTATTGGCTGAGAAAATAGATATTTAGACGAATCAATTTTTAGCAAGTTATCGTAAGTTTTAGCAACAACTGCATTTGTGTTTACTACAAATAAAAAATTATGATAAGAAAACTCGGTATATAAATATAGAATCATTGCAGCCAACACATCTGTTTTTCCACTGCCAGTGGCCATATCAAATAATAATTGATTATATTGGTAATCTGCTGATGCTTGGTGTTGAGTCCAATCTAAATTAACTAACGCTTGTTCCTGATATGGTCGCAATTGATGCTTTAAATTATTCTTAATATATCCTGGAATAATAAAAGGTTCCTCATCACTGAGAAGATCTATTTTTTGTTTATTCTCTAGCAAATCAACCAATGGTAGCTCAATTTCACGCAAAACTCTCTTTTTGGGCACAAGTATTACTCCTTCTTCTCATAAAAACTTTTATTAAAATGATAGTCACTATCAGTGATTAAGTCACGAACATTCTTATCTTCGATATTAGCTTCATTGTAATAAAGCTGATTTTTATCAAGTAATTTAACCAGTAACTTTCTCTGTTCTTTAAAAGTTAAGGATTTTCGCTCAGAATCATTTTCATACTTATCTAAATCTACCCTGAAGTCAAAATCAGCACCGGATTTCATACGTTGATAAACGGAGTCTAAATCAGTTATATTTTTTGTAGATAAAAGGTCTTTTAGATACCCCTGGTTCTTTTCCATCAGTTCAGCATAAACAAATGAGCCTCCTCCATGCCAGTCAACGTCTTCAGATATACCGCCTTGTTCACCTGAAATAACCTTTTGAAGGCGAGAAACTGAAACCGTATTAATATAGTCCATTTGTTCAATACCTATAAATTGGCGATGCATTTTCATAGCTACTGCTTGAGTTGTTGCAGATCCCATGAAGAAATCCATAATTAAATCACCTTTGGAAGAAAATATATCTAAATATTTTTTTATTAATTCTTCAGGCTTTTTCCCATTTCTGAATGAAACCTCCCCTTCCTCATTAACTTGGTTGTATTCTTTTACCAAATCTAAAAAATTAGCATATGGTTTTAAGGTAACGCTAGAACTCATTGGCATTCCTTGATAATAAGCACCATTTTTTATAGTGCTATTTTTAGGCAATTCAAAGAAACGATATCCTAAACCATCATCTCCCATATTAGGAACTTTAAAAATAGTTCTGTCTGGATACTTTTTTCTTAACTTTTCAATATAAGCAACATAAAACCGACCACTAGAATTTTTTTCTCTAATAGAACCCCGAATGGTTTCACGATGCAAATTTTCCACAGCTGGCGTTGTCTTCATTATTTTGGTATGCTCCGGTAAATATACTTCCACTTTTTTACCACCGAGATTAATAACTTCATCAGGTTTACTAAATACTTGTACGGTGTGGTCATACTTATCAACTGTTTTTTTCACAGCCTTTCTAGGCATTTCAAAAGAATTGCTCTTAGAATAAATCAATGTATATTCCATTACATCATTAAATGGCTTATCAGCAGTCAGCGCTCGATCAGGATGCCGAACAAGAACATTCATATCGAATATATGCCGTGTTTTGTTAAAAATATTGTCAAGAAGCACTCTTAAATATGGATATTGATGAAAACTAGTCTGAACGAGGAGAATAACATCATCCGATAATAACTCTTTAGAAATATCTACTCGATTTTTTACAAAAGTAAGCCACGCACTTCTGCTAAATGAATCATTATAACTAAAAGAGTCTGAACCCGTATTATATGGTGGGTCTAGGTAAATAAGTTTAATTTTCCCTGCATATCTTTGCTTTAAACTATGCAAAGCAATTAAATTATTTCCTTTAATAATTAAATTATCCTGATCATCAAAATTAAATGTTTTATGCTCACCATCTTGATCATATTTTTTAACATTTTTAAACACTTTGGGCTCTAATAACTCATCAATTTCAGATTTACCAATTATTTCATTCAAAAACGGTTCATCAGCTGTTTCATCATTTTTCAAATCTTCTTTACTCATTCCAGCTTTTAAAACAGTGTCTTTAAATGGAAAATCTAAGACAACATCTGCAGATTCGTCAATAAATTTTCCACCTGCAGTTAAACCTATCTTGTTTGTGTATTTGGTGTAACTATCTTCCCAAAATTCTTTATATTCAAACATTTCAACAAATTGGTTAAGTTTAAACACTTTAGTATCCGCAATTTTTTCAACATAATTTTTGCGAATTAAAGGATTTTCAAATAGTTTTTCCATTAAATCATGATCAAATTTATCTAAATCACTAATTACTTTAACTCTCTTAAGAGTACCATTGGTAGTTATATATTTATTATCGAATTCTCTTAAGATACTTTTCACTTGAGACATTATCTTAGGTTCAATTTTCATTTTTTTCACCTCAAAAAATATTTTTCTTTATATTTCAGCCCAAGTTAAATGATTTTGACCTATTCATTGTATGTAATCGTCTAAGTTAAACTATCAATACAATAATACTTTTTTGTTAGAGTAATTTAATATTCAGAGCACCTTCATGATGCAGAGTCTAGACAATATTTTAAATTGGATTTTATCATTTTTTAAATATGAACCATAATTTAACTTTAACCTACAACAAATAAGTATTTCAACAGTTTATTGAAAAAATATGAATTAATGTTAATAAATATACCTAAAATAATAAAATGGTAATTGAATTATTCTTGTACTTCCATTTGAAAATATCTAAAGCAATATTTTACATAAAAACTGTCAAAATTTATCACATTGTTTTCGAAAACCTGTACTATATATATATCTGACCAGTTAGCAACGATAACATTCATTTAAATTGTTAACTATTCTCTCCCATTTGACCGAAAACGGTTTCTGTGATAGATTAGAAAATAGTTAGAAAATAGGTCAATAATAAATCAACGATAAGAAGAGTAATCATAATACCTAGAGAAAGAGAGTTCTGGCATTGCTGAAACAGGACCGGATGGCATGACGAAGATGAACTTGGAGACTGACGGGGTCGTGAAGGCTACCGCCACGGGGCACCGATATCTGCTGAGTATTCGTACTCTTGAGGCAGTAGTTGTGAGACTACTGCAAAGATGGGTGGTACCGCGTAAAAAACGTCCCTAGCTGTTAAATATAGCTAAGGACGTTTTTGTATTCTATTCAAAGGAGGGCATGACATATGACAGTGCAATTGAAAAATGGCTTTTTAAAACAACACGTAGACAATACAGTCTTCACCAATCAACCAGTTAAACTTTTGGTGGTCAACCTGATGCCAAACAAATTGGAAACTGAACGGCAATTTGTGCATTTATTTAGCCATTTATCCATGGATGTGGAAGTCACTTTTTTGCGGATGGCAACCCATCATAGCAAACACACACCAGAAGCTAAACTGCAGCAATTTTACGCCGTTTTGGCTGACATCTATGACCGCCATTTTGATGGCATGGTTGTCACCGGTGCACCGGTAGAAGAACTTCAGTATAAACAAGTTGACTACTGGAATGAATTCAAAACACTTCTAAATTGGCGTCATGATCATGTTCGCGAATCAATCTTTGAATGTTGGGCCGCCCAAGCCGGTATCTATGCTGATTTTGGTATTAATAAACGAATCATCTCTCAAAAATTATTCGGTGTTTATCGCTGCAGAATTGACCAGCAGACTGAACTGACAGCAGGATTCGACCAACTGTCAATGCCACAATCACGTCACACCACCCTTGGCCACATTAACGATCCGCAATTGGACGTGTTAGCCAGTGATCCAGAAGCTGGTCCAGTAGTTCTGGCTTCTAAGCAGACTCATTCAACCTACCTTAGTGGTCATCCAGAGTACGAAACCAACACTTTGTTTAATGAATTTAATCGCGACCGTGAAAAAGGCCTGCCAATTCAGCTGCCTAAAAACTACTTTTCTGCATCTAAACCGACCAATACTTGGCAAAATGACAGCATCCGTTTGTACGATAATTGGGTGCACAGTTTGTTGCGGGTACGAGTTTAAATACATAGCGGGCTTAACTTTTGATATGCAATATATTACTGCATGATGCTCTTCAGCTACACATTTTTATGCGTAGCTTTTTTATTAGTTAATGTCGACAAAAATATGTAAGAAATAAAAATATTTTGATCTCCTAATCCCTCTTCTTTAAAGATATAACAACTATCTTAAATAAAAATAAGGTTAACCACTGATGAAATATTAAATACTCGTCCAAAAGTGCAGTAAGTTTTGCTATACTTATATTTACGTTAATTGTGGATGTGTTAGAGAAAAGCTGAAATGTGTAAAATACATAACAACCAATATTGGCTGATTAACATTAGCTTAATTAGGGAAAAATAAACTTAGATTTTTTATGTCAACACTCTTTCAATATTTTCTTTTAATTTCAAAAACCGTTTTCGTACAAATTGACATATTGAATTAATATTTAGAAAAATTTGTCTAGCAGTTTACTCGTATTTGAGAATGAGCATACAATTTTCTTAATCTTAATCGTGTCACCAATTACCATCTGAGTTAACTTTGATCACGGTGAATGGTAATTCATATTTTTCATAAGTCTGGAAGTGATAATAAAAATTTAACTTTAAATCTACGTGTTCAAAATATTTGATCCTGTTTTAATAGCTTAAATTTATCTAACCCTACCTACAAACCTAGATTCATGTGGGAGACAAGATGAAACGCTCATTAACTGCTACAACTAGTTTGAAGATAAGCGCACTTATTTTATTTATATGAAGGGGAATATATAGTGGAAAAACAATTTTGTGTCAAATGTGGTAAGGAGTTACCTAACGAAGCTGAATTTTGTCCGTACTGTGGCCTCAAGCAACCAGTCTTAAAAAAAGGATCTGTAACACCCGAGAAACAATACGAACGACCAACCGAAGTATTTTATCCTCAAAACAATGACACAAAGATAAATCAAAACGAAACTGGTGCGAAGAACATCGTTACACCTTCTTCTGAAACACCCAAAAAAGAATTTCATAATGAATTTAAACCTTACATTCCGAAAAAAGTCAAGCCTAAAAAGCCATGGTATAAACATGGACTGGCAATAGTTCTAGTTGCCGCACTCTTTCTTTTTGCCTTCGTATTAGCAAAAGATGCTATTAATGGTTCTAGTTCCACCACTGAAGCTGCGGGATCGTATGATAACAGCAATTCTAATGATTCAACTTCAGACGATTCAAGTTCTGACGATACAGAAGATTCGGATGATGACTCAGATTATGAAGATGAGGATTCAGACGATGACGACACTGGTGACTTTACTAATGACTCCGTTGCGGGCATTTCAGCTTCGGATTATGATGCTACAGAAGCAGCCGGAAATACTTACTCGTATGGTGAACTGCTTAAATCAGACGATTACAATGGGGAATCATATAACATTACAAATGCCGAAGTCCTTCAAGCTGACGAAAACGACGGTGCAACTACTTTACTTGTGTATACGGATGAATACGTAGATGAAGTGTTCAAAATCTATTACCCTGATACCACTGACGCTGTCAAAGACGACTACGTGACTGTAAAAGGTGTATTAGGCGATCGAGAAGAGTATGATACCCAAGCTGGTGGATCAAATACTGTACCTACAATTGTTGCTCAAGATGTCAGTATAACTGGCTCTGAATAAATAACATATATTCATGACATTTTTTATTTTACAAATTAAGAAAAGTTTTGGATATCTCACAAATTACCAGAACTTTTTACATCATTCCACAAAAAAGGAATCCTGAATTCTCAGGATTCCTTTTAGTCTAATCTGATTCAATTTACCGAGCAGGAATCCTATTCCCACTCCACCGTCGACGGCGGCTTGCTCGTAACATCATACACAATCCGGTTTACATGCTTAACTTCATTTACGATTCTAGTAGAAACCTTCGCCAGTACATTATATGGAATGTGCGCAAAGTCTGCGGTCATCCCATCGATAGAGGTTACGGCCCGGATACCGACTGTGTAGTCGTAAGTCCGGCCATCACCCATAACGCCGACAGAACGGAAACCTGGTAAGACAGTAAAGTATTGCCAGATGTCGCGGTCTAAGCCGGCTTTTTTGATTTCATCCCGAAGAATGTAATCACTGTCGCGGACGATTTCCAATTTTTCAGGCGTAATTTCACCGAGAACACGGATTCCTAGACCAGGGCCTGGGAATGGTTGACGCCAAACGAGGTCGGCAGGCATGCCGAGTTTCTCACCCAATTCACGGGCTTCATCCTTGAATAAGGTCCGCAATGGTTCGATCAACTGGAAGTGCATGTCCTTTGGCAGGCCACCAACGTTATGGTGCGACTTGATGGTTTGTGCCGTATCAGTCCCAGATTCAACCACGTCGGTATACAGCGTCCCTTGTGCTAAGAAGTCGATACCATTCAGCTTTTTGGCTTCATCGTTAAAGACTTGGATGAACTCGTTACCGATGATTTTCCGCTTCTTTTCAGGGTCACTGACACCCTTCAGCTTGGACAAGAACCGGTCAGCAGCGTTAACTTCAACGATGTTCAGACCAAATTTACCCTTCAAACTGTTCATCACTTGGGATGCTTCGTTCTTTCGCAGCAGACCGTGGTCCACGAAGATGGAGGTCAGCTGGTTCCCGATAGCCTTGTGTAACAGCACACCAACAACGGATGAATCTACCCCGCCAGAAAGACCTAATAACACTTTCTTATTACCAACAGTTTTGCGAATATGTGCGATCTGCAGATCAATGAAGTCATCCATTGACCAGTTCGCTTCAGCGTGGCACACGTCAAAGGCGAAGTGCTTCAGAATTTCGTTACCGTAATCCGTGTTACGAACTTCAGCATGGAACTGAATGCCATAGAAGTTACGATCCGTATCCTGCATAGCAGAAATTGGACAGTCACGACTGGTGGCAACATCCGTAAAGCCTTCAGGCACTTTGGTTACTAAGTCACCATGACTCATCCACACATTTTGTTCCTTAGGCGTGTTGGCAAATAACTTGGCGTCATCGCTGGTCACTGTGATGGCTGCCCGACCGTATTGGCCGTTATCAGACTTCACTTGACCGCCAAGTGTGTAAGCCATTAACTGCATTCCGTAACAAATTCCCAGAATGGGGATCCCTAACTTGAAGATCTCAGGGTCGACTCGTAATGCATCCTCAGCGTAAACACTGTTGGGACCACCAGAGAAGATGATACCCTTGGGATTAAGAGCCTTAACCTCGTCTGCCGTGATCGTGTGGGCCATCAATTCAGAATAGACACCCATGTCACGGATCCGACGGGTAATGAGCTGATTGTACTGTGAACCGAAGTCCAGCACAATGATCTTATCAAAGGACGATAAATCCACCTTTGCCAATCCATTCACACCTTTCTTATATCAAACAGGGTTTGAAACCATTAGTTACACTATACAGATTGTTCTAATCACGGTCAATCAAAATGAGCAAGTTTTAATTGTTCGGCTTCTACCGAACATTTTAATCAAAGCGCCTCGTTCAACTTGTTAACGGTTACGTTTACCAGACATTTCTGTCAACATTATGACTTTCGCAGCATTACTTGGTCAATAATGTGCTGCTCGCCCTTATGAATGATCATGTTCGCCCGACTGCGAGTCGGCAAAATATAATCTTCCAGGTTCGGCAGATCCACATTGAACCAAATACTCTTGGCCTCTTCTACCGCGTCTTTTAACGGCATCTTAGTATAGGAATGATAGTAGTTATCCGGATCGTTTTCCGCCAGCTTCAGCAGGGCTTTAAACCGCTCCAGATACCATTCCTCAATCAATTTAGGCCGCGCGTCAACGTAAATGGAAAAGTCGGTAAAGTCCGAGACGTAGATCTGTTCCGAACTGGGTAGTTGCAGCGTGTTGATACCTTCAATGATCAGCACATCCGGCTGCTCGATCTCCTGCACCTCATTGGGCACGATGTCGTAGATTTTGTGGGAATAAACGGGGACCTCCATCAGCTGCTTGCCTGATTTAACGTCATTTAAAAAGGTAATCAGAGCCTTCATATCATAGCTTTCCGGAAACCCCTTGCGCGTGATCAGCCCGCGTTTTTTTAATTCTGCCGTGGAATACAGGAACCCATCAGTGGTGAGCATTTCAATCCGCTGATCTGAAAAAAAGTGATTCAGCAGTACTTTTAGCAGCCGCGCCGTGGTACTCTTCCCCACCGCCACGCTACCGGCAATGCCAATGATATAGGGCACGTGCCGGGGCTGCTGGCGTAAAAAGCCGGCCTTAGAATCCTGCCACTCATCGAAGTGCTTGATCAGCAGCCTGAGATAGTGAACTAAGGGAATGTAAATATCCTGCACATCCTGCAGTGAGATGCGGTCATTAAAAGCCTTGATCTGTCTCAGACTCGCTTGAGTCAACGGTACTGATGCGTCCTGATAAAAGTCGCGCCATTCGCGTTTGCTAAATACATCGTAATTCATCAAATCCATCATTCGTGTCAGCCTCATTATATTCCGTAAATACTAAATTGAATCCTATTATACACGAGCCATCTGGTAAGCGCTATATCATAAACACAATAACCGCTGATGATTTAAAAGCGACCGGATCACTAACGGATCCAATCGCTTTTTAAACCTATTTTAACGCCTCTGATAAGCCCTATTCCCTGACATACTCATCCGTTGGCACCGTGTCAAACAACGGCGATAAAGTCCCCGTTGCCAGCACGGTCAGCTGATGCATCGCCCGTGAACAGATGGTGTACAGCAATTGTCGTTCGCCATCGTCATGGTAAGTCTGATCAGAAGCTTCCCAGACGATCACCGCGTCAAATTCCAAGCCTTTGGCAAGAAAGGATGGCACGACAATAATACCTGGTGCCAGCCGCTGATTTTCCGACTGGATCAAAGTAGCTTTAACGCCGGCATCATGCAGTGCTTTGGCGAGATTCCGGCATTCCGCTAACGTCTTGCCGATAATCGCTGTAGTCTCTTTTTCATGGTTATTTTCTTTAAGCTGCTTGATCAGCCGGTTTAACGTTGCTTGGCGGTCTGGCTGCACGCTGATGACTGGCAGCGCGCCGTTACGGTCAAAGGCCTTCACCGCTTCACCGTTGACCAGAATATGGCGGGTAAAGTCGGTGATCTGCTCCGTTGACCGGTAGGATTGCGTCAGCTGCACGACCCGGGTCTTTTCCGGATCGAACATGGTACTCAGCTCGCTTAGTAAGGTCTTACTGTTTTCCTTGGTAAAGATAGCCTGGTTCAGATCCCCTAACAGGGTGAACTTGGCACGTGGAAAGCTAAACTTCAGGTAAGCCAGTTGGAACGGTGTGTAGTCTTGAATTTCATCAATGAAGACGTAGCGCATCTCTTTTTCACCCTTGTGGCCCGTCATCTTATCGTACAAATAGAGATAGGGTGAAATGTTGCTCAGCGTTAATTTAGCCTGCTTAAGTTCTGTAATGGCTCGCTCAACGCTGGCCTTCCAGTCAGCCTTGGTAATGCCATAATCATCCAAATTAATGATGGCCGGAATACTGCGCAGCATATGGATCATTTGACCGTTGATACTCAAGAAACGGTTACGCACCACCGCTTGGCGAATAGGTGCAAAGGCCTTCATGACGATCTTACGGGCGTAGAACTTGTATTCCTTGTCGGCGTCTTCGATTTCTTTTGGATCTTCACCCTTCATCTGGTTCATTTCTTCGGTGCTGAGATCTTGAACGGCCTGTTCAACCCACTTGGCGCGCATTTCAGAACTGATTCGCCGGTTAAGCAGCTTGATCAACTGCTCCCGCGTGCCATCTAAACGGTTGAATAGCCGGTAATTTTCATTAAAACTGTAATAAATGTCGTGAATCTTTTCCTTAGTAAAGAACGGTTTCCCCTTGAAGTTGATGTTGCGGAAGATCATGTCCTCTTTTTCCAAATGGTTGGCATACGCAGTAACGGCATTGTAAAAGGCCAGACTGCCCTTTAGTGAGTCGATGCGTTCTTCAGCCGGACTGTAATCCTCGTTGAAGCGTTGCGCCAGCGTTTCCACTGACAGCTTAGGGACCCGGTGGCCGGTATATTGATAATAAGTCATCTGAACCATATTTTGCTCACCAAGTTCTGGTAACACTTGGTTGATATAGTCGTTAAATAATTGGTTAGGTGAGAACAGGATCACTTGGCCAGAAGTTAATTTCCCGCGATAACGGTACAGCAGCCAAGCAACACGCTGCAGTACGGCCGCGGTCTTCCCAGAACCGGCTGCCCCTTGAACGAACAGCAGGTCGGACTTGGTATCACGAATGATCTGGTTTTGCTCTTTTTGAATGGTGGTCACGATACTCTTCATCTTAGTATCGGACTTTTCACTCAGCGCATCCAGCAGCATCGCGTCACCCACGGCTTCTTCGGTGTCAAAGACCGTTTTGATCTTCCCGTCTGCGATCTGGAACTGACGCTTCAGCTTCAGATTGACCGTTTGCTCGCCATCGGGCGTCTGGTAGGTCACGTTGCCGAGTCCGCCATCGTAATAAACACTAGAAATCGGCGCACGCCAGTCATATACTAGAAAACGATCAGGTTCATCCGAAAACGATGCCAATCCAATATAGATCGCCTCAGTTTTGGGTTCGCCCTCTTCATGAAAATCGATCCGCGCAAAATACGGGGTCTTCTCCATTTTCTTCAACGTATTTAATTCATCGGTGGCATGCTGCCAGCTATTTTGACGCTCGTTTAACTGTTGCTGCTGCTGATGAACGGACAGGCCGGTTTCCATGATGCCTTCGTAGGAATCGGTCTTTAGCCGCAATTCGTTGACCAGGTTGTTACGAATACCCGATTCATCCGACTTTGCGTTGTCGATTCGTTCTTGCGATTTAGCCTGAGCAATTTTAATCTTATCAATGACCACATCTAAATGTGCTTGTTCTTGCTGTTTAATCGTCTCTGCCATAGCGCCCTCCAGTCATAAATTCGATAGTCTAGTATAGCACTAATTACATCTAATAAGAAACAATCGCGCTTCATTAAAATCCTTTAAATTCGAGGTAATATTATGGATCAACTTTCATTAGTCATTATTCTGTTAGCTGCACTGGTTATTCCGCTGATCATGGCCCGGTTTAAATTAACCTTGCTGCCCACCGCGGTCATCGAGATCATCGTTGGGGTGATCTTGGGTCCCAGCCTGTTAAACATTATTCACGGCAACGCCACGCTGAGTATGTTGAAAGACGTCGGTGTGATCGTGCTGTTGTTCTTAAGCGGGCTAGAAATTGACTTTAGCCTGTTTAGCCGCAAGCGCAATGAACTGACCCCGCTGGAACAAAAGCAGTCCGTCAATGCGCCCAAGTATTCACCGGTAGCCTTGGCGTTCATGAGTTATGCCACGATCATCGCAATGGCATTCATCCTCGCCGGACTGTTAAAGTTCTCAGGACTGTTCTCCGACCTGTGGCTGGCCATGATCTTATTTATGACCATTTCACTGGGGATTGTTATTGCAGCCCTGAAGGAAAAGGAACTGCTAAGTAAACCCTTTGGCCAAACCATTTTACTGATTTCAGCATTAGGTGAAGTGGTACCCATGCTGGGGCTAACGTTCTACGCTTCCGTCTACAGCCCGACTTCTAAGTCACTGTGGCTCTTGCTGCTGATTTTATTGGCCGCCGCGGTATTAGTTTGGCGGTTTCAACCGTTCTTCAAATTCTTTGACCGCATCAATAAATCCACGACTCAATTGGACGTCCGGCTGTCGTTTTTCGTCATTGTGTTATTAGTCACCATTGCCGAATCCGTCGGTGCTGAAGGCATCCTGGGGGCGTTCTTAGCCGGGATCGTCATCAAGCTGCTGCAGCCTCACGAAGAAACTAAAGTCCGGCTAGACTCCATTGGCTATGGCTTCTTTATCCCGATCTTCTTCATTATGAGCGGTGTGGGATTGAACCTGCGAACCCTGCTGGCTGATCCGAAAACCTTAATTCTAATTCCCGTTTTCCTAATTGCTTATTTAGTGGCTAAAATTGCCGTGTACCCAGTTCTGCGGCTCCGGTTCAAAGGTGGTAACGCCTTTGCCGGAACAGCCATGGCCACCACTACACTGACCGTTGTGCTAGCCATTTTGCAAGTCGCTCAGCATTTGCATCGCATTACCGCTCAACAATCTGGCGCCTTCCTGTTAGCTGCCATTCTTACCTGCGTGATTGGCCCGTTGATTTTCAACAGCCGTTACAGCGTGGAGCCCGCCGATGCTAAACCGCTCAACGTGCATTTTATCGGCACCAACCTGCTGACCGTGCCCGTTGCACAGCAGTTAACGGAAAACGGCTACGATATCCATATGTATACGGATCAGGAACGTAACTACCGGGCCTTTAACAGTGAAATCGACGTGCATTTGCTGGAAAACCTCGTTCCTGACGATTTGGTTGACCAAGACGTGTTCGACACTGACATTATGGTTCTTGGTCAAAGTAACTCCAAGGAAAACTACCGTTTAGCTAAATCAGCTAAACAATACGGTGTGCCACGAGTAATTGCCAGATTCGAAGATCCTAATATTTTGGATGAACGTAAAGATACCTTAACCGAAATGGGCGTGGAAGTTTACAGTACGCCTGACGTGCAGATCAGTATGCTGCGAAGTTTGATTGAAACGCCATCGACAATCGAACTGCTTACCTCAACCACGGCCTCGGTCTACGAAGTTCAACTGCGTAATCACAAGTACGTTGATATTCAGGTTCGCAATCTGCCCTTCATTGATGACATCACCATCGCCCAAATTTACCGTGATCAACGTTTCGTTCGGCCTAGTGGTGATACGCCACTGAAACTAAACGACCGGATTCTCTTCACCAGTAACAAGCAAGATTCAGCCCGGATTCGCCAAGAACTGGGTAAACTCAACTAATAATCTATTATCGGAGGCAACAACCATTGGCTAATTTTGACGTTTACTTTGTCCGTCATGGGCAAACCGTTTTGAACAAATACCACCGGATTCAAGGATGGATCGATTCCGCGCTTACTGACAAGGGTGTCCACGATGCCCAGGATGCAGGACAACGACTGGCACAGATTCCCTTCACTAAGGCTTATACCAGCGATTCACTCCGGGCGCAACGGACTGCTAAATACATTTTGGCAGCTAACAGCGGCACGGTTAAGGAAGCGACTATCGAACCGGCTTTTCGGGAAGAAAACTTCGGCTATTTTGAAGGTAACGACGACCTGCAGTCCTGGCACATGATCGGTGGCCCTGATGGCAACGATACGTTTAATGCCATGATCACGGCTTATACCATTGAAGGCATGAAGGACCGCATTGCCGCTTTAGACCCCTACCACGACGCTGAGGATAACGCCACGTACTGGGCCCGGTTGCAACCGGGATTTGACCGGCTAATGGCTGAATGCAGCGACGGCGATAAGGTCTTAGTGGCTAGCCACGGGACAACCATCCGCAGCATCGTGTCCCGGTTTCAGCCCGACATCAACATCGCGGTGTCTGCCTTGAACGGTTCCGTAACCAAGCTGGAAGTGCGCGGCGACGACATTTCCGTGGCTTACTATAACCGCGTGGATGATCAATTAGACTAACCAAACAAAAAGTCCTCATGGCTAAAGCATTTGGGTCTTTGTCAAACGGTGTTGATTAACGACTTGATTATATTTAGAGCTTTCTCTTCGGAGGAAGCTCTTTGTTGCTTACGGGATTTGAGTGGTCGAGATCGGAAATATCGGGACTTTGTACCCTTTAAATGGATTTTGGGTACACTAAATAACCCTTTGTTCTAGGGGCATTCGCAATAGGGACTAAGCAGCGATTTGGAAGATTCGGATAAACATGTTTTCTTGGTT
>NZ_BJDO01000021.1 GCF_005405185.1 Secundilactobacillus hailunensis
TATTTTATCACGAAAAAAGCTAAAATCAGTAGGTCTATTTAAGTATGCCCTAATTTCCCTAAACCATCTTATAAAAGGGTTGTCTTTTGGTAGAAAACGCGTTCAAGAACACTGATTCCGGCCGTATAAGGACACAAAAACAGGTTTCCCCCAGTTCAGGGAAACCTGTTTTTGTGTCCTTATACTCTGGAATCAACCCGTGTTCTTTCACGCTCTAACACTTAACCCCATCGCTTTTGCTCTTTCCTGATACATCGGAATCTCATCCGAACTGCACTGGACAAAGTGATGCGGGACAATTTCAACTAATTCACGCTTCTTAGAGCCATCTTCGTACTTCGGATCATACTTGATCTGCGTCCGCGTGCGCTCGTACTCTGGATCGGGTACCGGCACCGCCGACAGCAGGCTTCTAGTATAGTCATGCAACGGGTGATTATAAACTTCATCCGAAGTCCCAACTTCCAGCATCCGGCCATAATGCAGCACGCCGATGCGGTCCGAAATATACTTCACCATCGACAGATCATGAGCAATGAACAAGAACGTTAATTTACGCTCACGTTGCAGCTTCTTTAACAGGTTGACCACTTGCGCTTGAATCGAAACGTCCAACGCCGAAATTGGTTCGTCAGCAATAATGAATTTCGGCTGAACTGCTAACGCTCGGGCAATCCCGATTCGTTGCCGCTGCCCCCCGGAAAATTCATGGGGATAACGGCTGGCATGGTCGCGGTTCAATCCAACAGTGGCCAGCAAGTCTGCCACTTGCTTACTGCGGTCAGCGTCATTTTTCGCCAAATGATTAATATCGATACCTTCAGCCACAATGTCTTTGACCTTCATCCGCGGATTCAATGAGGCGTATGGATCTTGAAAGATCATCTGCATATCCCGGCGAAACTGCTTCATCTTTTTGTGATCCTTCAGACCAACAATTTCTTGTCCATTAAACTTGATCGACCCGCTAGTTGGCGTGTACAAATGAATGATTGCCCGACCAGCAGTGGTCTTACCCGAACCGGATTCGCCAACCAGCCCGAAGGTTTCACCTTCATAAATGTCGAAGGAAATATCGTCAACAGCCTTGACTTCGTCTTTTTTGCCCATGTTGAAGTACTGTTTCAAATGACTGACTTCCAGCACTTTTTTAGCGTTATCCAGTTCCATTATGGCTGTTCCTCCGTTTCCTCGACTTTATGATGCAATTTCTTATTTTCTAATTGCTGCTGCATTTTAGCAAACTTTTTTTGCCGTTCAATAATTTGTTCTGGTGGCGTGACTTTTGGTGCATCCGGATGCAAGAGCCAGGTCGCCGCGTAATGGGTATCGGATACCTTGAAGAATGGCGGTTCCTTTTCCGTATCGATCTTCAACGCGTACGGGTTTCGGGGCGCAAAAGCGTCACCCTTCGGCGGATCCAGCAGATCTGGTGGCGTCCCTGGAATAGACGGCAGTTCGTCACTGTTAGTATCTAGCGTGGGCATTGAGCTTAAAAGTCCCCACGTGTACGGGTGCTTAGGATTATAGAAAATTTCATCCACGGTCCCAAATTCCACAATTTTACCCGCATACATGACAGCCACGCGGTCTGCCATACCGGCAACCACGCCCAAATCATGGGTAATGAAAATGATGGAAGTTGAGATCTTATCCTGCAGTTCACGCATCAAATCCAGAATCTGTGCTTGAATGGTCACATCCAAAGCAGTCGTCGGTTCATCGGCAATCAGGATCTCCGGGTAGTTGATCAGCGCAATGGCGATCACGATTCGTTGCCGCATCCCGCCTGAAAATTGGTGGGGATAGTCGTTGATGCGGTTCTCTGCATCCGTGATACCGACCAGCTTCATCATTTCCAAAGCCTGTGCCATAGCTTTACTCTTTTTAACGCCTTGATGCACCATCAGCGGCTCAGCAATCTGCCGGCCGATCCGCATAGTGGGATCCAGCGACGTCATGGGGTCTTGGAAGATCTGGGCAATTTTCGCCCCACGTAAGGCTTCCAATTCCTTTTGTGACATCTTCAGCACGTCTTTGCCGTGAAACAAAACGTTACCGCCTGTCACCACAGCGTTATTCGCCAGCAATCCCATGATGGACCGGGTCGTCACCGTCTTACCAGAACCAGATTCACCAACGATGGCTAAGGTTTCACCCTTTTTTAAATTAAAACTCACGTCTCGAATCGCCTTGACCGTACCCGCGTAGGTGCTGAAATTGATTTTGAGGTGATTGACCTCTAAAATGTTTTCTTTACTTTGCATAGTTTAGCCTCACCTACTCTTTCGTCTGCGGATCAAAGGCATCCCGCAGCCCATCAGCAAAAATGTTAAAGGCGATCATAATCACTGACAGGACAATCGCTGGATACCACATTTGATAAGGTAAGAATTGAAAGTTTTTCTGACCATCATTTAACAGCGTCCCTAATGAAGCCTGTGGCGCACTGATCCCAATCCCGACAAAGGATAGGAAGGCTTCAAAGAAGATTGCGCTGGGAATGGTGAACATCGTTTGAATGATAATGATACTGGACAGGTTAGGCAGTAAGTGTTTGAAGGCGATTTTGATCGAACTTTCACCCAACGTCTGTGCTGCCAGCACGTACTCCTGTTCCTTTAGTTCCATGGTCTGCGCTCGTATCAGCCGGGCCATGGTCGTCCAGCTTGAAAACGCAATTGCCAAAGTAATCGACATCATGCCGGGTTTGAGAATCAAAATCAACAGCACAACGACAACCAGTGTTGGAATCGACATGATGATTTCAATGACCCGTTGCATGAAGTTATCGATCCAGCCACCCTTCCAGCCGGAAAACAGACCAAAACTAACACCAATCAGTAAATCTACCGCCGTGGCAACCACCGCAACGGTCAACGAGATTCGGGTCCCAAAGAGGATCCGAGAAAGCATATCTCGGCCAAGATAGTCGGTTCCTAACCAGTAATGCACGCCAGCACCGGCACCAGCAGCTTGATACGCATTGACCCGACTGCCTGCCTGAACCAGTGTCCCGTTAACGCCATTGATGTTAACACCGGGCCATTTAGGCGGTAAGTTCGCAAATTGCGGGTTCACTGCGTTGGGATTATGCGGTGAGATAAACGCTGAACCAAACGCCAAAATAAAGAAGATCACAAGGATGATCATCGCAATAATAGCACTTTTATTCTTTTTTAAACGGCGCCAGGCATCTTGCGTAAAGGTCAGATTAGGCGCTGCAATTTTTTCACTGTCGAGATGTTTTGACTTATCAAGAGGTTCAAAACTATCTGCAGGAAGTTTCACTTCGTCAGCCATTTTTTTACCTCCTAATTAATTACTCTTACCAGAAATTCGAATTCGTGGGTCAATAATGCCGTAAACAATATCGGTAATCAGCAGCACAACCATTAACATGACACTGTACACGATGGTCACGGCCATGATGGTTGGATAATCGTTGGTCAGGATTGACTTAACGAATTGTTCCCCAATCCCTGGAATGGAGAAGATGTTTTCAATAACCATTGATCCAGTCATAATATTAACGGCCAGTGGTCCAATGATGGTCACAACTGGAATTAAACTATTTCGCAAGGCATGGTGATAGATCACGCCCCACTTACTTAATCCTTTGGCTCTGGCCAGTTCAATGTAATCGGAATTTAACACGTCCACCATTTCCGTTCGCGTGAACCGCGCCGTATCCGCAAACGGCGACGCGGCCAGCGCAATAGTTGGCAAAACGGTGTAGGCGAACCCGCCCCAATCAGCAATTGGGAACCACTGTAATTTCAGTCCCACAAAGTATTGCAGTAAGACCGCCAGCACGAAACTGGGGATCGAAATTCCCAGAATTGAAATCACCGTCATACTGGTATCGACCCAGGTGTTCTTCTTGATGGCACCTAATGCACCCACTAGAATACCAGGAATAACACCTAAAATCATTGCTTGCGTCCCTAACAGAAGTGACGGTCCGATTCGACTTGAGATCAAGTAAGAAACCGGCTGATCACTGAACTGGAAGGACGTCCCGAAGTTACCGTGAAACACACCGGCAACGTAAGTCAAATACTGCTGCCAAACGGGCTTAGTCAGACCGTACTGTTTTAAAATCAAATGCTGCTCTGTGGGTGATAACTTTTGCTGGTTTTGCAGCGGTGTCCCAGGCAGTAATTTCATCAGAAAAAACGTTACGGTGATGACGATGAATAAGGTTAACAGCAGATAAAAAATCCGCTTTAATAAATATTTCGCCATGAAGATACCTCTCATTCTACTTACTAGTTAACATAATGACACGGTTTTTAAAAATATGTAAAACCAAAGCATGACGTTTTGTCATCCTTTGTTCTCACGACTAACTCACTTATCCGGTGAGCTTTATTGGTGATCAGAAATATATGCCCGACTGAAGTCCCATTGCGCGCCCGTTGGGAAGTACTGCACACCATGCACGTAAGGCTTGAGCATCTGTGCTTGGCTGCGTTGATACAATGGCACGACGCCTTGCTGCTGCATCAGGATCTTCTCGGCACTTACTAAATCGTTCCAGCGCGCGTCAGGATCATTAGCATCCTTACCCTCAGCATTCTGCACATCCGTATCATAGCCTTGATTCTGCCAATGACCACGATTATACGCGTTATGGGAAGTGAACAGTGAACTAAACGAGATGGCATCAGGAAAGTCGGCGATCCAAGCACTCACGACCATGTTGAACGCACCGGTCGCGGAACGGGATAGCCGCACGTTAAACGGCACGTTGGTGATGGTAATTTTTAACCCTGGCAACTTGGTCAGCTGGCTTTGAATAAACTCGGTCGTCTTTTTACCAACTGGTGTATCATCTGCCAATATATTCAGCGTGATCCGCGATCTGCCAGACTGTTGCAACGCCTTTTTCCAAAGGACCCGTGCCTGCTGCAAATCATAGGTAGTCCCCGATTTAACGTACGCGGCATCCGCGAAATCGGTACCACCCCTTTTGGCTAGTTGAGTAGGAACTAAACCCTTCGGTGCCTGTGACCCATCAGCCAAAATATTCTTCGTTAACGCCGGTTGATCAATTGCTAGCGCAACTGCCTTTCTCGCATCAACGTTATTCTTAAAGAACCCTTGCCGTTGGTTAAACTCCAGGTAAAACATGGAAGCTGAATTGCGGATATGCATTTCAGGCGACTTTTTTAGCTGCCGGTACTGGGTGCCATCGGTCATCAGTTCATCAACCTTGCCACTTTGATACTGACTGAGCCAAGTGCCTTGATTTTTAATGACCTGAACCTTAACTGCCCGAAGTTTCGTCTGTTTCGCATTCCAATACCGACGATTCCTTTGTAACGTCCAGTTATCATTGGTCCCCTGCCAGCCGGTCAGCTTAAACGGACCGTTGTACACCGCATCACTAGAGTTAGTAGCGTATTTAGTGCCGTATCTTTCAACGGTCTGCCGACTCTGCGGTAAAAAGGCCTGGGCAGCTACAAGGTATTTAAAATAGCTCTGGGGTCGTGATAGCGTCACGACTAACTGATACGGACCATGAGCCTTGACCCCTAATTGAGTGGGTGCTCGTTTTCCTTTATGAATGGCGTCGTAGTTTTTAACGTGATCATAGAGATAAGCAAACTGCGAAGCGGTACTTGGTTTAACGGTCCGACGCCAGCCATAAACAAAGTCAGCGGCGGTTACCGGACGGCCATTACTCCATTTAGAGTGCCGCAGATCAAAGGTCCAGGTTTTGCCATTCTTGGAGACCTGGTACGTTTTCGCGACACCGGGCCGTAATTGAGACCCCTGACCAATTCTTAGCAGCCCTTCATCAACGTTATGTAGCGCCCCGCCACTGACAACATCCGTGGATTTTGAAGGATCCATAGTAGGCAGATCGGCACTTTCCACCCAGTGCAGCGTTTGGCTGCGCGCTAAATGCCGCTTATTTTGAGAACCGCAAGCAGCTAATAATAGCAACGAAGCACCCGAAACAGCGCTTAATGCTAAAATTCGACTCAACCTCATAATAATGTCACTCCCACAGATTTCCGGAAAAACGTTTAATAACAAGTATGAACGAATTCTTGTATTAAATTGTATATTAGAAAAGGATTAAAATCAATGTGATTTTATCATCTTAAGTATCTAACTCAGCTAAACTTGGGGTTATTGGTCACAAAATTTGCATATATTTTCGTTCATTAGAATATCTTTTCGTTTTATAAACTATTGTATATCACGTTACCCCTTGCAAAGCTGAATAAAACCCGCTCTTAATTGTAAACTGCCACTTATTTAAATACAATTGTGTAAAATCAATTAGGCCCCCTCGTCACCTCGTTCTATCTAGTAAGACGTATGTTATACTGGGGCTAAACACTAAGGATGGTGACAACATGGATAACAGCGAACTTGTGCCGGTCATCAACATTGGCCTTAATACAGGGCGCTATAACTTTGATTATGCCATGGAAGAGTTAAAAGCATTATCAGAAGCTAATAACATGAACGTGGTCGAAACCACCGTACAAAATCTCAGTCAACCAGTTGCCGGAACTTATTTTGGCACTGGTAAAGTTGAAGAACTCCGCGACATTGTCGTCGATACTGGGGCTGAAATCGTCGTTGCAAACGATGAATTAACCCCTAGCCAAATCAGAAACTTGGAAAAGATCGTCAAGGTGCCAGTGATGGACCGAACTGGTTTGATCCTCGCCATCTTCGCTAACCGGGCACAATCCCGTGAAGCGAAACTGCAAGTTCAATTGGCTAAATTACAGTATCAAATGCCGCGCTTGCATACGGCCATGAACCAACGACTGGACCAACAAACGGGTACCAGCTCCGGTGGTGGCTTCACCAACCGTGGTGCCGGTGAAGCGCAGGTTGAATTAAACCGCCGGACGATTCAGCGACAGATCAACCATGTCAGACATGAACTAAAGGACGTCGATAAATCCGCAGCGGTCAAACGGCAGCAACGCGAACGCATTCAGTTGCCTAACGTGGCGCTAATTGGTTATACCAACGCGGGTAAATCAACCATTATGAACGAATTGGTTAAACGCTACGGCATGAACGAAGACAAACAAGTCATGGTGAAAAATATGCTTTTTGCCACCTTGGACACTAGTGTTCGCCAGTTGCAGTTTGATGATGCTAAGAAGTTGCTGCTCAGTGATACGGTTGGATTTGTCTCACAGTTACCAACCACTTTAATTGAAGCGTTCAAGTCCACTTTGTATGAAGCTGCCAACGCTGATCTGTTAGTCCAAGTGGTCGACTATTCCAGTCCCAACCGGATCGATATGATGTCTACGACTAAGCAGACATTATCCGAAATTGGGGTTCCTGATCTGCCCATGATCACCGTTTATAACAAGGCTGATTTAACGGATCAGGACTACCCTTCTCGAGCGGGGGATGAAATCGTGGTTTCCGCCAAGGATCCGGCTTCAATTGACCTTCTGGTTCAAGTGATCCGAGAAAAGGTCTTCAAGAACTACGTGACCGCTACCTTCCTGATTCCATTTGAAAAGGGCGACATCGTTTCGTATTTGAACGACCATGCCAGCGTCAAATCCACTGACTACCTCGCCAACGGGACAAAGATCACAGCAGAAGTCACTAGCGTTGATTATCAACGATTTGAAAAATACGTTTTGGAACAGTAAGCGTACAAATAGCCAAAAAATAGAAGTCAGTTTTCCTAATTTAAGGAGAATTGACTTCTATTTTTTACATTAGAATCAGCACCGCTAACTCATCCGCCGTTCCAGCGAACGTGACAGTACCGACAAGGCGTAGCAGACAATGAAGTACATAATCGCGATCATTAAGAACATTGGTAAAATGTAGGTTGAATTTTGACCATAAACAATCTGCGCGTTATGCATCAGGTCTGGCAGCACAATGATCGTTGCCAAAGACGTATCCTTGATCAGTGAAATAAATTGACTGACCAGCGCCGGAATCATCTTTTTCATCGCCTGTGGCAGAATAATATGGTACATGGCTTGACCATAAGTTAACCCATTGGCTCGGGCACCTTCCATTTGACCAGGATCAACGGCTGCGATCCCTGACCGCACAATTTCAGCGATCATCGTGGATTCAAACACCGTCAAAGCGATAATGGTCGCCCAAACACTGCTGGGCCGAAAGCCTAAGTTTGGTAAGCCAAAGTAAGTAAAGAAGATGATCAGCAGTAATGGTAAGTTACGAATAATATCAATAATCAAACCAACGACTGGTGAAACGATCTTAATATTCACGTAGCGGATAATTCCTAAAATAGACCCTAAAACGTAGCTGCCGATGATGGAAACCACGGATACAGCCACCGTGATCCAAAGGCCTTGAAGCAAGTAATGAATGTTGATCCACGAATAAGCATTAATAAAGTCTTTCATGACTGCACCCCCCTAGGCTAACTTCTTTTCGAGATAACGCATCCAGTAACTCAGCGGTAACGTAATGATTAGGTATAAAATACCGATCACAACGTAGGTGGTCATGGTATTCAACGAGTCTGAAGCAATGACGTTACCTTGATACATCAAATCAAACCCAGCCACGAAGGCGAGGACTGATGAATTTTTAACTAGGTTAATAAATTGGTTACCCAGTGGTGGAATCACGTAACGAAAGGCCTGTGGTAGAACAATGTGGCGCATTGCTTGCCACCACGATAGCCCATTAGCACGGGCACCTTCCATTTGACCAGGATCCACTGACTGGATCCCAGAACGCACCGTTTCAGCGATAAAGGCTGAGGTATAAATCGTTAGACCAACCGTCCCGGCAGCAAACCCGCTGATCTTCGTCACAAACATGGGAATCACCACGTAAAAGAACATCGTAATAACCAGCAATGGAATGTTCCGAAAAACTTCAATGTAAACTCGGGCGATTACCCTGAGAGATTTGACCGGTGTGACTTCAAAAATAGCAAACATCGATCCAATGATCAAACTAAAGAGGAGTGCAATAATACTGCACAAAAGCGTCTGACCAAATCCCTGGAGCAATAGACCGCCATAGTTATGAAAAATAGCTATCATCGTTCCATCTCCTTCACATTCATCCCAGGCACGTTACCAAACCACTTTTTCAAAATGCGGTTGTACTCGCCACTCTGTTCAACCCGAGTCAACGCGGAATTAAGGTTCCGTTTAAACTGGGGCTGGTGCTTGTTGATTGCGATTCCGTACGGCTCTTTAGTAAAGGCACCGCCAGTTAGTACATAGCCTGGATTTTCAACTGCCATCCCACCTAAAATACCGTTATCAGTGGTTAAGGCTTCACCTTGACCGGATTTCAATGCCGTCACAGCTTGGGCGTAATCCGAAAGTTGTAACACTTTGGCCTTGGGTGCAAATTTAGCAATGTTTTGAACGGAATTAGAACCAACCACACCGATCACTGTGGCCCCGTTTTTGTTCAGATCTTTAACACTTTTAATGGGACTGCCCTTTTTGACCAGCAGTGATTGTCCGGCATCGAAGTATGACCGTGAAAAATCAACTTGTTTTTCCCGTTGCGGTGTAATCGTCGTCGTTGCCATAATGGCATCGATATTACCGTTTCTAAGTAACGGCATCCGCGTTGAACTCGTCACCTGAACGAAATCTGCTTTACCTTTGGGTCCTAAAATTTGTTTGGTGAGCGCTTTGGCCATATCAACTTCAAATCCTTTGATCTGTCCGTTTTTAACGTCCATTAAGCCAAACAATTTCGTATCAGCTTTAACACCCCAAGTAATCGTATTAGTCTGCTTAGCACGTGTCATCACGTTTTGATTCGCCAGCGATTTTGAGCCGCAAGCGGTCAGTACCAGCAGTAACGCAAGACTAGAGACGATAATGCTGACCAATCGGAATACCTTCTTCATGCTCACATCTCCTGACTTTTAATGAGTGATAATCTTGCTTAAGAACTGACGGGCACGTTCGTTACTTGGCTGCCCATCAAAGAATTTCTCTTTCGTGTCATCTTCCAGAATATGACCATCCGCCATGAAGACAACTCGGTTAGCCACTTCACGCGCAAACCCCATTTCGTGGGTTACCACCAGCATGGTCATAGAAGAATCTCTAGCAATGTCTTTCATAACGTTTAGCACATCATCGATCATTTCCGGATCCAAGGCACTGGTTGGTTCATCAAATAACAGCGCTTTAGGCCGCATCGCTAGTGAGCGGGCAATCGCAATACGCTGCTGCTGCCCACCAGAAAGCTGTGCCGGCATCTTTGGTGCTTGATCAGCTAGACCAACTCGATCCAGCATATCCATGGCAATCTTTTTATTTTCCTCTTCTGGCCGTTTCAAAACTAGTCGCGGTGCCAGCATAATATTTTCCAAAATAGTTTTATTCGCATAGAGATTAAAATGTTGAAACACCATCCCGACGTTCTTCCGAATCCGGTTCATGTCCGTTTTCCGGTTAGCTAGATCTTGACCATTGACAATCAGCTGACCTTCCTGAATCCGTTCCAACCCGTTAACTGTCCGAATCAGCGTTGATTTACCAGAACCAGATGGGCCGATCAGCACCACGGTTTCACCAGCATCAATGGTTAGGTTGATATCATGCAGCGCATGAAAGTCGCCGTAATACTTTTGAACATTGTGAAATTCAATCATTGACATGTTTTTCCCCTCCACCTTATGAAAATAGCGACTAATTCCTAAAAATAATCTACAACGAGATAAGCGAACAAGCTGCATGGGTCCGACAGAGGCATACAGCCTGCTCGCTTTGACGGCTGAAAATCATTCGATATTAGGTTCGCTTGAGTTGCGCTTGGTTAAAAATGTACGTCCGCGACACTAAAACGTCTCGATTAATTTCATACACTTCTAATTTTAACTCACTATAAATATTAAACCATATTCACTCATTGGTCAAAGCACTCAACCGCTTAAAGTCCGTCACATCGGCTTGTGCAGCAACCAAAATACTGTTAAATCAGGTTTATTTGACCGCGATAATTTTTTCATGAGCCGGAAAAATATTCATTTATTTTAAAATATTCACTTTACAACCATGAAATTTTCATTAGAGCTTAAAGCATATCAACCGCTTAAGCCCAACAAAAAACAGGCTCCCTAAATTAGGCAACCTGTTTTGCTGAACTAACTATTCTTTTAGTGATATCGTTTCATTCTGGAGGCTGGTTCTCTAGTCGTTAACGTGGACCGAGCAGCACTTGGCTGAGCCGCCGCTTTTTCACTAGCCTGCGGTGCGTGTGTCTTAGTGTCTCGTTCATAAGCTAATTGAACCCGAATGGTGTATGGTGCCTGCTTTTCAATGGGCTCATTGCGTCCCATTACCATGTATGGCCCACCAACTAAGATCACGTTAGCCAGATAAAGTTTCACTTTATCGTAGACATCCGCAATCGGCTGCAGTCCCACCGTGGTAATTTTACCCATTGGCTGTTTTTGGGCTTGATTCATGCCGGCATACACGATCATTTGCTGACCATCCTGCTTCAGCTCAAAGTAGGGAATGTTTACCCCTAAGCCGATGGCATAGACCGGCTTTTTATTTTGCGTGATCTGCTGGGCCAGTTCACGTGATCCCAGTCCGCCGTAGTTAGGCGTCATCAGTTTCATTTGCTGCAGCTGATTAGCCAGTTGGGAAATGTTTTCGCTCTGTTCTGAATCAACTGCCACTTTACCAGGCAGGATCTTCTTACTGTCGAAATAGCCGTTAGCTGGGATATTCGCCCCGTTTAAAAGGCTGTTGCCCCGCTGTTCTCTGGTCGATTGCTTGGCATCTTCAGTTTCTTCGGGACTGCCACCAAGTGTCTTACCCAGAACTTTTTCAATTTTAGGCGAGATATCCAGTGGTGCCTTCTTAGTAGTGAAGTAGTAAAAAATATTCATGATTGAAAAATAGGCCAAAATAATGGCGACTAACAGGATCAAACTGCCACGCATCGCGAACCCGTTGCCAATCCAGCGAACTGATACGTACAGCAAGTAGATAACACCAAAGACGCCAAGAATGGTGTAGATCCGGTTCTTCAGCTTAACGTTTAGGTTTACATATCCCAGGTAGTGGTTGATCATATCTAAGAAACTAAACAAGTGGTGTCCCCTCCTTATTGTCCCGATGTTTGGTTGGCATTATTCGCGTTGCCCGTAGTATCAGCAGCACCGGTACCACCCGAAGTATTATTGGTCTGCGTATTATTGCTCGTATTCGCAGTGTTGTTGGTATTATTGGATTGCGGTGTTCTCGTAGTCGATTTAGAACCAGTCGTGTTCCGGTTATTATTATCAGTGTTGCCAGTTGACCGACTGCCAGATTTCTTTGCCTGCGTACTGGTTTGGTTAGCATTACTAGTCCCCGTTTCTGGGCTGCTAGTCGTACTTGAACTATTTTGATCTGCGTTGCTTTGACTGTCCTGTGAACTGGAATCCTTTTTCTTGGAACTGTCGCTGCTGGAATCTTTTTTGTTTGAAGACTTGCTATCAGAATTAGATGATTGCTTAGTAGAACCTGAGATGGCACTATTTGAAACGATTTGGGCGCTCGTTGGTTTTCCTTCTTTAGAATGACTGACTGAGTTAACCACCACGTTGGTCGCACCCAGTGCAATTGCAATCGAAACGATCGCAAACGGGGTAATAAATGGTGGTGTGCGATATGCCATACTTCATTCCTCCTTTGAATTACTTATCCTATTAGTATCTCAAATTATTATTAATAAACAACAAAACAAACCTTAAATATTAAATAAGGTTTGTTTACAGCTAGATTACTTTGCGAGTAATTTCTGACAATCCGGACAAATCCCATAGAGTTCAATTCGATGACCGACAATGTCGTAACCTGGCAATTGTGCCTCGAAAACGTCCATTGGGCATTCTTTTAGTTCCGTAACTTTACCGCAATTTTGACAAATAAAGTGATGGTGGTGCAGGTGCCGGAAGTCACACTGGTATTTGACCCGTGCGTGATCGCCTTGAACCTGCTGTTCCACCATGCCAGCTTCTTCGAATTCCTTAATATTGCGGTAGATCGTATTATGACTCATCCCCGGAAACTGTTTTCTCATGTACTCATCAACGAGGGTCACGTCATGGTAGTGATCTTGGTTTTGAAGTAAACAGCCTAACAGCGCTTTACGTTGTTTAGTGACCTTCAAATGATTCTTTTTTAGTTCTGATAACGCCTGTGTAAGTTCAGTTTGCATGTTTAGACACCTCTTTGAGAGCAACTTCATTTTAAATAATAATGATTACGCTTAAGCCAGTGTATCACAAATACATGCGCAATAACACATATGTCCATCTGTTTTACAAAGAAGGTGTTTTTAAGGCCGTTACAATTGCCGCCAATTTATCCTGAGTCTGCTTCCAATCGTCATTTTGAATCACCGTGGCCATCTGCTTCAAAGCCTCAGGCAGGGTGAGATCCCGGCTGTATTCCTTACTTTTGATCCGCGACTGGATCATTTCTAACTGGTCACCGCGGTCCTTTAGCCGTTCGTGTAAGATCACCGACTTTCCCACCGTCAAGAACAGAATGAAGGCTTGCTGCTTTAATTCACGGACATAGGTTTCAGCACCCTTCGTATCGAGCACGATACTGACGAGGTCTGACTTTTCAAAGGCCCGTTCCAATCCCTCATACGATGAGCCGTACTGGTAACCCGCGTAGGTGACTGATTCTAAATAATGATTCTTACTGAAACTGGCATCAGATTCAAAATAGTAGTCCACGCCATCTTTTTCACCGAGCCGCATGGGCCGAGTCGTGTGGGTAATGATCCGTGGAATTTGATATTTAGTTTTTAAGTAGGTACTGACCGTTGTTTTACCGGTTCCCGTTGCACCCGTAATGACAATGACGTGTTTCATGTTTTCCCCCATTATTTAGCTGCGATTTTAGCCACGATATACTGGTGTGCCCGCTTCATTAACTGTTTCAAATTATCATACGTTAACCGGTCAACCGCTTCAGTTTCATTAAACCAGCCATAATCACTGATTTCAATGTCTTGTTTAGTCACCTTAACATCAGCTGGAACTTCACTGATAAACAGATGAACTTCCTTATGATTGCCATTGGGCAGTTCATACTTCAATTCATCATGATAGTTGGTATCGATGGTCACGTGAAGCTGCGTTTCTTCGCGAATTTCGCGGATCGCAGTCCCATCCAGCTTCTCATCGCCTTCAACATGACCCTTAGGGAAGCCCCAAAAATCACTGGTCGCACTCTTTAATAACAGATACTCTGGCTGACCTTTTTGAACCCGATAAACCACTGCGCCACTAGCTACTTCTGTTGTCATTTTTATTCATTCCTCCCGAAAATGTTGATACCCCTTATTTTAGCCTAATCAGGGGTGCAAGCAAACTACGAAAAGCCCGTTTTGGCTAAAATTTTCAAAAAATGGCGAATTATTCCATTTGGTCTTACTGGCTAGAATTGCTTTTAAAGGTGAACATGGTTAGAATAGATTTAAAATTCTTTTCAATATTTAATTATTTATTTTTGGAGGAACCAATATGTCATCATTAGTTTCACGGTTATTTCGTCGAGAAAAGGTCGACCGCTATCTGGAAACCGACAAGAAATTTGTCAAAACCATGTCCGCGGTCGATTTGATTGCATTGGGAATTGGTGCGGTCATTGGGACCGGGATCTTTATTCTTCCCGGTACCGTTGCCGCGACTAAAGCCGGTCCCGGTATTATTCTATCCTTTGTTTTAGCAGCCGTGGTCTGCTCAACCGCTGCCATGTGTTACGCCGAATTTGCTTCCGCCCTACCCGTTGCCGGCAGTGCCTATTCATATGGCAACCTGGTCTACGGAGAAATCATCGGCTGGATTCTAGGCTGGGCGTTGATCTTGGAATACGTGCTAGCCGTCGCGGCCGTTTCCAGTGCTTGGGGTGCTTACTTTAAATCCTTCATGTCAGGTTTCGGAATTGACGTTCCGGCAGCCATCGTGGGACCGTTAGATATTGCTCACGATTCCTACGGTAACTGGATTGCCATCATCATCGTGTTAGTTATTTCGTCACTGTTAGCTCACGGGATGAAAACTTCCGTTCGGCTAAACAACATCATTGTTTTTGTTAAAATTGCCATTATTTTACTGTTTGTGGTCGTTGGGACGTTCTTTATAAAACCCGGTAACTGGCATCCGTTCATGCCCTTTGGGGTTCACGGGGTGTTAGCCGGTTCTTCAGCGGTCTTCTTCGCCTACCTTGGTTTTGACGCCGTTTCTTCTTCAGCAGCGGAAGTCAAAAACGCTAAACGCAATATGCCAATTGGCATCATCGGCACCTTGATCATTGCCACGCTGCTCTATGTGTTAGTTGCCATCGTGTTGACCGGGATGATCAGCTACACGAAACTCAACGTGGCCGATCCGGTGTCCTTCGCCCTGCAAGTCGTTCACCAAAACTGGGCTGCCGGGATCATCTCGCTAGGTGCTTTAGCCGGGATGTTTACGATGATGGTCACAATGATCTACAGTTCATCACGGCTGATCTATTCCATTGGCCGCGATGGTCTGCTACCTAAGTTCTTGGGTAAAATCGATGCTCATGGTAACCCAATCAACAGTCTACGGACCATTACCGTGATCATTGCAATCATGGGTGGCTTCGTGCCACTGGATCAACTGACCAACCTAGTCAACATTGGGACCTTAATTGCCTTCCTGTTTGTTTCCTTTGGAATCATTCCCCTTCGGCACAACAAGGAAATTGAAAACAGCCATGGCTTTCAAGTTCCCTGGTATCCAGTGCTACCAATCGTTTCAGGCTTCTTATGCATGTTCATGCTGACCCAGCTGCAGGCTGAAACCTGGATTGCTTCTAGTATCTGGTTCTTACTGGGCTTGATCCTCTACTTTAGTTATGGGATGCACCATAGCCGGTTAAATCAACCGGAAAATGCTGATAAATAATTGACTTTAATTTTTAACTTCAAAAAGCCACAGTAGTCTCAATAGATTACTGCGGCTTTTTGCGTCCAAATCTACCCGCTATTCCAACCGGGCAATGGCATGTTTCAGTAACAGCGGTGCGATCACCGTACTTAAAATGATGACCACGATCAGTTCGGAATAGAGTTCTGGTGCTAACAATTTAGCCTGATAGCCAATTTGAGCGATAATCAGTGCCATTTCACCACGGGAGACCATGCCGGCCCCCACCACGTAGGCGCTATTAAAGCTGAATCCCAGCAGTCGGGCACCTAAGCCGCCACCGATCAGTTTAGATAACACCGCTACGATGGTCATCCCAATGATCAACAACAGGTTGCTCCAGAAATGATCAAAACGCATTTCCAGCCCGACGCTAACAAAAAAGATGGGCACGAAGAAAGCGTAGCCGATGGGGCTAATATTCGTTTCAACCTCTTCTTTGGCGTGGGTCTGAGCCACCGCGATCCCCGCAAAAAACGCGCCAATTACAGCGCTTAACCCCGTCAGATCAGCTAGATAAGCCATTCCTAGACAAATAATCAATGACATGATTGGAACAGCTTGCGGCACTGGCAACTGTTCAAACAGCCGAATCAAAAATGGTGCAATCCAGCGAATCACTACGTAGACCATTACAAAATAAGCGAGCTGTTCCGCAATGCTTAACGCTAGATTAGGTCCACTCCCATTACCGCTGGAAAACATACTGACAAAGATACTTAAGATCAGTACCGCCATAATGTCGTCGACCACGGCAGCACCAAGGATGGTCGCCCCTTCCTTAGTATTTAATTTACCGAACTCACGCAAAACTTCCACCGAAATTGATACCGAGGTGGCTGCAAAAACGACACCCCAGAAAATCGCCCGTTCAAAGCTTTGATGCATGAGCACCCCGTAAATATAAAAGCAGACCATGGGCAAGATCACACCCAGCGTGGCCACACTGATTGCTGGTTTGAAGTACTTTTTGAGCAGTTTCAGATCACTTTCCAGCCCTGCCATAAACATCAAAATAATCACGCCGATTTCAGCTCCAGCAGATAATAGCTCACTGGGCCTGATCCAGTTCAGTAAAGCAGGCCCCAGCACAATCCCCACTAGCAACTGGCCAATCACACTGGGAATCCCGATGCGCTGGCTAAGAGCGCCTGCAATGGTGGTGGCAAATAAGATCAGGGCAATTCCGCCGATATAATTCAAATAACCGTTCCCTTCTATTTATGTCCTGTAACAATTTACTTCTAGTGTATCATGACGAAAACGTTTCTGGCTATCAGCTCGGCTTACGGGAACCACCTTGCGTTATAATGAAGCCATTACTCAACCGTAGGAGGCTATTATTCAATGAAGCTCAATCAATTCGCCATTGCACCGATGAACTTAGCTGATGAAAAGAAGGAATTACTCGCTATCCATTTTATCAGTCAAGCCGATTTACAGCTGACGCCGCACCGGTTCTTACACCGGCTGCTGCAGCAGAGTTTTCCGGAGGTCACCAGTACGGAAGCTGCTGATAGTAAACTGGCTAACTTATTGGCAGCCAAACGACTGGATGCCCGGTCGTTAACCGAAATTAGCGCTGATATTCAGCCGTTACATATTCTCAATCTATATTTACAATTATTAGGCTTCGAAGCAGGCCAAGACTTTCAACTGGACGCCCCAGAAAAAATGGCTACCAGTGTTAATCTACCCAAGTTCAACCATGACAGTTTGAACAATTCAGACCTGCTGCATGCTTGGTACCAGCTGCTGATTACCCACACCACCACTGGTCAGACTTTTCTAGATCAGCTGGCCAGCCGCGGTTATTATCACCGGTTACAGACCAGCGTCAAATTACCCCAGCCGCTGTTCTTCAACGGCAAGGCTCAGCCAGTCTTTGATACCACGCAGCTGATTCATGAAGTAGTCTACGTTGAATCCTCTCAGGACAGTGACCACGACGGTTTATTAGACCTGTTAAAAGTTGAAATTACACGACCAGCTGAATCTAATCAACAACCGGTGCCTGTACTGTATACCGCTTCACCGTATAATCAGGGTACCAACGATGCTGCCGGTGATGCCTTGACGCACAACGTTAATGTTCCATTAACTGAAAAAACGGTCACGGCTAATACACTCAGTGACGCTCAAGACCAGCCCGTTCAGTTGCCCGACCCACGTGTCATCAATGGTCATACTGATCAGGCAGACGAAAGTTTTGGCAACTCGTTTGATTACAGCCTCAATGACTATTTTCTGGCGCGCGGTTTTGCCGTAGTCTACGCTGCCGGCGTCGGCACCAAGGAATCCGATGGTTTAAGGACTACGGGTGACCCCGAAGAAACGACTTCCACGACGGCCATCATTGAATGGCTAAACGGTAAGCGGACGGCTTTCACTAATCGCACCGCTAACATTGCCATTGCTGCTAGCTGGTCCAATCACCACGTGGCCATGACCGGCAGATCATATCTGGGCACACTAGCCACCGCTGCAGCTACTACTGGCGTGGATGGGCTCAAAACTATTATTTGTGAAGCCGGCATTTCCAGCTGGTACGATTACTACCGGGAAAACGGCTTAGTGATTGCCCCCGGCGGCTTCCCAGGTGAAGACGCTGACGTGCTGGCTGAAGAAACCTTCTCCCGCCAGCAGCAAGCCGGTGATTACAGCCGTGTAGAGCAAAAATGGCAGCGGCAATTAGCTGCCATCAAGGCTGGTCAAGATCGTGGTACCGGTAACTACAACGATTTTTGGGATGCACGAAATTACCGCAAGAACGCTAAAAACATTAAAGCGGACGTCATGATCGTGCATGGTCTCAATGACTGGAACGTCAAACCACGCAATGCTGAAAAGCTGTGGCGAGCAATCAGTGGTTTACCGATCAGCCATAAGCTCATTTTGCATCAAGGACCGCACATCTACATTAACAATTTCCGTTCGCTGGACTTTACCGACATGGTCAATCTCTGGCTGTCACACGAACTTTACGATCTGGATAACCACGCTGAAAAACTCTTACCTGACGTTTTGATTCAAAGTAACACTCAGGCCGAATCTTGGCAGGCCTATCCCGATTGGGGCGCTGCTTCTAACCCAACCGCCCACTATAACCTGACAACTAAGGGGCTTTCCACTGAAGCTACTAGTCAAGAAACAGTTCAGTTCAATGATCACTTAGATGACGCGACCTTCCAGCAATACGCCAAAAACAACGCTCAGTGGCAGCAAGACTTAGTCAAATTCCAGTCACCACTGGCTGGTCACCGGCAGATCTTCCAAGCACCTGCTCAAACTGACACGCTGGTAATCGACGGCTGTGCCAAACTGCATTTGAGTGTGGCTTCCAACCAGCCAATTGGGCTCATCAGTGCGGAATTAGTTGATCTCGGCAGCTTCAAACGGCTGAATCCATTACCCACTACTTTAGCCAACCAAGCCATGGTGCTGGGCTACCACTATCGAAAAGAAAACTTACGTGAATTTCAATTAGCGAAAAAGGCCACGCCGTATCAATTAATTTCTAAAGCCCACATGAACCTGCAAAATCGGACTTCATTAACACAAGTCGACGCCATTAAACCAGGCGTGACCTACCCCATCACGCTGGAACTGCAGCCGACTCATTATCATTTGGCAGCCGGCCACCAACTGGCACTGATCGTTTACGCCACTGACTTTGGCATGACCATCCGCGGTAACCAGCAGATCAGCTATACCTTATCGTTAGCGAATAGCTGGCTAGAACTTCCCCACTTATAGACTTCGTGATATTATGATAGATAACTCCAATTTGAAATGAGGTAATTTTCATGAAACAAGGCACCACGATCATTACGCTAGATAACGGCTACCATCTGTGGACCAATACCCAAGGTGAAGGCGATATTCATCTGCTGGCATTACACGGTGGCCCCGGTGGCAACCATGAATACTGGGAAGACACCGCCCAACAACTGAAAAAACAGGGTCTCAACGTTCAGGTTCATATGTATGACCAACTGGGTTCTTGGTACTCCGACCAACCAGATTACAGTGATCCTGAAATTGCTAAAAAATACCTGACTTACGACTATTTCTTAGGCGAAGTTGAAGAAGTCCGTCAAAAGTTAGGCTTGGATCATTTCTATCTGATCGGCCAATCATGGGGTGGCGCGCTGGTGCAAATGTATGCTGCCAAGTACGGTCAGCATTTGAAAGGTGCCATCATTTCTTCAATGGTGGATAACATCGACGAATACGTGACGCACATCAACCAGGTCAGAGAAGAAGCCCTGCCTGCTGATGCCGTGGCTTACATGAAGAAGCAAGAAGCCGCTAACAATTACGATGATCCACAATACCAAAAATATGTGGATGTCTTAAATGACGGCTACGTTGACCGTAAAAAGCCAGCTGCCATTTCTCACTTGATTCCAACCATGTCCCGGCCAGTTTACGGTGCTTTCCAGGGTGACAACGAATTCGTCATCACTGGTAAGTTAAAGGAATGGCAATTTGAATCTCATCTAAAGGAAATCAAAGTGCCAACCTTGCTGACCTTTGGTGAACATGAAACCATGCCGATCTCGACCGCTAAACGGATGGCCACTGAGATTCCTCATGCCCGCTTAGTAACCACTCCTGGCGGTGGCCACCATCACATGATCGATAACGCACCCGTTTATTACGATCATCTGGCAACCTTTATCCGAGACGTTGAAAGCAACAATTTTAACGACTAATGATTAATCTCTAATCAAATGACTACACGAAAAGGCGTCGAACTCAACTGAAGTTCGACGCCTTTTTAGTAACATTTATTAATTAATCAATCACAACTTTGGTGCCATAAGTAACGTTATTGTAAAACCACTGCGCATCCGGAACCGCTAATCTCACACAGCCATGTGAGTGTGCTGTTCGTCCCAGCGTATTGGCTTCTTTAACGTTAAAGTTGCCGTATTGATCGGTGGGCACTGTATGGAACAAGTACGTGCCATGATCCTTAAAGGACACCCAATCTTTCGCGCCTTCTTTGGACTCGGCATTATAGAAGAACTTGCCCCGTTCCTCTTGAATGTGGAAGGTTCCACGTGGCGTTGAATTATTGATGCCAGTCGAGGCGTACATGGTATAAACCGTCTTGCTGCCATCCATAATGAAGACCCGCTGCTGACTCACCGAAACGTGAATCCAAGGCTTCTTCAGCTGATTCCATTGAGGGTACGGCTGGCTCTCAGAAGGCTTGCGCCAATTGATCTGAACTGGTGCCGCCTTTTTAACAGCTGGCTTTTTGGTACTTACTTTTTTAGTCGTTTGTGTTGCTGCGTGGTCACTGGCATTCGGTGTCATTAAATGATCGGCCGTGACGCCCAATACCGCAATAGCAATAATGACAGCAACTATTTGCAAAACCCGCTTCATAAACCTATCCCCAAACATGACTTAATAGTTACTATTGTAGCATGCAAATGTTTCAAAAAGATAACATTTTATTTAACTAGAGATATTATTACTGATTCTTAAGACTTAGTTTCTCAACGTTCAAAACTTTATCCGCTAAACCATCGTAGAAACTGACCTCATGACTAACGACAATGGCATTACCAGGGAACTTATTGATCGCGTCCTTTAAGGCTTCCTTAGTCTCTTCGTCCAAATGGTTCGTTGGTTCGTCTAAGATCAAGAAGTTGCTGGGTTCAAATTCCATCATGGCTAACTTGACCTTGGTCTGTTCACCACCAGAAAGCTGACCAATGGGCTTCATCGCATTGGCAGCGTCTAGGCCGCACCTAGCTAACTTCGTCCGGATGGCTTTTTGCGGTAACTTTTCATACTTAGCCTGAATAATCTTCAGTGGCGTTTCCTGGTCGTTTTCCCATTCCAGATCTTGACTGAAATAGCTAACCTTAGCCGATGGCGAAAATTCAGCCGTACCGCCCTTAGATTTGATCAGACCTAAAATCGTCTTAATCAGCGTTGATTTACCAACCCCGTTAAAGCCTTCAAAACCAACCTTTTCATCGGTATTCACGGAAAAGGTGACCGGCTTTAACAGTGGCCGGTTATAGCCCACCGAAAGATGATCCACCACTAAGGCGTTTTGCGAACCGGTATCTTCATACGGAAAGTTGAAGGTCGCCTGAATGTTACTCGAAGGCGGATCGACCAAGTCCATATGCGAAAGCTGTTTCTCACGGGACTTAGCCTGTTTGGACCGGGTCCCAGCCTTAAACTTGGCAATGAACTTTTCGGTTTTTTCGATCTTAACCTGTTGTTTTTCGTATTCTTTACGCTGGGCTTCTTCACGTTCAGTCCGTTGCCTCATGGCTGACTTAAAGCTCCCACGGTATTTCGTAATTTTACCAAAGGCCACGTTAATAATACAGTTGGTGACTTTTTCCAGGAAATCATAATCATGGGAAATGACCATCGCTGCACCATCAAAATTATTCAAATAGTCCACTAACCAAGCAATGTGGGCTACATCCAAGTAGTTGGTCGGTTCATCCAGTAAAATTACATCTGGATTTTGCAGCAGCAGCTTAGCCAAAATAATTTTAGACCGCTGCCCGCCTGACATTTGCGCCACTTCATGGTCGCGGCCAATATCATCTAGACCAAGACCCGTAATGATACGTTCGATTTCAGTTTCGATATCATAAAAGTTATTAGCTTCCAGCTCTTCTTGAATTCGGCCGGCCCGTTCCAGTAATTTATCATCCGCCGTTTCGGCGTAGTCCGTATACAGCTGCGTCATGCGGTCATTTTTATCGTACAGATCTTGAAACGCGGTATGCAAGAATTCAATCAGCGTCATCCCTTCTGGAATATCAGCGTATTGATCCAAGTAACCCACGTGAACGCCGCGTTGCCACTTAACGGAACCGGACAATGGCAGTTCATCACCGGTCAGAACTTTGATCAGGGTTGATTTACCAACCCCGTTTTGACCAACGATTCCCATGTGTTCACCCTTGTTTAGTTGAAAACTCGCGTCATCGTACAGTCGTTTGTCTGCAAAAGCCATACTGAGGTCTTCAACTTCTAGTAAAGACATTTTTGTAATATACCTCCTTGAAAAGGGTGCCCGGACAAATTATTAAGTCTATCTAAGGGACTTTCAGCTTGCCGGGACACCATCATTTAAACCGCCATAAAAGGCTAAATTTACATTTATTTTCATTTTTTCACAACACTTTACACTATCACGAAATATTTTTAATAGCAAGAAAACAAGCTAATATCGGGGTTTCTAAAACATCGTTTAGAATTTGTTTAATTGCCTTGTGAATTAATTGGTCACGCTTACAGTATATCCAATCCGTTGTCAAAATTGTCGATTATCTGCTGCAGACCAACTGGCCAGTTTCCTCTCTGTGGTATAATTAATTGCCGTAAAATAATCAAATAAAGGATGACAAACTTGAATATTAAAGATATTGATAGTCTGACACTAACCGTCACTGACATCAACCATTCCGTCCGTTTTTATCACGAAGTGTTTGACCTGCCGATTATTAAGGATGCTAAACATCCCAGCCTGAGACTGGGTCATCACCGTCTGGAATTTCGGACTAAGGATGATGGTGCCAAAATTGCTGCTCACGTGGTCATACCTGGGAGTGCTGAAATTGCTTTAGAAACGCACGATCCACTGGAAAACACCCTCTCGCACCTTACTAACTATGCCGTGGAAATTGACAACGGTCCCACCCCCTATGAAGGTGCTAAAGGGACTGCCACAGCACTGTGGGTGCGTGATCCAGATCATAATCTCATCAAAATCATTACCTATTAAACGTTTGCAATCGAGGTGCTAAAATGATGACCTATATCAGACGCCAAGGCCTGCGCATTGGTGGCTTTATTCTCTTACTGATTGCATACCTCTCAAATTCAATACTGCTAGAATTTGCCACCAAGTACGCCAGTAAAAACGTAGGACTGGCCAACCGCTTCATCGGTGCCATGCTGATCATGGTGGCTGCCATTTTAGTCCTGTATACCTGGCTGTACAACCGGCAATTAAAGCGCCATAATCCACGCCAATTTGGTCATCAGCCCTTTAACCGTCATCGACTTGGCCAACTATTACTGACCTTTGTACTGATGTTAGCCGTTCAAATTGCTTGGTCACAGCTCATTAGCCACCACCTGTTACCCATGCCGACTAACCAATCGGCGCTTGACGGTCAGATTCAGCAACTGCCCTTTTGGAATACAGTTTATGGCGTGGTGATCGCACCGGTTTTTGAAGAATACCTGTTTCGGGGCTTCTTTTTCAATTTCTTCTTTTCAAAAAACTCGCCGTGGAGCAACGTTTTTGGCGTTTTTGTCAGCGGATTGATTTTTGGCTACCTGCACACGATGACGTTTTCTGTAACTACCCTGTTTTATGCGTCATTGGGTTGGGTGTTAGCCGGTGCCTATCTGTACTTCAAAGATATCAGATACAGCATCATACTGCATTTTGTAAACAATCTGTGGGCAGTCCTCTAACGTGAAAAAATGTATATTCTTGTTTCTATATTACAAATCATGGTGTATAATGAAACCATGATAACTACTAATGTAGCTTATCAAGCGCGAAGGGACCCAGCCTCAGTAATGAGGTTGGGTCCTTTTGTTTGGTCAAAAATAACAGTTAGCCAGCAATACTGATCCGTAAATGGTACTTGCACATCATAGGTTCGGTCTCTATAATAGTAGATATTCTAGTTCGGAGGAATTCAAATGACAAAGTACGCTAACCAATTTAAATCCTGGCAATTCCGGTAAGCAAACCGCTGTTTTAGACGCGGTTTGGACAACATGTTCATACACGTGTCTTGCCGGTTACTTTGTTATTGAGTGACGCTGCATGACTAACCTTGCACGTCGCCGATCTTCTTAGACGACTTCTGTGAGGAGTCGCCTTTTTTATTTGCACTTAATTATATTTTTAGATAGGGGAATCGAATTCATGAAGCGACTATACGCATTGATCGCGATTATTGTTATTTTTCTTGGCTTCGCCTTCGTTGGTGAAGGCGGTACTGGTAAGCCGGCTCAAGTTGCAAAGCCCACCGTTGGTATTTTGCAGCTGATGTCTCACCCCGCCTTGGATTCCATCCACCACGGCATCATTCATGGTCTGGAAGAAAAGGGCTATCGCCCTGGTAAAAACATCAAAATTGATTTTCAAAACGCTCAAAATGATCAGAGTAACCTGATGACTATGAGTAACCGCTTTGTCAACGAAGATGCGGATGCCACCATCGGGATTGCTACCCCTTCAGCTCAGGCGTTAGCAAACGCAACTTCCAAAATTCCGATTGTTTTAGGAGCCGTCACGGATCCTAAGGGTGCTGGCTTAGTTAAGAACAATAACGCACCAGGCCACAACATCACCGGAGTTTCTGATCAAGCACCACTAAAAGAACAGCTGGGGCTGATCAAGCAAGTCATGCCTAAGATGAAGACACTGGGGATTTTCTACACGTCCAGTGATGATTCAGCGGCCGCACAATATAAGCAGTTCAAAGTACTGTGTGCTAAAGAACACATTAAGTTAAAGGCTTACTCAATTTCCAACACGAACGACGTGGATCAAGTTTCACAGCAAATGATGCAAAACGTTGATGCTGTTTACGTGCCAACTGATAATACGGTGGCTTCAGCCATGCAAACACTGGTCAAAAACTCCAACGCTGCTAAAGTCCCTGTCTTCCCAGCCGTGGATACCATGGTTAAGTCTGGTGGCTTAGCAACCTACAGTATCAATCAATACAAATTAGGCGTGCTGACTGGCCGGATGACCGCTGATATCTTAAAGGGTAAAAAGCCCGCAACCACACCAATCAAATTCATCCGTCACGGCGATTTGATTTTGAACATGAAAGAAGCTCAAAAACTGGGGATCACCTTCCCTAGCTCACTGGTTAAAGAAGCTCAAAAGAAAGGGGAGATCATCAAATGACATTTGGATTAGGCGTTTCTGCTATCGGTCAAGGGCTGCTATGGGCAACCCTTGGGCTGGGATTATTTCTAACCTTTAGAATTTTAGACTTCCCCGATATGACGGTTGAAGGCACCTTCCCAATGGGTGCGGCTGCCTGTGTGGCCGCTATCAATAACGGCATCAACCCCATCTGGGCAACGTTGATTGCCATTGGGGTCGGCATGCTTTGCGGTCTCGCAACCGGCTTGCTGTATACTAAGGGCCGAATTCCGATCCTGTTAGCTGGGATTTTGGTCATGACCGCCGCATACTCCGTTAACTTGCGGATCATGCATGGTCGTTCCAACCTGACTTTACTGGATAAGCCGTCACTATTGAAGTTACCAATTTTCGCCCATTCACCAATGTATTTTGACAGTGTTTTCCTCGGCTTTACGGTGATCGTCATTTTGACCTTAGTCTTAATTTACTTCCTGCAAACCGACCTCGGTCAAGCGTTCATTGCTACTGGTGATAACGAAACCATGGCCCGGTCATTGGGTATCAAAACCGACAACATGAAGATCATGGGTCTGATGGTCTCTAACGGGGTCATTGGTCTCGGTGGTGCCTTGGTCGCTCAAAACGATGGCTACGCTGATGTCAACATGGGAATTGGGGTCATCGTCATTGCCTTAGCCTCTATTATCATCGGTGAAGTCGCCTTTGGTGAACTAACCATGAACCAGCGGCTGGTTGCAGTCACTTTAGGGTCGATCCTCTACCGCTTTGTTCTACTGGTCGTCCTGAAGTTAGGCTTCAACACCAACGATTTAAAACTGTTCTCATCCGTTGTTCTAGCACTTTGCATGATGGTGCCAGTTTTCCGGGACATGTTCAATTTAAAGCGCGTTTGGAAACGGGGGATCTCTACTCATGACTAAACCAATTCTAGAATTACGTCACGTTGTCACCAAGGTCAATCGTAATACACCAGAAGAGCTCACCCTGCTGAAAGATTTAAATCTGACCATTAATGAAGGTGACTTCATTACCATCTTGGGTTCTAACGGTGCCGGAAAATCGACGCTGTTCAACACGATTGGCGGTAATCTGTCGATTGATTCTGGTGATATTCTGTTACGCGGCGAATCGATTGCTAATGAATCCGAAGAACGGCGCACACGGTTTTTGAGCCGGGTCTTCCAAGATCCTAAACTGGGAACTGCGCCACGAATGACCGTGGCCGAAAACCTTTTACTGGCCACTAAACGCGGTGAACACCGGCATCTAGTCCCTCGTCATTTAAATCAGCACATGGCTGAATTCAAGAAAATGACCAGTGGTATGGGCAACGGTTTAAACGAACGGCTAACCACACCAACGGGTAGTCTATCTGGCGGCCAACGACAGGCCCTTAGTTTCTTGATGGCCACGTTGAAGAAACCGGACATTTTATTGCTGGATGAACATACGGCTGCGCTGGATCCGAAGACTTCACAGGAGTTAATGACCGCTACTAACGACCGGATCATTGCTCAAAAGCTCACCTGCCTAATGATCACCCACCATTTGGATGACGCGTTAAAGTACGGTAATCGGCTGATCGTCATTAGTGATGGTAAGATCACCTATGACGTTTCCGGTGAAGAAAAACAGCAACTGACACAAGAAAAACTCTTCAGTTTCTTCTCGGATCTGCAAGAGTAAGCAATCAAAAAGGCTAATGAACAGTGACTGTTCATTAGCCTTTTGTGCTATCTAGAGATTTTCATATAACTTGATCAGCCCTTGAGTTCCATCATTACCGAGACCTTTGTCATCGACCATGGTTTCGTAAAGCTGCTTTGCCAGCTTAGTGGCCGGCAGATTCAATTTCATTTTATCGGCTTCATCCAGTGCGATTCGCAGATCTTTCAGGAAATGCTTGGCGAAAAAACCAGGCGTGTAATCACCCTTTAAGATTCTTGGGGCGTAGTTGTCCATGCTCCAGTTGTCCGCACCGCCACTGCTGAGGGTGTCGAGGACGTCATTCATATTGAGGCCAGCATGCTTGGCGTAAACCATCATTTCGACAGTCCCAGTCATAGTACCGGCAATCATAATTTGATTAGCCATCTTGGTATGCTGACCCTTGCCGGCTGAGCCAAACAGATGAACTTTTTGGCCAACTAATTCAAATAACGGTTTCACAGCATCATAGGTGGCCTGATCACCACCGACCATAATCGTTAAAGTAGCATTTTTGGCACCAACATCACCCCCGGAAACTGGTGCATCTAGCGCATGAGCGTTTAGTGCCTGTGCTTTAGCCGCAATTTTTTCAGCTAGTGTGGGCGTACTGGTGGTCATATCAACCACGGTCTTACCAGCCGTTAACGTACTAAAAATACCTTGATCATCAAAGTAAATCGACTCCACATCGGTGGGATAGCCCACCATGGAAAAAATGACGTCTGTCTGCTGAGCAACCTGCGCCGGTGTATCGACCCAAGTGGCACCCTTGGCAACTAACGCATCCGTCTTAGCCTTAGTCCGGTTATAAACGACTAACTCATGACCAGCATCTAATAAGTGTTCCGCAATGGCACCACCCATGACGCCAGTACCGATAAACCCAATCTTCATTATTACTGCCCCCTAGTTACTGGCTAACTTTTGATCTAAATACTTGGCTAATTTTTCTTTAGGATACAATCCAGTGACTTTTTCAACGGCTTTACCATCCCGGAAAAGGACCAGACTAGGAATACTCATGACCTTGTAGTTCATCGCCAGATCTTGGTTGTTTTCCACATTCAGCTTGCCAAATTTGATTCGATCCCCATAAGTGGTTTCCAACTGCTCCAGAATGGGATCCATCATTTTACACGGTGCGCACCAGTCAGCCCAAAAGTCGACCAGCACTAACCCAGAAGCGGTTTCTTCAGCTAAATTATCCTTGGTTATCGTGACTGCCATCTGAAGTCTGTGCCACCTTTCTCTTTTTTCGAATGACGTGAATGATCAGTGTCACCACAACTGCCCCAAGCACGATCAGTCCAAAGGCAGCTGCTGGAATCTCAATATCGATCATTGGAATACTAATGAATAACTTAATTGCAATTAAAGCAATCAGACCATATGCCATCGGTTCCAGTTCGGGAATGATCCGCATCAGTCTCATAATCAATTCAGCAACGCCACGCATGGCAAGAATGCCAATCATCCCACCAATTAAAACAATCACTGGATTAGGTGAAATTGCCAAGGAAGCTAACACGGAATCGATTGAAAACACGATGTCCATTAATTCAATTTGAATCACAACGGACCAAAACAGCGAAACCGGCCGTTTTTTATCAGAAACTAACTTACGGGTATGTTTGACCCGTGATTTGGAAAAAAATTGAATACTTAGAAACAGTAAATAACCCGCGCCTAAAACCTTAATCTCCCAAAAATTAATCAGGTAGACACCCATCCCAATAATCAAAAAGCGAAAAATATAGGCACCCCAGATCCCATAGAACAGCGATTTTTCACGCAGCTTTTTGGTCGGCAGTGCTTGAGTTTGGGCAGCTAGTACCACGGCATTATCCACTGAAAGTAAACATTCGATCAACACCAGCGAAAAGATCACTAGCCAGTCGCTCCCAGAACTGATAACCGTTTCCCAATTATGAAGGTCAAAAAATGGCCCATAGAGTTTTCCTATTAGATCAAACAATTTTGTACATATCTCCTATCATTGTTTTGATATTCGCATCATACAGAAACCACAGTTAGTGGTATCGCGTAGGAAATTGCGTTGTATTTTAGTAACCATCGAACCGATTTAGACTGTAAGTGTTAATGACGTTGACCAATTTCTTCGCATAAGACGGATCCGTTGCATACCCATTTCGCTGTAACAGTGTCGCCGCTCTGTGATAATCAGTCACGTTAGCCGGTAAAAACTGCTGGGCAACCACCGCATCATGATCTAAAATCGCCACTTTTAAGTTTGGATAGACCCGAAAGTTAGCGTTGATCCGCTCCTCTTTCCCATTGATGTATTCATTAGTGGGAAACGATTTAGTCTGCCCGTTATAACTGCCCTTAATACCAAACGGATTGTTAGCCTCTTGATAGAGCTGGGAATGACCCCAATTGGACTCGACGATGGCTTGCGCGATCACGATACTGGGTAAAACTTGATGGTTGGCCTTATAGACATTCACCGCGGGTTTCGCTACTGAATCAATAAATTGGTGCTGCTGTCGTTGCTCAGGCGTTTCTGTTTCAGCTGGCTTACTCGCTTGGGTTCGTTGATTAGCCATGTAATTATTCATTACATAGCGTACACCTATCCCCCCACCGATGACAAATAATGCTAACAGAAAGACTAATGTCGCAACAGCCTGTGAGTTATTCTTTTTACTACGCCGTCTTTTTTTGGCCAAAAAATTGTGTCTCCATTCATTAAAGTTATTGTTACGCTAAGTTCAGTTTACCATGAGATTTAGCTGACACGGAATTAATAATTCATTAATTTAACTCGAATGCCTGCAGCTTATCCGCAACCTGGTAAAACTGCGGTGTCGTAACTGTCAGCAGTTCTGGCGTCAGTTTCAATTTAACAACTCCTAATCGATTATAGGGTTCATAATAATAGGATAGCGAATCGGTGACGGTGGCGGCCCGATAAACCGAATAGTTTTGCTGATACTCAGTACTTTTAGGAACACTGACACCATTCAATAAATGCCACATGCTTACAATTCCGGACGTTTCATCCGTTGGCTGGTCAGTTCTCTCCTTATAATAAGCCGCCCGAATAAAGCGGGAGCCTGGAGTATACGAACCGGCCGGTATCTTCTTACCTGAAAAATTACCTGTGGTCACCCGGGCTGTATTCAATGGCACTTGGCCAGCTATAAATTCAGGTGTAAAGGTCATATAATTTTTTAACTGGTTAAGCTGACGTTCAAAATTATATGCGTTAGTGAGTACACCCAATGGATTTTCATAGATTTTAAGTGGCTTTTCCGATGTTTCAATGGCCACGATTCGCCCCGTCCTATCAGTTGCAACGTAGTGCAGTTCGGGGTAGCCGTACTGTTTAAACGCGCCTTCGCCACTCATGAGCTGAAGGTCGTTCATGTGCGCCTCAATCTCCGCAATTGATTTGAAGTGTCCCAATAAATACAGGGGTAATTCAAACGGTGCAATCGAATGTTTATTAATATCTGGCTGCGAATCAAAAAGCGCGCCGTTAGCAAACGTCAGCTTCTGAACACTCAGACCATGTTCATTAATGCCATCTGAAATATCGATTTCATCATCGTGAGCACCACCGCTGCCAATAATGGCGTAAGGATTTTGATACGCCTGATTATCATAAACCGATCGCCAGCGAAACTGACGGGGCACAAAGACTGGTCCAGCCCCTAAGGCGTGCCAATCCATCGTCCGGCCCAGTACGTGGGTACCATCTTGCGCGATCTGATAAATGCTGGTACACATGACGCGATCACTCCTTTGTATGACTCAATTTTAGCAACGTTTGTTCAAACTGTTCATCAATTTGTTTTTGTGTGGTTTCAGAAATTTGTTTCGTATTAGTTTTTCTGGTCAAAATTGGTTCGGCCACTTTTAAATAGGTAAATAAAACTTGGCTGACATCTAAATGATAATCAGCAGCTAATTGATTAGCAATCAAAAACCGCTGATTTGTATTTAATCCAGCATAACGACTCTGATAATGCTCTGACATCCTTTTTCCACCTTCATTTCAGGAATGTTTATTATAAGCAACTTTTATCGTAAATCATAGCAATTTGAATTAATTTATCGGTTTTGGTTCAAATCCGCGTAACTTGGCTAATTATTTCAATTTTGGTAATTGAAATACAATCCTGTATCAGCTATGGTAATATAGTAGTTATATAGACGCCTGTAACGGCGACATTTTAAGGGAGATATTATTCAATGAAAAAGCGGATACGTCAGTTACACAATCATCGAATCTTTTCATTGCTGTTTTGGCTCATTGCAATCTTTGTTGCGATCGTCATGATGCCTAACACCTCTGATATGATTCAAACAAAGGGTCAGCCGCAATTAGCTAATAACAGTCAGCCCATGGTAGCCCGAAGTATGCAAAACACTTGGGGTCGAAACATTTCCGGTACATATAATGTTTCAGCGGTTTTCAACAATCCCAACGGTAAGCTGACCGCCACGCAGCAGTCCAGCATCGATAAGACTGTCTCGCGCTTGACTGAAAAGCAGAAAACCTATGGCATTCGGTCAATTCAAACCATGGTCACCAATCCGGCTGCCAAGAGTCAATTCTATTCCAAAGACGGCTCCACGGAAACCGTTCAGCTGGCCATTGATCAAAACCAGGGTGATTCACGAGTCCTCGCCAAGCAGTTACGTACTCAAATTCGAACTGCGGGCGTATCGACCTACCTGACTAGTCCAGACCTAGTTAATGACGCGGCCAATGAAAATATTAGTCACGTAACGACCTTTGCGGCTATCCTCGGGTTCGTTTTGAGCCTCCTGATCATTGGTGTCATCTTTAAATCACTGATTGCCCCATTGATTTCAACATTGTCCATGCTGATGATGTACGTTGTTTCACTAGGGTTGATCAATAATTTAGCTGATCGTACTAGTTTCCCATATTCCGAGTATCTGCCATTACTCATCTTATTGCTGACACTCGTCTTGGGAACATTGGGACACTACTATCTCTTTAATGCCTTTAAGCAAAACATTGCTGATGGTCAAGACGCAGCCTCGGCAACAACTCATAGTATTCGCGCTATTCGTAACTTTCTGCTGATTCTCGGCGGAACGTTAACGATTCTCTTTGCTAGTCTTTACGCTTTTGGCTTCTCAACGATTCGGGCACTTTCCGCTTTAGCCATCGTTACGATCGTGATCACAATTGGGCTTTATACGATTGCACCGATCTTCATGCAGCTCTTAGGCGAGCGCTTCTTCTGGCCAGCCGTTGAATCAACCTCACGGCCACACCGCTTCTGGAACTGGATGGCGCGTTTCGGCCTCTGGCAGCCGTTCATTGCCATCATCGCCGTACTCTACGTTGTTGGGCCATTTGCCATTTTGTACCGGGACAATCTGAACTTCTCGGCCGCCAAAACGGTTGCGCCTAATAATGAGGCCGTTGCTGGTATGCGAGTGCTCAACGCGCATTTTGGTGAGGGTAAAGCAACTCCCGTAACCGTTTATATCCGCAGTAACAACCGGATCGATAACGAAAAGGCCCTACTTCAAATTGATAATTTAACAACTAAATTAAAATCTATGCCGGGTGTTTCTGGTGTAACGTCACTGACTCAGCCAAATGGCCAGCTAATGGATGAATACTACGTGAACAGCCAGTTGAATCAAATGAATATCACCCTCAAAGGGGCTACTGATCAGCTGTCACAACTTCAGTCAGACCTGAATAGCAACCGCAGTGACCTTGGCCAAGTTAAGCTTAACGATACTGCTAAACAGCTAAACAGTCTGGTTTCAAAGGCTAATCAGTTAAGCGATGACACGGGGACGGTTCGTTCTCAAGTCTCACAAGTGGCTGGTCGAGCAAGTGTATCGCAATCTTCATCAGCTTCCAGACGGGTCAGAAATTATCAACGGTTACTCAGCCTAGTCAGCAGCCAACTGCAGACCGTCGCCAGCAATATGCGGGTTTTAAACGATGAAGCTACTTCCGCCGGCAATGATGGTCAAGCTGCTCAAAGTCAGGTCTCAGGCTATTCTTCACAGGTTTCTGCCGTCCGCAGCAGTTTAAAGAAAACTACTACCAGTTTAAACGGTTTAACCAAATCATATAATAATATTTACAGCTATCTGTCAGCGCTACAGGCTTCAGATGCTGCCAAGGTTTATTACATTACACCTGAACAACTAACTGGTATGCAGTTCCAGCAATCATTGATGACTAATACCAGTCAGGATTACAAGACAACGCAGCTGCAGATCTATCTGAAAGATTCAGCTGCTAGTCATAACAACTCAGCAACCTTAAAGCAGTTACAATCCGAAGTGAATACCCAACTACAGGGGACTTCATTGCAGCACGCTAAAATTGCTTACACCGGCCAACCAGTGGTTCAAAATACAATTGAACATGCTGTCCGGGCTAATCTCGGTTGGCTATTATTAACCATTGGTGTACTGACGTTCTTGATCATTGCTTTAATCAGTGGATCCGTCCTGCAGCCAATTTACTGGTTAGCTAGTCTGGCACTTGCCACTATGGGTGGTGTTCAACTCGCGCAGATGACGAACCACTTCATGTCCGGTGATCCCAGTTTCAACTGGCAAGCACCAATGATCGCGTTCGTACCGCTATTGGTCGTTAGTGCCAGCCTCTTAATTCAACTCGCCATTAGCTACCGCTTTAAAGAAACCAACTTGACGGATTGGTTATTACCGGGGGTCAGTTCACTGGGACAGAATATTCGCCACCAGCTCTTTACGGTCATCATCATTTGCCTCGTCTTGTTCAGTGCTAACTTTGCACCACTGACACAAGCTGGCCTGATCATCTTGTTTGCAACGATCATCTTCGACATTATCTTACCAATCGTCACCACTTCAGTTGGTAAGTTAACCGTGACCTTGCCTTCAAAGCGACCGCATCTGAAACGCCATGCAAAATAGTTACTAAATAATGACTAAAGGGACGACCAGAACAGTTATCAAAACTGTTCTGGTCGTCCCTTTTTTTGTCTTACTGGTCGTCATTTTCTTCATTGGCTGGCCGAATCTCATAGCTGATCTCACCGTCTTCGTACAAACCGTACAAGATCTTCGTTTTAGCCTTGTCAAAATAACCCAGATTCAAGAACATTTTGCCATCGATCACTTCGACACCGTCAAAGGCAACTTGGAAAAATTTACGGGCAAGCGTGGTTTCCTTTTCAATACTACGCATTCTTTCCACAGCCGCCGGTAACCGGTAACCTTCGTCCTGTAGCTTCTTAATAATACTGACCTGAATAAAAGTATGAAAATCATAAACGCGTGCTTTATTTTGATCATCCCGGGTAATGGCTGAAATATAATCACGCTGCTCCCAGTAACGAAGCTGACGCGATGATACACCAGTCATTCGACTCAGTTCACCTATTCGAAACACAAATTGATCGAAATCGACTAAATTAGGAATTCGATATTTCATTGAATAACCGCCTCTCAGGTTTTGCAACCTTATTATTCCACATTCTGACCTAATGAGCAAAGCTAGATACCCAGATAATCAGCCAATTATCGCCATTTTGCTCCTTTTTGTGAAAATATTACGTAAATTACAGTTTAAAACCGTTTGTTTAACGTCATTGACATTGGTTTGTCACATTACTGAAATAATTAAACCGTACACTAAATATTGTACATAAAAAACGGAAAAGTTAGGGGTCTCTAGGTCAATGAAGAATTTAATCACAAAAAGTTTGATTGCTATCGTCGCATTCTTTAGTTTTGCAGTTGCCGGTTCACAGGTGACTTCAGCACACGCTGCCAGCACAGACGCATCTTACAGTACCGTTTATAACACAGCTAAGCAAAAGTTAGGTCATCCATATGTCTGGGGTGCAACTGGTCCTTACGCATTTGACTGTTCTGGTTTTACCGGCTACGTTTACAAGAAAGCAGCCAACATTACCATTCCACGTACTGCACAGGCACAATACAATGCTTACAAGCACGTTAGCGGTACTAACGTTCAAAAAGGTGATTTAGTCTTCTTCGGTTATGGCACCCACAGTATTAGCCACGTTGGCTTATACGTTGGTAACGGCAAAATGATCGATGCCCAAAACCGTGGCGTTGTCACTGAACGCGTTCATGCACCATGGTGGCACGTTGTTGGTTACGCTCACGTTACTGATTTCAGTGCAGCTGCTAATCAAAAATAATTAACACATATAAATAACAAAAGCTTGATTATCAGTAATTAACTGACAATCAAGCTTTTTTAGTCTGACCTGATCACACGCGCTTAACCATTTTGACGTGCTTAATACCCACTTCTTCAAAGGGGGCACCCGTTTGCTTAAACCCTAACCGCTCGTATAAACCAATAGCGGTAGCTTGTGCATTGAGTTCAATGAGCGACCCCGTAGCAACATCAGCGATTACCCGTTGCAGCAGTGCCATGGCGTAACCATGATGCCGAAACGCCGGTAAAGTCGCGACTCGCTGGATATGCACCGTCTGCCCTTCATGCCGAATTCGCGCTGTCACGACGGGCTGATCATCGATGTAGCCAACATAGTGCGTCACTTGATCATCTTGACCATCGAATTCTAACTGTGCTGAAATCCCCTGTTCCGTGACAAATACCGCCTGCCGGATACTTATAGCAGCCGTATAAACTTGATTATGGGTGCCTAACGCTGACTTAATTTTCATAACTCACACTCCTTAATCACTTATTATACCCTACATCCAATAGGCGAAATACACCGGGTTCCGGTAGCGATATGCTATACTGAGGGCAAAATATTACGAAAGCAGGCGCAGTCATGCAAACACATCACATTTCACTTTTGACGAAGGATGCCAAACAAAATATCCATTTTTACACCCAGGTCTTAGGTTTACGACTCGTTAAGAATTCCGTTAACCAGGAAAATATTCATATTCGTCACTTGTTTTACGGTGACTATCTAGGAACTCCTGGCTCTGTGATCACCTTCTTTGTGGTTCCATTCTTAGGTCATCGAACTGATGGTAATCACTTTATTAATGGCTTTCGATTAGCCATTCCAACTGGCAGCAAAGCGTTTTGGAAGGACCGGCTGTTTGATAACGGGATCACAACAATGGAGACTAATAACCAATTGATATTCAATGATCCGGATCAAATCCCAATCACCATGGTCGAAACGGATAACCAGTTAACTGAATGGCAGATCGTTCCCCATAATGGTATTGACCCTAAATATCAAATCTCACGCTTCTTAGGGACTGAATTGCACGTTCCAGATGTAAGCGCTTCACAAGCCTTCTTTGAACAATTATTAAACTTAACCGTCACCGATAACATCGTTGAATTAGAGGGTGCTGAACAAATTAAGCTGGTGGCCACCAACGACTTTGAACAAGTTACCCGATTTGGTCGCGGGTCGATCGACCACGTTGCTTTAAGGGTTACTGACGAAAAGGAATTGCTGCACTACTATCAACTCGCACAAGACCAGGGCTGGGACATTGAAATGTACCGTGACCGTGGCTGGTTCAAGAGCCTCTATATTCGTGAACCCGGCGATAACCGTATCGAACTCGCTACCCCTACCCCTGGATTCAGTCTTGACGAACCCATCTTAACGTTAGGCAACAGTCTTGGTCTGCCACCAAAGTTTGAATCACAGCGGCAGACGATCATGGATTACTACGCTAAGCAGGGCGTTGACTTTAGCGATGATGGTGATCTTAGTCAGCGTGATGATTTTAACGTTGAGCACTAATTGTTATATTGACTAATCGGGCTGCACCAAGCAGAGAGCTGCATATAAGAGAAGCCCATCAGAATTCCTAAGTTCATACGCTTTTCGGTTATATAGCCTAATCGGGCTGCACCAAGCAGAGAGCTGTATATAAGGGAGCCCCACCAAAATTCCCAAGTTCATGGAATTTCAGTGGGGCTCCCTTATATTTCGCTCTCTAAACGCTTGGTTCCACACCTTATTGATTATAACTCTCCACGATCACATCATCATCCGTCAGTGTTAGATTGGTCAGACTGCCATTAGCTGGACGCACCGTGAGATCGTACTTACCGCCACCGTAACGCTCCATTAGACTTAACAGGGTATTGCCGTGACTAATGAGCAACACGTTATCGCCGTCGTTTAAGTTGGGATTATGGCGAATCAAATCAAAGCCTTGATTCACTCGTGCCCAGTATTCTTCGTTATTTTCAGCTTGATGAAAGGGATCAGCAGCCTTTAAATAGTCCTTAGCTTTTCCAATAGAATACTTCGTCACAATGTCCTTAAAAGTCGGCAGGCCATGCGGTGCCCCTGCCAAATACCACGCTTGCGCCATATCATTGCCTTCGTAATAGCCATAGAACTCTTCGCGAAAGAACATGGTCGTTTGCGGTTTCTTAATGGCCGAAGCCTGGTTTTCCTTTAGGATCAACTTAGCAGTGTCCATTGCCCGAGTGGTATCGCTGCAGTAAGCAGCATCGAAGTGAATATCAGCCAGCCGTTTGCCAGTGGTAACTGCACCATCGATTCCCTTTTGAGTCAATGGTGAATTACTCCACCCCTGTAATTTATTGTAAATATTAAAATAAGTTTGCCCATGACGAACAACGTACAAATTAAGCTTAGTCATCGATTGACACCTCATTTCTTGAATTATATCAAGTATATCACCAACTGGCGGAGATATAGCGCGATAAATGAAAGCGTTCTCGGCTAATTTTACTTGTTACATTTTGATAAATTTTGCATCTAAGCAGGCACAGAACCCGAAAGTCTGCTAAACTTATGAACATTAATATGTCGAGTAAAGGAAGTCGTTATTTTGCAGTATTTGAAACGTTTATGGCAAAAAACAAATAGCAGGCTGGGCTTTACAACCCTGTTAATCATTTGTTTCTGGCTAAAAACATTGATTGCGTACTTCGTTGACTTTCACGTTTCCCTCAACGATCCACTGCAATTCATCCTCTATATTTTAAATCCGATACCCACTGCAATTATATTCTACAGCTTGGCACTTTACATTAAACGTACCCGGCTGTTTTATACGTCAATCATTGTACTGGATATTTTAAACACCGTTCTGCTTTATTTGAACGTGATCTACTACCGAGAATTCACCGACTTCATGACCGTTGCCACCATGTTAGGCTACAACAAAGTCAATGAAGGGCTTAGCGGCAGTTCGGTTGCACTAACCAACTTCCACGATGTTTTCTTCTGGCTCGACCTAGTGATCATTGTGATCTTACTGCTGACCAGAAAAATCAAAACTGATAACCGCAAATTAAACTGGCGTGCTGGTTTTGCGGTTACCTCACTGGGCTTTTTAGCTTTTGGATTCAATATGGCAATCAGTGAAATGAACCGGCCACAACTGCTGACCAAAACTTTTGACCGGTCATACGTAGTCAAATATCTGGGTATAGACACCTTTACAGTTTACGATGGTTTAAGTACCCAGCATAATAGCGACGTGCGCGCAACTGCCAAAAAGTCTGAACTCACTGACATCCTCAAATTTGTCCATAAGCATTACGCCAAACCAAATCAAGTTTACTATGGCAAAGCGAAGGGCAAAAACGTCATTATTCTGCATTTGGAAAGCTTCCAGCAATTTATGATCGATAAAAAGGTCGATGGCAGAGAAGTGACGCCGTTCTTGAATCATCTTTATCACAGTCAATCAACCTACTCGTTTGATAATTTCTTCCACCAAGTTGGGCAAGGTAAAACTAGTGATGCTGAAAACATGCTGGAAACCAGTACCTATGGTTTACCACAGGGATCATTATTTGCTCAGCTGGGCAATGATAACACCTTCCAGGGTGCCCCATCGATTCTGCGACAAAAAGCCGGCTACTCCAGTGCCGTTTTCCACGGTAATGTTGCCAGCTTCTGGAACCGAAATAACACCTATAAGAATCTGGGCTATCAGTACTTCTTCGATGCCAGCTACTACGACACCTCAGGCGATAAATCACTGGGATTTGGGCTGAAGGACAAGTTGCTTTTCAATGACTCCGTGAAGTATCTGCAACGCCTGCAGCAGCCATTTTACGTCAAATACTTAACCGTCACCAACCACTTCCCATTCTCACTTGATAAGGAAGATGAAGACGATGGCTTCAAGGCGCCGGATACCGGTGATAAAGCCGTTGATAACTACTTCAGGACGGCTCACTATTTAGACGAATCCATCAAAGAATTTTACAGCTATCTGCACAAAACCGGCCTGGATAAGAAGAGTATCATCGTCTTGTACGGTGACCATTACGGTATTTCCAACTCTGAAAATACTGATCTAGCAAAGGTGTTAGGTAAAAATCCAAGTGACTGGAACGACTTTGATAACGCTCAGCTGCAACGCGTGCCATTAATGTTCAATATGCCGGGTACTAAGGGCGGCTTCATTGATCATACGTATGGTGGTGAAATTGATGTACTGCCAACCCTACTGCATCTGCTAGGAATCAGCAATAAACAGTACATTCAGTTTGGAACCGACCTACTCTCCAAACAGCATGACACCGTGGTGGCCTTTCGGAATGAAGATTGGGTCAGTGATAAGTATACTTGTCTGTCTGGCGTCGTCTACGACAATAAAACCGGACAGGAACTGCACCCCAACAAGAAATTGCAGGCTAAGATCAACAATATGCAAGCCAAGGTTAAGCTGGAATTGAGTTTATCCGATTCGCTCAACCAAAAGAATTTGCTGCGTTTCTATCATCCCAAGGGACTCAAGCCGATCGACCCAGAAAAATATAATTATGCTAATGGTTTAAGTAAGGAAATCAATATTGAACGGCGTCTAAAGAATAAATCAACCAGTCTCTATAGTGAGAATGGCAATCATTCAACTCAGTCAGATTACAAGACTGATGCGCCAGAATTGCATCATAAATCCACTGATACCAACCGGATCAAGATTACTAACCCGGATGCCAACAGCGGTGATAAGTAGCATTAAAAAATAGGCTCGCAGTCGTTTCTTAGCTGCGAGCCTATTTTGCATTTTACAGGTGCTATTTTTGTCGAATAATCGATGATGAATGTGCTGGTCCTCGTAAGCACACTATAACCGGACGTATTGAAACACAAAACGGACTTCCTCATATTTGAGTTAGTCCGTTTTTGTATTTCATTCAGTTACTAATTGCTGATCAGGTTCATAATTCCACGGTAAACAAGCCTCCAATTGCGCTTCTTTTGGGAAAG
>NZ_BJDO01000022.1 GCF_005405185.1 Secundilactobacillus hailunensis
AACCCGGGCAACTAAGGCCAAGGCTTCATTGGTATCATTAGCGTAGTCTTTAACTGCGGAAACCGCGGTGTTACCAAGGGTCAAGGTACCAGTTTTATCGAAAACGAAGGTGTCGACTTTCGCAAAGTCGTCCATGACAGCGCCACCCTTTAGCAGGATACCGCGTTTAGCGCCGTTACCAATGCCGGCCACGTTAGAAACGGGGGCCCCGATAACCAAGGCACCTGGGCAGCCAAGAACTAAGACGGTAATGGCCGTTGGAAAATCACGGGTGAAGATGTAAACCAGAGTAGCGATTACTAACACTGCTGGGGTGTAGTACTGCGCAAATTTATCAATGAAGGATTCGGCAGGGGATTTAGCATCCTGAGCGTCTTCCACCAATTCAATGATCTTACCGAAAGTGGTATCTTCACCAATTTTAGTAGCTTCAACCGTTAAGGTCCCGTTACCTAAGATAGAACCGGAGTAAACGGAATCGCCCTGGGTTTTAGCAACTGCTTTCGATTCGCCGGTGATGACGGATTCGTCTAAGTAACCAGAGCCAGAAACAATGTTACCATCGACTGGCACGGAAGCCCCGGTCTTGACCATGATGTGGTCGCCTTCGTCAACGTCATCGATATCGACTTCTTCTTGGGTGCCGTCTTCGTGGAGGATAATAGCGGTTTCTGGGGCCATCTGCGTTAATGACTTGATTGACTGACGGGTCTTGGATAAGGTCCGCTGTTCTAGGTAACTCCCGAATAGGAAGAGGAAAGTTACGATCGCTGATTCGTTATATTCGCCAATGATGAAGGCGCCGACTACCGCAATGCTGACCAGCAGTTCAATACTGATGACTTTCACGCGCAGGGACTGGTAAGCGTGAATCATAATTGGTACAACCGCGATGATGGACGCAATGATGAATGCCCAGTCGTAGATGAGGGTCGAATTAAGCAGGTACTTACCTGCGTACCCCACCGCGATGAGGATCGCACTGATCAGGGTAATTTGATTTTGGTGATTTTGTATATACCGTTGAAATTTCATATTGATCGCTCCTTTGATCATTTGATTATCTATAGTGTAGGACGGAATGGTCTAGTTGAAATTGACGTAGGTCAAGTTCGATTAAAAAGTTGAAAGGACTTGCCAATTTTACTGAACTATCCCAAAATAGGTTCAGACAATAATCTTTGGGAGAAAAATATGAAAATTGAATTACCAGATAAGGTAGCAGAACAGCTTCAGATGAAAGGTACTGACAACGTCAAAATCGAGCTGCGCAATCACGATGCAGTGATCACGACGGAAGCCAGTGAAATGTCATTGTTTCAACGCATATCTTTGTGGTGGTACTTAGCGCCAGCGATGCTTAGTGCCATTGCGTTTAACATTTTTTTTGCGACGAAAAATCAGAACCAGATTCCACTATCGGGGAATACGTCGTTAGGGACTACGGTGATTTTAGGTGGCGTGGCGATTGGGACGTTAATGTTCGCCATCTTTTTTATTCGTGAACGACGGAACCAAACCAATACGTTTTCGGCGAATATTTATTGGCGAAATTTTCCGGTAGTTATTTTATCGTTTGCGGTGATTTTAGGCTTAGCACTGCTGGGTGTTTTTTGGCTTTTGGGGACCATCTTCGCAGGTGCAACTTTTGATCGGTTAACGTCCACAATCATCTTTTTTATTTTTGAGAGTATTATCAACTACCTCATGATTTACGCTGCTTTTTCGATTTCTTCACGCACCCTTGTCCGGCTGTTTACGCTGGTGATCGTGAGTGGGGCAGTAATTGCGATGGCAACGAACGGGACCAGAAAATGGTGGCAGTATAATCTCAGCTTTTTAGGGACTCATTTAGCCAGTAACAGTTGGCAATTCAACATTACGTTGATGTTTTCGGCCTTGATCATGGTGGCGTTGATTGATTATATTTTCGTGTCGTTAAACGCCATCTATCCGCATTCAATTAGGTTACTGACTTTGCGAGTACTATTAACGGCAATGTCGGTTGATCTGGGTGCCGTGGGCTTTTTCCCCAATAATGCGGCCTCACACGATATTCACGATCGGTTAGCCTCGTTTCTGGTATACTTCATTATTATTTTAATCGTGGGGATTCGCTGGCTGCTGCCCAGAATTCCCAGTGCGTTTTTGCAGATGTCCTACTCAGTGGGGGCTATCTTAGTCACGGCCGAGGTACTGTTCAAGGTTGTGGGCTATTTATCGTTAACCGCATATGAAATTATTGGGTTCACTTTGGCGTTTGGCTGGGTCGTTTTACTGCTGCAATTCTTGCAGGAGTTGGTCGATAGGGGGACCCGAGTGTTTTATGTAGAAGCAACAGAAGAGAGTAAGCGTGTGAAAACTAAAGATTTAAATTAGATACCAAAAGCAGTCATAACGAAATCAAGTTATGACTGTTTTTAATTTAGAATCAACGTGCTTAAAACTCGTTTAAAAGTTGTTTGAGCATTGGGTTTTGATTAATTTTATTGTAAAGAACAACAATATCATATTGCTGATTGAGGGGACTCTTAATAGGTAGATAACGAATCTGACCATCCGCGCTAAGATCTTGATGATTGATCAAGCCACTGGGATAAAACGCAAAGGCTTGATTTAAGGCTACCAAAATAGTCATTTGCTCAGTGCTTGTCACTCGCTGAACCTGATTATAGTCTTTTAAAAACGGCATACTAGCCATAAAGCTTTCCAATAAAAAGGTCGAAGTTTCGGGACTGTAATAGAGGATGGGGAGAGTTGCAAGATCCGAGGCACTTAAGTAGGGACGTTTGCTTAATGGATTTAGTGTACTGATACCCATCACCATCTTATCCGAAAAAATGATTTGAGTTGCTAGATTAGACTGTGGTGAAACAGCTGGCTGGCCGTAGTTAATTGATAATGCTAAGTCTAAATTACCATTTTTAACGTTTTCAGTCAGATGTTCGTTGCTTCCTTCTTGAATCGTGAGAGAGAGGTTGGGCTGTTTTTTTAATAAAGGATAGAGCGCGTTTTGTAACAGTCCTTTTTCAAATGCAGAGAAGTAACCCACTCGTAATACCTGATCAGTTGTTACGGAACGACGAAGCTCAGTAACCGCACCCGTATAATTATTCACAATATCTTGTGCTGATGAAATAAACCGACGTCCCGCTGACGTTAGCGTCAATTTGTTTTTTCCACGTTGAAATAGTGGCACGTTAAGTTCATCTTCCAATTGTTTCATTTGCTTAGAGACAGCCCGTTGGGTAATGAAGCTTTCATCTGCAACTTGCTTAAAACTACCATACTGGGCAACTTTCAAAAACGTTTTTAATCGATTTAGATCCATAGTCGATTCCTCGCTTATACGTACTTTTAGTTCGCCTGACGAACTAAATGGCTGTTTTCGTTAACTGATTTTAACACTATGATAACGTTATCAAAGCTTCATGAGAAGCCATCAGTCGGTAATTTTGAATTTTCATATTCAGTAATGAGCATATAAAATGGAGGAATATTTAATGACGGTCAGCAAGAGTGATCATTATGATGTCGTCGTTGTTGGTACGGGTGCCGCTGGAACTTCAGCTGCTTTGGAAGCTTCCCAAAAAGGCGCGAAGGTACTGTTACTGGAAAAGGGCCGTACAACCGGTGGCAGCAGTAACTATACTGAAGGTCTGTTTGCGGTTGATTCCTATCTCCAAAAAGAACAGGGCATCAAAGTTTCTGGTACAGACGTCCTCAAAGAAGAAGTCGAATACTCAAAATTCAAAGCTGATTCACGAATTTGGCGGAACTACGTTGATGACAGTGCTGGTACGGTTCAATGGCTGAAAGATCAAGGTGTTGAATACGAAGGCGTTCAAGCGATGGGTGCCGGTGAAGCTACTTGGCATATTTACAAAGGCATGGGTTTTGCCGTTCTACACGACGCCTTATTGCCAAAAGCCGAGAAAAATGGCGTTGAAATTTTGACGTTGACTAAGGCAACTCAATTGCACACCAAAGCTGACGGTGCCATTAGTGGCGTCACGATTCAATCAGCAAAAACTAAAGAAACCCAAGAAATCACAACCAGTGCTGTAATTTTAGCTACTGGTGGCTATTTGAACAACGCTAAGATGATGGATGAGTTGACACCCTATGACACTTCTCGGCTGATTCCAGTGAGTTCTGGTAAGGGTACTGGTGATGGTGTTCGTATGGGCTGGCAAACGGGCGCAAAACACTATGGTACCGGTATGGCCATGCTATTTGGCGGTTACTTGAAGGATCCTGACGAACCTTCATTTAAGATGATGCCGTCTCAAATGAACGCGGCAGCTGGTCAGCAACCATTGCTTTGGGTCAATGAGAAGGGCGAACGGTTTGTTGATGAATCAGTTGCTTATAATTTCTCATATGCTGGTAACGCAATGTACACGCAAAACCAAGTTTATAGTGTGCTGGATCAAGGTGTCATCGACCGGATGGCCAAAGACGGTAATTTCATGGGCTTAGGCGTTTACGTAAAGCGTGGCGAAAAGATGACCAAGCTGCAGGATGAAATCGATGCTGCATTGGCAGCTAAGAAACCCTTCATTTTCAAAGATGATACAATTGAAGGCCTTGCCAAACAAATGGGCGTTCCAGTCGAAACGTTCCGTCAGACAGTTGATACGTATAATGGCTATTGTGCCACTGGCGACGACAAAGAATTTGGTAAGAACAGCGACTATTTAGTTGGTGTTGAACACGGTCCCTACTACGGCTTCAAATTAAACATTGGTGCCTTTTGTACCATGGGCGGGATGCAAGTGACTACTAACAATGAAGTTATGGACGAAAAGGGCGCGGCCATTAAAGGCTTATACGCCGCTGGTAATGATGCTGCCGGTTTAACCGGTGACACATACGGTCCTAACATGCCAGGTACTTGTGTCGGTTATGCTTACTACTCAGGACGTAATTCTGGGAAGCACGCAGCTGAATATGCTCAAGCATAGATTAAATTAAAAAATCGTTTCTCATATAATGAGAAGCGATTTTTTGTTTAGGGCCTATTTATTATACTGAACAAGGTTTACTTTATCGTCAAACTTCTCTAACATGATATTCAGAAACTTTTGTAAGAGAAAGAGAGGCAATTAATGTGACCGATAAGCATAAAGGTCTAACTTTTGCCATTGTTGGGACAACTTTGTGGGGTATGTCTGGTGTCACGGCGCAATATTTATTTGCTCGTCAACCGATAGAGCCGGCTTGGCTGGTAGGTATTAGATTAGCTATAGCGGGAATATTGCTGGTTATCTGGGGTGCCTTTAGTAATTTTCATGAACTGATCTCGATTTGGCGGGACCGCCACGATTGGCTATTACTGATTATTTTTGCCTTGTGTGGGATGATTCCTTCTCAGTTCTCCTATTTTATGGCGATCAAACATGGTAACGCACCAACTGCCACGATTTTACAATTTTTAGGACCGATTTTTATTATTATTTACGTTGCAATCCGTCATTGGCGGATGCCGCGGCGAATCGATGTTATTTCCATGCTGATTGCGCTGTTGGGTACCTACCTGTTAGTCACTAAGGGCAGTTTTGATAGCCTTCAGTTAGCACCGGCTGCCGTCTTTTGGGGCGTCATGGCAGGGGTCAGCCAGGCACTGTACACGCTGATTCCCATTTCATTGCTGAAAAAGTATGATGCCAAAATTGTGACTGGCTGGGCGATGCTCATCGGTAGTTTGGTTTTTATGCCGCATATTCTAACGTCACCGATGCCTAAGCTAAATGTTGCTGGCTGGCTAGGTGTCCTATTCGTGGCGACCTTCGGAACAATGTTTGCTTATTTACTGTATTTAAAGAGTCTGAATTTTATCCTGCCAGCAACTACCGGTATGTTGAGTTCCTTCGAGCCGCTAACGGCAACCTTTTTATCGATCGTTGTTTTGCACACTGCGTTTGGGTTACCCGAAATGTTAGGCGGTGCCATGATCTTAGCCACTGCCTTCTTACAGGCGTGGGCTGTTAGCCGGCCGAAAAAGGCCAACATCAAAAAGGCATCTTAAATCAAGGTTTACTTTATAAGTGGCATCAGTTGAGAAAACTCGGTATTTTAATGCCGAGATGAATCAACGTCTTGGACGTCCACCGTTGTATCGGTCTAATTGTGAGTCAACATATTGAACTATTGTTTCTTTTGAAGCATTACCAAAGGTACTCATAAAGAAGCTAGGAGACCATAAATGTCTGCCCCAGAGTGATTTTTGGGTTTGCGGAAACTGAATAAACCACTATTTTGCTGAACCACCTTTAAAAGCTTTAACGATTGAAGATGGCGCTGACTTAGGCGGAAAGCTGATCATCATTTGAACCTGATCAGGCATTACCTCCATGTGAGATATTTCAACTGAGTTTCTTTCAGCAATCTTTTTCACGATAGTTTTCATAGCATCAACTTGTTTTTCAGTTGTAAATATCTTTTTCGATACTTGGTAGTCCAAACCAGTTGAAAGTTAAAATCAGACACATTAGGATGTTTGTGCTTAATCATACGTTTACCTAATTTCGTTGATATAGAGCCACTCGTATTCATTTCTAGCATACCATTATGATATACTAAAAATGGAAAAGAGGTGAAGTTATATGACTTTAAAAGGGATCAGATTACGGCTATATCCTAATCAAGAGCAGCAACTCAAAATCAAGCTCAACTTTGGGTATAACCGTTTTGTTTGGAATCAAATGCTAGCTATGATGGTTGAAAGATATCAAAATAACCCAGAAGCTAAATTCTTAAATGCGTTTGCCTTGAATAATTTACTACCAGCTTTGAAGACTGAATATGAATGGTTAAAAGACGCTGAAAGCACTAGCTTACAGTCAACCAATCATGACTTAGTAGAAGCCTATAAAAAGTTCTTTAGGCTGCATAAAGGCTTCCCTAAGTTTAAATCGCGTAAATACCCGAAGCAGAGCTATCAGACCAAGTCAGTCAATCACAATATTAAACTAGTTGATAATCATCACATCCAGTTACCAAAATTGGGAAAGCTAAAATTTAAATCAGGTAGAAAACCAGTTGGCAAGATCAAGAATGTGACTATCCGCCTTTCGACTACAGGTAAGTTCTATGCCATTATTCTAGTTGACACTGATATTAAAGCCTTAGCCAAGACCGGTAATCCAGTCGGTATTGATCTGGGGGTTGCTGATTTAATGATTACTTCCGATGGGGTGAAGTACCCAACGATTCGCTTTGATAAACGACTCAGTAAAAAGAAACACTACTGGGAAAAACGTTTAGCACGGAGAAGATTACAAGCTCAGCAAGAAATTGCTTGGGATAAACACAATAAAGTCAGCGAACCCCGCGAGCTTGCTGATTTTAAAAACTATCAAAAAGCTAAAAGAATGGTCGCTAAGTATGCGGAAAAAATAGCTAACCAACGTAACAATTACTTAAATACGTTAACAAAAGCTTTGGTAGCCCAATATGATGTGATTAAAATAGAAGATTTGAAAACCAATAATCTGCTTAAAAATCACAAACTTGCCAGAGCGATTGCTAACCAAAGCTGGCGAGAATTGCGTCGAATGCTGGAATATAAGTGCGCTTGGTATGGAAAACAGTTAGTCACTGTTAACCCTCGAAAGACTTCGCAGATTTGCTCAAGCTGTGGCTATGACGACGGTAAGCACACTTTAGATATTAGACAGTGGGCTTGTCCCAATTGTGGCGTTAGTCATGATAGAGATATCAATGCCGCAGTTAATATCCTACAAGCGACTGCGTAACTTAGCGTCTAAAAGACTATCTGGCACGGAACATGCCTTAGTAAATAGCCGTAACCGCTGCATGCCATTCGTAGAATGCTGTGTAAGTCAGCGGTGTTCCTAGAAGCTCGTTACTTTAGTGACGAGTAGTTCACGCCTAGTGTGGTCACAACGCCGATGCCAAGGTTAAATCTTCTTGGCTGGCTGAGTGTTGGCTACATTTCTATTTTCGGGACAATGTTTGCTTATCTACTGTATCTGAAGAGCTTAAATTACCTATTGCCGGCCACCACGGGAATGCTGAGTTCCTTTGAACCGTTAACAGCAACGTTTTTATCCATTATTCTCCTGCACACCGCGTTTGGTTTACCGGAAATGCTGGGTGGGGCCATGATTCTAGCAACTGCCTTTTTACAGGCGCTGCCAGTTCACAAGGTTAAAAAGGTTACCAATATCAAAAAAGCAGTTCACTGAATTTGAAGTGAGCTGCTTTTTACTGTTTTTATCGATTACCGGCCACTTGAAACTGGTGCAGTTTCAGACTCTGCGGTCGGCACCGTTGCTTTTTTTGACATTAATAGATTTAAAATGATCGCACTAATTGCAGCAATTGTGATTGGTGAACCTAACAGGTATTGCAGCATTTGTGGTGCTTCGCTGACAACTTTGGCTGGTAACAAGACCATAGCCATTGTCAAAACGATTGGGACACCAATGATGTAGATACCAGCTTCACCAGTATCCAAGTGACGAACAACATTCAGTCCGTTTAACATGATAATGACACAGATGATGGAGTAAACACCACCGATGACGGGTGCGGGAACAGCAGCGAAGAAGGCTGCTAATTTGCCACAGAAACCAAGAATGATAAACCAGAAACCAGCGGAGATGAAGACCCGTTTGCTGGCAACACCAGTAACGGAGATAACACCGGCGTTAGTTGAGTAACCAGTCATAGGGGTGGCACCTAGCAAAGCTGATAATAGACAGCTGATACCTTCGCCAATGATTCCCATGTTCCATTGTTTCTTGGTGATCTTTTCACCGGTAACGGCACTCATAGCAAACCAAGTACCTGTTGTTTCAGTCGTTAACACAAGGTAGATGACTACAAACGTTAAAATAGCAGGAAGTGAAAAATGCAGTCCGTAGTGTAATGACGTAAACTGAGGCAGGCTGAACCATGGAGCGGCCGTAACGGATGACCAATCAAAGGCACCCATCGCAGTAGCAACTATCGAGCCAACAACTAAGGCAATGATGATTGAACTCACTTTGAGCACTTTCCTGAGTTGTGGTACCCGTGTACTTAAAATAATGGCAATTAACATGGTAATACCAGTGGCACCAGCAATAATCATATTCGTATTGATATTGCCTGAAGCCTTAAAGATATTATCGTTCAAAGCGCCTGGTAATAATGATAAGCCCACACAAGTGATAATGGTTCCGCCAACGATGGCAGGAACTAACTTGGAAATGACCTTTTGAAAGACACCAGTCACGCCTAATGCAATCAGTAAAAATGACCCGACAACTAACGATCCTAAAACGGTTGCCATCCCACCGTGTGCACCGCCGTTAGCTAAATAAATACCGGCAACGGCACCCACGGGAACGAAGGATGGGCCTTGAGAAACGGGCAACTTCAAGAAGAATCGAGTTTGGATAATTGTCCCGAGACCGCAGGCGATGAAAGCTGCTTGTAAGAAGCCGCTCTTTTGCGCTACGGACATTGATAATAAACCAGCCATGATAATTGGTGCAACGTACACGTCCATGGCAAGAACGTGTTGTAATCCTAGAAAACCAGCTTGTGTAACCGGCACCTTATCTTCTGGTCCATACAATAAGCCATTCTGTTTGCGATCCATAATATTGGTTATTCTCCCTTAAATTGACTTGAGTTCCTTGAACATCATCATCAACCGTCTGCTTAGTCGTTTGATATATTTTGCTATGTCAAGATTGGTAACACTGCCAGGTGGAATAGAGGGTGGACAGTGAAACCAGTGTAAGGCGGCTAAGTAGCCAAGTATGATTTTCCTCCTTGGCATCTAGGCAAGTGGTTCCTGAGCCATGCCTAGTGAATATTCCGCTAAGTTTGCGACAAGTGTAACCACCTCACTTTATATTAAATTATATGCAGGTATTGGAAATGACGAATGTTGGTTATCAAACAATAGTCATCATTCGTCCCAATACCTTGTCAGTTATTATAAGCACAATTTTATAGGGTTTCAATGGAATTTCACGAACAATTTAAATTTTAATTTTTGACAAAATAATATGCAAAAAGCGGAAAAGTTTTGTTAGCGGTTTCGTTACTGCAGGCGGGGTTTCAATCACAATTTACATTGAATTCATAAACAGTCTTTATTTAAATAATTATTCATAGACACTTAAGAAATGCACTAATTTTATTTTAATAGTTTAATCGAAATCTAATATATCAGGAGCTATGCATGGGAAACTACTGAAACGGCAGAACGATTGTTGACTGCCACAGCTTTTGTGGTTAATTGCTCGTATAGATCCGATAGTGCGCGTCGTTCGGAATAGTCACGAGACCCCAAAGACAACAAAAAAGTCCTGCGAATAGATTTCGCAGGACCCTCTCTTAAGTATCAGCTAGTTAACTGAAGTCTCCGTAGCTGATGCTTTAAGACTTATTCCGTAACTCAAAGCATCACCCCCTTTTTTAATTGTGATTATAATACAATGATATTTAGTATTTGTCAATCAATTGCGATAAAGCGCATAGCTGCAGCATTTGTAGCTTGAATAATGGCCATAATTAGTCGAATTCTTCATATTCGTTCGGGTCTTGACCAGCCACCCGGCCATCTGGTTTATTCAGGTTGTTGATTGCCTGAATTTCATCCGGTGTCAGCTTAAAATCAAAGATATCTAAGTTCTGGCGTTGATGGATCAAACTGCTGGATTTTGGAATCGGAACGATACCGCGTTGGGTATGCCAGCGTAGAATAATTTGACCGGCATTTTTATCGTATTTTTTCGCCAATTTTTGAATCACCGGTTCTTTTAGCGACGCGCTGCCACGGCCTAATGGACTCCAAGCCTCAGTGGCAATACCACGTTCTTGATCAGCTTGTAAGCCAGCTTCATTGATCCAGTAGGGATGGACCTCAATCTGATTAACAGCTGGTGTCACGCCCGTTTCTTTAGTTAAGCGGTCCAGATGTTCCGGTAGAAAGTTGGATACACCAATCGTGTGGATTAGACCCAGCTTTTGTGCTGTGATCATCGCTTTCCAGGCTTCAACGTAGTGGTCGCGTTTCGGCAGTGGCCAATGGATCAAAAACAGATCAAAGTAGTCCAGTCCCATTCGTGCTAGGGATTCCGTGATGGCATTTAACGCATCATCATAACGGTGATACTTGCCGGGCAGCTTAGAGGTGACAAAGAATTGACTGCGGGGAATGCCGCTTTGACGAATGGCTTTCCCCACGATGCCTTCATTATCGTAATTAGTTGCGCTGTCTAATGACCGATAACCATCGTGGATGGCAGACAGAATCTGGTCGACACCTTGAGCACCGCGAATCTGGTAGGTCCCAAGTCCCAGCATAGGTAATTGGTGGCCATCATTTAGTAAGATATTTGGAATTGTCATCATTGAACCTCCTTATAATATATTGCCTTCATTATAACGGTTAGAGTTGACTCTAGGTCAAATAAAAAGTCGAGTAAATCGCTTATTTTAATATTGACCCATTAGTCATTGACTTACAAGTCAATCTAGAATATACTCTGGGTGAAATTTCAGATCAGTTCCTTTTAGCTGCTTTAAAAGTGTGAATAAGGAGGGAAAATCATGACCCAAACAATCGTCAGTATTTATCATTTGCAGAAATCTTTTGGTAAGTTTCAGGCGTTAAAGGACATTACTTTTGATGTGAATGCCGGAGAAGTATTTGGTTTTATTGGGCCCAACGGTTCCGGTAAATCAACTACGATTCGGGTGTTGCTAGGAATCCTAAAGGCCAGTGGTGGACAGGCAACAATCTTTAATCAGGACGTCTGGCAAAAGGCGGTTGCGATTCACAATCGAATTGCTTACGTACCTGGTGATGTTTATCTGTGGCCGAACCTGACCGGCGGCGAGATGATTGATTTTCTGCTGAAGCTTAACCACCAATCCCATAGCGCTAAAACGGATGAGCTGATTCACGAGTTTGAGTTAGATCCCAAGAAAAAATCGCGGACGTATTCTAAAGGTAACCGCCAGAAAGTGGCGCTGATTGCGGCGTTATCAACGGAGGCTGACCTCTATATTTTCGATGAACCTACCAGCGGATTGGATCCCTTAATGGAAGAACTATTTCAAAAACATGTGTTAGCTTTAAAACGCTTAGAGAAAAGTGTTCTGCTTTCCAGCCATATTTTATCGGAAGTGGAGCGGATGTGTGACCGAATTGGGATCATTCGAACCGGAGAGATCGTTGAAACTGGGACCCTTGATCAGATGCGGCAATTGACCCGTAATCAAGTCATTGTCCAGACTAAACAGACGCTGACTGGCATTGAGACATTAACGGGCGTTCATGGGTTTAAACCCGATGAACACATTGCCAATAAAGCAGTCTTTGCGGTGGATACAGCTCAGATCGGCACAGTTATGGCAGAACTGACGCGACGGGAAATCGTGGCACTGCAGACGACACCGCCAACCTTGGAAGACTTATTTATTCGGTATTACAACAATACAGAGGGGACTGAGGGACATGACACGAAGTAATCGGACTGCTCAGACTGGTTATTTGACGCGGATGTATCTCAGACGCGACCGGTTGGCCATTATCATCTGGCTGTTAGGGATTGTCAGCATGGTGGCTGCGGGAGCTAGTAAGATTATTGGCCTCAGTGGCAATGATAAGCAGGTAGCGTCACTGGTTATGGCACTGGACACGCCATCAATGGCCGCTTTATTTGGTCCCTTTACGGCGGTCAAGCCCTATACCACTGCAGCGATTTTTGCCGCTTCGATGATGGTTTTTACCGGGTTGCTGATGGCCATCATGAATATCTTCTTTGCGATTCGTAATACGCGGGCACAAGAAGATAATGGGGTGCTGGAAATGGTGCGAGCTCATAGTGTTGGCCGGCAGAGCCCGTTATTAGCCACCATCTACGAGCTACTGATGATCAATACTGTCGCGGGATTATTATCTGCTGTGACCCTGCAAGCAATTAAAATGGATGGGGCTGACGTCACGGGTGACTGGCTGTTTGGTATCGGGATCGCCATTTTTGGCCTGATGTTTGGTGCTTTTACTCTGTTTCTGGCACAATTAGCTAGTAATTCCCGTGGTGCGACGACCATGAGCTATAGTTTGCTGGGAATCCTGTATCTTTTGCGAGCGATGACCGACGTCCAAAACGTGAAATACACTTGGTGGACGGTTTTCGGTTGGATCGAAAAAATCGATCCGTATGGTAAAAATCGCGTTTTACCGCTCTATGACATGCTGGCGCTTGCGGTTGTTATTTTGCTGCTAACCTTTGTGATCAGTTCAGAACGGGATCTCGGTTCCGGTCTTCTACCTGATCGACCCGGTCGAGGACACGCTAGTCCGTTATTAGCTGGGCCTACCACCTTAGTTTTTCGATTAGAACGCACTAGTATGATTGCGTGGTTCATTGGGTTAGCAGTCTATGGTACTAGCATGGGGACGTTATTTAATACCATTGGGGACATGATGAATAACAGTCCCATGATCGCGAAAATTATTGGGCCAGCCGCGGCCGCTTCAGCAGGTCGGACAATGACGCTGCAATTTGCGGCTTTGATGAGTGTGATGATGGCCATCGGTGCCAGTGTGCCCGCCATTGCCACTATGCTACGAATTAATAGTGATGAACAAAAAGGCTGGCTAGAAGCGATTCACGCCCGTAGCGTTTCACGACTGCATCTATTTAGCGCCTACACGATAGTTGGAACCGTGGCCGGATTACTGGCTTTATTCGCTGGAACGTTTGGGATGGCACTGGGCGGCCAAGGGGCGAAACACGCCTTTGAAATCAGTCGAATCATGCGGTCGTTTTGGGGATTCGCACCAGCGGTTCTGGTGGTTATCGGTATCGTTGCCGTGGTGTTAGGTTTACTGCCAAGGTATCAACAAATTGCCTGGATCATTCCAATTTATGCAGTGTTGTCGATTTATCTTGGCGGGTTGCTGGATTTCCCAGAATGGACGAAAAAATTAACGCCCTTCGGCTGGATCAATAACGTACCATTAAAAGCTGTGCAGTGGGACCAAGTCGGTTGGCTGGTACTATTGAGTATTATCCTAGTCGTTGTGGGTTACGGTTTGTATCGGCGACGTGATCTGGTTGAAAATTAGAGGAGGGATAAATGAGTATGCTTGAATTGAATCCTGAAATTCCAAAGGACCCAGATAAGGTTAAGCGGATTATGAAAAGTGCCACTCGGATCTTTGCTAAAAACGGTTATTTACAGGCTAAGACGGCTGATATTGCCAAGGATGCTGAGGTTTCCAAGGGCATTGTTTTTCGCTATTTCGGCGATAAGGGGCACCTGTATTTGGCCACTGTGGAATACGTTTATGAGCGGTTGACCGATGTTGCTGACCTTTCAGTTTGGACGGATGCCAAGGATCTCGGCGATATGATTGAACGTGCGGTGCGGTACAAGATTCAGATGCAGCTGGATTACCCAGCAGAATTTAAGGTGTCAGTTCAGTCATTTTCAGATATGAAATTATTACCAGCGGATGTTCAACCAGAAATGGCTGAATTTTGGAAAAAGCGAACCGCAAAATCCACGGCAACGCTGGAACAGCCGGTTTTGGATCGGATGCATGTCCGTGCCGGGGTTGATAAAAAGGTTCTTGAAAAATTGCTTAATTCGGTTGGTGAAGCGGTTTTTGCGGATGCACAAGTGTTTATGCAGAAACATCCCAACGCACAGATTGAGGACTTTGAACCAATCATTGAACAGATTCGTAGTGAATTTGATATTATTGAGCACGGTTTTCTTGATGAATAAAAAATAAGTGAGCGGTCGTTTTTAACCGCTCACTTATTTTTTAATTTGTTTCGGCTGTCTTAGTTCTAAAGTTATGCGTTAAGTGTGGCCAGATGTAACGATCAGCTGCGGCAATGATGAACCCATTACAGATGATGGAGAACAGGGTCGCTAGATTGATTGAGTCGATTCGACCAGTTGGGAAATAAGCGATAGCGCACACAATCAGCGGTGGTAAGAAATCCAGCAGTTGAGAGGCTGTGGCGTTACCTTTTAAATACATAAACCTCAAGATGTTAGTCGTGTCATCGTTTGGATGCATCACAATGTTGGCTCGCTGATAGAGTGAGATACCCACGCAAAAGAGAGCGATTCCGGTACAGCTCAATATCAATCGCCAGATGATGGGTGCAGTGTTCACGCCGATCGAATCAAACCAGCGCACGAAATACTGCACGAAAGTTCCGAAGAACATGACAAACAGGACTTCACCAAAAAAACGTTTGCCATCCCAATGATGAATGAGAATCTGGTTGGTAATCGCATTGATGACACCGATACAAAATAGGAGCACACCCAAGCCAACACCAGTCCAGTTATGTAAGTTGACAGCGGAAGCGGACCACACCCCGCTTCCCATATTACCGGCAATGGATAACGCATTACCAAAAGCATTACAAATTAGACCGGCGATAAGGCCGATCCACCGTTCTTTCAAAGTATTTTTCACATTCTCCGCCTCACTTCTTGATTAGTTTATCATTATTAGACCGAGAATGTAATGTATCAGTTTAAATTAGACTTTGAGTTGACAGTATTCTTAGTTAAATTAATGATTTTTTGTGAAATATTATTGGTTTCCTTTAGCTACAATCACCAACTTTAACGATAAGGTGAGCGTCATCATATTTTATTTTTGATTTAGCGTGGGGCAAATAGGCACTAACATTAGCTGATGATGAGAAAATAATTGCAAAATATTTTTTAATATCTATAAATGCCTATTTGGAAGCATTTATAAAGGTAAAACTTTAATCATAAATGAGAGTGTGGATTAAGAAACGCTAATTTAATCTTGACACGCTCAAAATCGCGCGTCATACTAATACCAGTTGTTAAATACGAAGCAAGCGACAAGATGAGTAAGCTTTGCATGGTCTTCAGAGAGTTACCGTTTGGTGAAAGGTAACGGCTGTGTCCAGCTGAATATGGTCTTGATAATCGCTCTGTTGCTGAACCGTTGGGCTAGGCAGTGGCGGGAACTCCCGTTATAGAGTTAGGGTATGCACTGATAGCAGTAAGTACTGAACCGCTGTTAGTCAGTACCCGATGAGGAATATTTCCGCGAGGGGTATTCGAACTAAGGTGGTAGCACGATTAAATCGTCCTTTTATTTAGAGATAAATAAAGGGGCGATTTTTTGTTGCCAAGGTGTGGAAGCAGGCGGTTAGAGACTGGAGTGTAACGAAGCCTGGGCAAAAATCCCGGGTCTGGATTTATGACCGGGATTCGTTACGCGCAAGTCTCTGCCTGCTGAAACCCGATTAAACTATGTAAAATTAAGGGAGAGCAGCAATATGACTGAGACAGCAGCAAACGCAATTGAATTAAAAAACACATCAGTCCACTTTGATAACGGCGACCAACAGATCGATGCTGTGAAGAACGTTGATCTAACGGTTCCGCGGGGTGATATCTACGGCATCATCGGTTATTCCGGAGCTGGGAAAAGTACCTTGGTGCGCGTCATCAACCTATTGCAGAAGCCAACTGCTGGGACGGTGATCGTCAACAATCAGAAAATTCAGCAACTAAAACCAGTTGAACTACGGCAAGCCCGCAAAAAGGTCAGCATGATTTTTCAACATTTTAATTTAATGAAGTCCCGCACGGTACAAGGTAACGTGGAATACCCACTGTTAGGAACCAAGATCAGCAAGGCTGACCGGCACGCCAAGGCAGAGAAGTTACTAAAATTAGTTGGCTTGAGTGAATACGCGGGTACGTATCCCGGCCAGTTATCCGGTGGGCAGAAACAGCGGGTGGCCATCGCCCGAGCGTTAGCCAGTGACCCTGAAATCTTAATCTCAGATGAAGCCACCAGTGCGTTGGACCCGAAGACCACGAAATCAATTCTAGAATTACTGAAACAGCTGAATCGTGATTTGAATTTGACAATCGTTTTGATCACCCATGAAATGCAAGTAATCAAAAGTATTTGTCATAACGTAGCGGTCATGGATGCCGGTGAAATTATTGAACGTGGATCGGTCGCCAAGGTCTTCACGGAACCGCAGCAAAAGTTGACTAACGATTTTGTTGAAACTTCGACTAACGTGAAAGAAGCCATTGAGCGCATTACCAGCACGATCAAAATCAGTGAGTTTAAAGCTGATCAGGAACTGATGTACTTCAACTTTATTGGTAATTCTACCAAACAAAGCGTTGTTTCCGAGTTATCACAAAAGTACGGTGTGGACGTGAACATCCTGTTTGCTAACATCGATCAGATCGATGGCGAGAACGTGGGTTATATGATCGCCATCATTACCGGTGATTTGGCTGGCTTTAATGGCGCGGTTCAACAAATGAAAACGGAAGGCGTTAAAACTAGAATTTTGACGGATGAAACACTTAAAGGGGGTGATGGTCAATGAATGCGATTATGCCAAACGTCATGGCAATGAAGGGCGAGTTTATTCAGGCCACCTGGGAAACAATCTACATGACGCTGATGTCAGCCATCGTTTCAGCAGTTTTGGGATTGCTGGTCGGCGTGCTGTTAGTGGTTACGCAGCCAGGCGGAATTTTGGAAGACAAGCTGACGTATTCAGTTGTCGATAAGCTGGTTAACCTGTTGCGGTCCATTCCCTTCATCATCTTGCTGGCGGTGATTTCACCACTGACCAAGTTTCTAGTGGGGACCACCGTTGGGACGACTGCTTCGCTGGTACCGTTGATTTTCGGCATCTTCCCGTTCTACGCTCGGCAAGTTCAAAATGCGTTGCTGGACGTGGATCATGGAGTGATCGAGGCTGCTGAATCGATGGGTTCCAGTCCCATGGCAATCATCTTTCGAATTTATCTGCGGGAGGGTCTCGCCGATATCATCCGAGTTTCCATCGTGACCATTATTAGTCTGATCGGTTTAACGACCATGGCTGGTGCCATTGGTTCCGGTGGCCTTGGGGATGTCGCTATCAACATTGGCTACGCTCGTTTCGAGAATGACATTACCTTCATGGCAATGATCATCATTTTAATCTTAGTGTTTGCGGTTCAGCTGATTGGGGACTGGATCGTTAGAAGAGTCGAACATAATTAAAGGAGTGATATAAAATGAAAAAAAGCGCGTATTGGTTAATTGGTATTGTAGTCGTCGTTGTTTTAGCAGCATTTGGGATTCACGATATTTCTAATACCCAGGCGGCTAATAAGAGTAAGTCCAGTTCAATCTTGATTGGGTCGCAGGGGTCTGACATTGATATTTGGCAGCACATCGCCAAAACCAACGATGCTAAGAAATTGGGACTGAAGATCAAGGTGAAAAATATTGCTGATGGGGTGCAACTGAATAAGGCCACTGCGGATGGTGACGTGGATGTGAACGCCTTCCAGTCTTGGTCATACCTAGAAACCTATAATCAGCAGAATAAGTCTAACAAGTTGGCCGCATTAGGAACAACTTACTTGGAGCCCATGGGCCTGTATTCTAAGAAATACAAGAACGTTAAGGATATTCCGGCAGGGTCAACGATTGCCATTGCTAATAACCCATCGCAAGCTGCCCGTGGTTTAGTACTCCTGCAAAAGGCTGGTTTGATCAAATTGGATAAGAACTTCGGTTACGTTGGCACAGTTAAGGATATCAAGTCCAACCCGAAGAACTTCAAGTTCAAGCAGATCGATGACACCACTGGTCCGCGGGTGATCAACGATGTGGACGCGGTGCTGATTTCCAACACGGTGGCTTTGGAAGGCCATCTGCACGTGCTGACGGATTCCATTTATCATGAAAAAGTTGACCAAAGCACAAAGGACAACATTAACATTCTGGCCACTTCAGAAAAGAACAAGAATAATCCTAACTACAAGAAGTTAGTGAAGCTCTATCACAAGAAAGATATCCAAAAGTACATCAAGGATAAGTACTATGGCACCAAGATCGAAGTTAACAAACCACTTAGTTATTTGAAGTAACAGCTATTTAAAAATCAAAAGGAGAGCATATTATGGCTAAAGTTGAAAGTTTTACATTGGATCACACAAAGGTTAAAGCACCATACGTTCGGTTGATTACTGAGGAACACGGGGAAAAGGGCGACATTATTAGTAACTACGATTTGCGGTTAGTACAGCCTAATACAAACGCAATCCCAACAGCTGGTCTGCACACGATTGAACATCTGTTGGCGGGTTTGTTGCGTGACCGGCTTGATGGCGTGATCGACTGTTCACCATTTGGCTGCCGGACCGGGTTTCATTTGATTACTTGGGGTCAGCATTCTACTACCGAAGTTGCCAAAGCTTTGAAGAGTTCACTAGAAGAAATTGCCGACAAGATCGAATGGAAAGACGTTCAGGGGACTGATAAGTACAGTTGCGGCAACTACCGCGACCATTCACTCTTCTCAGCAAAGCAGTGGTCATGCGATATTGTTGATGCAGGTATCAGTGACGATCCATTCGAACGGCACACGATTTAGACTAGTCAGGAGGTCATAGCATGGCAAAATTAGCAATTGTAACGGGTTCAGGACAAGGTATTGGTGAAGGAATCGCGCACCGTCTCGCAAAAGAGGGTTACGCCATCGCTGTGGCCGACATTAACGACACTACCGCAGCTAAGGTCGCTCAAGATCTACAGAGCGAAGGCTATAGTGCCAAGGCTTATCATGTGGATGTGGCGCACCGTGACGAAGTATTTGCATTGGTCGATGCAGCGGTCAAAGATTTAGGGGAGTTGGCCGTTTATGTGAACAATGCCGGGGTAGCGTTCATTGAAAGCTTTATCGACTCGGATCCAGCAGACGTTGAACGCCTATTAGACGTGAATTTGAAGGGAACTTACTGGGGCATTCAAGCTGCTGGTAAGAAATTTAAAGAACAGGGTCACGGCGGCCGAATCGTTAACGCGGCTTCTTTGGCGGGCTATGAGGCTTCGGCATTGCAGAGTGCCTATTCAGCTTCTAAGTTTGGTATTCGTGGTTTGACGCAGTCGGCGGCTAAGGAATTTGCCAAGGATAAAATTACTGTGAATGCTTATAACCCAGGAATCGTGCGCACTAAAATGCGTGATGCGATTGATGAAAAAACGGCGGCAATTAAGCATAAGAGTGTGGCAGAGCAACGAGCAGACTGTTTAACTGAGATTGCGATTGGTCGTGAAGCCACGCCAGCAGATGTTGCTGCGGTGGTCGCTTGGTTTGTGAGCCCAGATGCCGGTTATGTGACTGGACAGAGTTTACAGGTTGATGGGGGAATGAGATTTCATTAAAGAGAGTGCGGAACAAGGCGGTTAGAGAGCGACGCGTAACGCCACCTTGCCATAAATCCCGGGTTTGGATTTGTGGTGAGGTGGTGTTACGCACAGCTCTCTGCCTTGTGTAGCACGTTTAGGCTAGGTAAACTCAACAAGCCTATAAATCCCGAACTTGGATTTGTGGTAAAGTCTCTTACATGGAGGTCTCTGTCTTGTTGAACACGTTTCCGCTAGATAACATCAACGAGTATAAAAAAACGCTTTACACCAACACTGCAAAAACAGCATTGATGCAAAGCGTTTTTTATGTAAATGAGTTTAGCAGTCTGACTGCAACAGGGGTAAAATAGAGGTAAATACATAGCAGGAAAGAAGTAACAGATCATGACAGAGCATTTGCAAGCGGCTAAACCGTCACAACAGATCTACCAAAGACGAGAGCCAGATGCACCAACGCACTATCAATATATGATTAGCGACATGACCAAAGTTAAACACCCGTTGGTCGAGCCAGCCCCACAGCTAGAAATGGCCCATCGTTCTAAGGCTAAGAAAAAGCATTCTTGGCTGACCACTATTGGTACGGGGATTGTTGTGCTAAAAGTTGGTGTCTGGGTATGGCCATACGTAGAGGGCTGGGTGATCGATATTGGCCTGATACTATTGATGATATTGGGATTATTTTTAATGTACGCATTTTGTGTTTGGCTCGATAATAAAACGGGTGGTAGTGGCTACTCCGGTCCGTATGATGATGACAGCTACGATGCCGGCTGGTTTGATTCGTGGGCGTTTCATAATGATGGTAATGATCATAATGATAACTTGTACTGAGTGCGAAACAAGGCGGTTAGAGAGCGACGCATAACGGGTATCACCATAAATTCTGGGCTTGAATTCGTGGTGATACCCGTTATACAAAGCTCTCTGCCTTGTTGAACACGTTAAGGCTAGTTAAGGCTATATAAAAGAAATGAGCAAATTAAAAGGCGCTGATCCAATCAGATCAGCGCCTTTTCCATGTGGAATCAACTAAACTGCTTCAGTGTGATTACCAGTGGATTTATCATCCTTATCTAGTTCCTGATCTTTTTTCTCGTCATTCCACATATCTTTAATGTCTTTTTCAATCTTATCTTCTAGTTCGGGATGCTGTTCCAAATAATCGATCACGTTTGGCTGGCCTTGACCCAGGCGTTCGTCTTGGTAGGAATACCATGAACCGGACTTTTTAACGATATCGTTATCTACTGCAATTGTCAGTAGATCACCCGCATGAGAAAGTCCCTTACCGAAGAAGTTTTGCACTTCGACCTGTTTAAATGGCGGGGCAACCTTATTTTTAGTGACCTTAATCTTAACGTTAGTCCCAATGATGTCCTGACCGTTTTTAATGTTGTCACGCCGCCGAATCTCCAACCGAATCGTTGAGTAGAACTTCAGCGCACGACCACCAGGTGTGACTTCAGGATTACCGAACATGACACCCACTTTTTCACGAATTTGGTTAATGAATAGCAGGGTCGTTTGCGTTTGATTGGCTAAACTAGTGAGGCCACGTAATGATTGCGACATTAGCCGCGCTTGTAAACCAACGTGGTTATCACCAATTTCACCGTCAACTTCAGCTTTGGGCAGCATGGCTGCGACTGAGTCGAAAACAATCATATCCACGGCACCGCTTTTAACTAATTCGCTGGCGATGTTAAAGCCATCTTCAGCAGTTCCTGGTTGCGATAATAGCAGTGAATCCAAATCAACGCCAAGGTTCTTAGCGTAAGCTGGATCCAACGCATTTTCAAAATCAATGTAGGCCACGATCCCGTTTTCTTTTTGAAGGGCAGCAACGGCTGTTAAAGCCAAGGTAGTTTTCCCAGATGATTCCGGTCCATAAAGCTCCATGATGCGGCCATATGGATAACCACCGCCAATTGCGTGGTCTAATGAAAGTAAGCCGGATGAAAAACGATTAATTTCAAGGTTAGGTTTATCGCCCATGCGCATCAAAGCGCCCTTACCGAATTTTTTATCAATTGCTTTTAAAGTTTGATCTAACGCCTGTTTGCGTTCCTTAGAGTCAGTCCGCTGTGACGGATGACCGGGTTCGAATAGTTGTAAGGCCATAAAGGCAATCCCCCTTATCTCGAACGTGTGTTCTTACACTACTGCTCTATTGTAGTCTTATTCATTGGATAAACAAAGCGAAAGGCAAAAATTACTGTCGATTGTTCCATGTGAAACAATGCCAGTAAAATCAGTTTTACAAACTAATCAAAATGTAGCCGCAAACGACACCCAGTGCAATCACAATGTTGAGCTTATCCAGTTGTTTGCCACGCTGGTAGTAGCGTTTGCACTGATCGTAAACGGATTGGTCATCCTGTGAAAGCTGTTTGTCATCCTTAGCCATAAACTGTTTAAATTTATTGACTGCTTGATTCTGCCGGTTGACCTTGCCAAAAGTTAAAATGATGCTGAGCGCAATGATCACAAGGACAGCAATAAAGAGCACGTTTGAAGTTGATGCTGAAACAACAGCTCTGCCACCAATCAGGCCATTCGCCACGGTTGCGGCTAATGCGATCACGAAGATAGCCGTGTTAAATATTTCTGTTCGCCAGTACGAACGCAGGTATCGCTGGTAATAGTTCAATTCTTTTTGCATAGTTATTAAGTCCTTTTTAGTTAGAAGGTTACTATAACATTATAGTCGATAATGTGATGGAGTAGGGTGAGAAATATAATGAGGATTGATTACAAAAATCAAAAAATGTATGAAAATTTCACTTAAATAGCTGCTATTTTGCCAAAATACTGCCTGAAATAATTGAAAATAACGCTCCAAAAGGCGTTTTAAGACGGATAATGGCGTTAAAAGTTCCCTCAAACTAGTTGAGCTGATTTTTATTTTGAAGTTTTTTAAATGAGGATAAAATGAGTCAAGTTAAATTTCAAAAAATTTTGGGTGGTTCCTGTTTGACATTCAAACTACAGCATGATACTGTAAGTTACAACATCAAAGGTCGTAAACTTTAACCTTTTCGTGAGTAGGACATTACCTCAGGGATCAGAGAAATAGTGGTTGGTGAAAACTATGCAGGGTAATGTTTCAAAATACTAAAGTGTTAGGACGCGGTTGCCCACCGATATATGGGAGAGAGTGTGAGGTGCTTGACACCTTGAACTAGGGTGGTACCGCGTTAAAAAACGTCCCTTCATTAGAGATAATGAAGGGGCGTTTTTTTGTACCTTGATGAAACTAAAAAAGGTGGTGTAAATGATGAAATCTAGTGATGTTACCATTCATTGCCCCGAATGCGGGGACATTGTTTTTGAGAAACACAACAATGGTGAAATTGTTTGTGCAGAATGCGGACACGTGATCAACAGTGCCACTAAATAACGTCAACGAGTTAACGAGCAGGTTCGCTATGGCAGTAGTAGATCTGCAATATAGCATAGGAGGTATAAATGTATGGAAAATACAAAGATAAAACCACATCAAGTTCTCAAAGCTAAGTTAACTCGAATCATTGTCACGCTAATTATGCTTTCTCCTTTGTTCATTATAATGATTAATGCGAGTTGGTCAAACGTTGATGGTATTTCTGGTGCTGTGATCTTGATTCTGATGGCAAGCATTGTCGTTGGACTGTGGCAACTGTCCAAGAGTTTGATCCTCACCATTCAAAAGGGTGCGGATACCGACTATAAAGAAAGATAATCAGATGCAGGTGATGATATGTTTGATTTAAATAACCATGACATTATGTCTTCCAGTGAAGCAGCTAGACGCTGGCATAAAGCTGACGATTACGTGCGGCAGGCCTATCGAAAGACTCCCTGGAAATTTCCGGAAGGCACTATTCGTAAATTTGGAAAACAGCTGATCGTAACGCGGCATGGCATGGAAGTAGTGACTGGATTAACTGAAGAAGAAGCAGCTAATGATGAGCATCAGTTTATACCATTAACTAATCGAGCTATTGGAAAAAATTATGATAAAAATGCCGGTTAGAATTAAAAGATTAGCTTGAGATGAGATAAGCACTATGTTGACACCGTTTACATGGCTGGCTTATGTTTATATCCGAAATCAAAGAATTCATTTGGAGGTAGAGGACATGAATATTATTGATGAGCTGACTTGGCGGGGTGCAATTAACCAGCAGACGGATGCTGAAGGCCTCAAAGAGCTGACTGAGAACAAGTCGATCTCGCTGTATTGCGGGGTCGATCCAACTGGTGACAGTATGCACATTGGTCATCTGATTCCGTTCATGATGATGAAACGGTTCGAACTGGCGGGCCACCACCCATACATTCTGATCGGTGGTGCCACCGGTAGTATCGGTGATCCAAGTGGGCGGAAATCAGAACGTCAGCTGCAGACCATGGAAACCGTTCAGGCGAACGTTAAATCGTTAACGCAGCAAATGCAGAAACTGTTTGGCGGGAGTTCGAATATTTCGTTTGTGAATAACTATGACTGGCTCTCAAAAATTTCATTACTCGATTTTCTCCGTGATTACGGGAAATTAGTGAATATCAACACCATGTTGGCTAAGGACATTGTTGCTAGCCGCTTGGATGTTGGTATTTCTTTTACCGAATTTACGTACCAGATCCTCCAATCGGTCGATTTTCTCACACTGCATCACGAACATGGGATTCAACTGCAGATTGGTGGCGCGGACCAATGGGGCAATATCACGAGTGGAATCGATCTGATCCACAAGATCGATGGCGCGGATGAACAAGTCTATGGGTTAACGATTCCGTTAATGCTGAAGGCGGATGGTACTAAGTTTGGGAAAACCGCTGGTGGTGCGATTTGGCTCGATGCTAAAAAGACGTCGCCATACGAGTTTTACCAATTCTGGCTGAATCAAGACGACCGCGATGTTGTTAAATACCTCAAGTACTTTACGTTCTTAAATCAGACTGAAATTGCGGATTTGGAACAAAGTGTGAAAAAAGAACCGGAAAAGCGCTTAGCCCAAACCAGATTAGCGGAAGAAGTGACCCGTTTTGTGCATGGCCAAGAAGCCTTGGACACGGCACAGAAGATCACGGCCATTTTATTCTCTGGGAACGTCAAAGAACTGTCGGCCGCCGAAGTGCAGGATGCTTTTGGAAAAGCCCCCAGTGTGTCGGTAACAAGTGATCCGCAAAACGTCGTGGATCTGCTGGTTGAAACGAAGGTTGAACCGTCCAAGCGTCAAGCACGAGAAGATGTGACTAACGGTGCCATTACGATCAACGGTGACCGGATTTCGGATACCGCTTTTGAAGTGGATCCCAGCACGCAGTTTGACGGTCAATTCATCATTATTCGACGCGGTAAAAAGAATTACTTCCTGGCAAAAGTCCAACAGCAGTAAATTAGTTTTTAATTAATTTAGTAAAAGTAAAAGGCAATAACCGATACCGGTTATTACCTTTTTTAATGCGGCTTTACAGCCTTTATTGCAAGCAAATGTGAATATCACAGAAGCTATATTACAATTTGAATACTCTTTACAGGGTATTTCTGTAAGCGTATTCTCTAATTGCAAAACAAAAATACAACTTGGAGGCTGTTACCATGGAAATCACAGATTCGAAGATTAATGATTTAAATTTGGATGCCTTGTTTATCGGCGATAAGGCTGAAAACGGTGATTTGTACAAAGAATTGCTGAACAAACTTGTTGATGAGCACTTAGGCTGGCGGAAAAATTACATTCCTCAGGATAAGAACATGATTTCGCCTGAAGAACAGCAATCTCCCGAATTTCAAGATACGGTTAATCGCATGCGTAAGGTGCTGGATGATGTATCAAACCGGATTCGGACTGAATCGGTGCCATGGCATTCAGCCGGTCGCTACTGGGGCCATATGAATTCCGAAACCTTGATGCCTGCACTGCTGGCCTATGATTATGCCATGCTCTGGAACGGGAACAACGTGGCTTATGAATCCTCACCGGCGACTTCGCAGATGGAAGAAGAAGTCGGCCATGACTTTGCGACCATGATGGGCTATAAGAATGGCTGGGGTCACATTGTGGCTGATGGTTCGCTGGCTAACCTGGAAGGCCTTTGGTACGCACGGAACATTAAGTCGCTGCCACTTGCCATGAAAGAAGTCACTCCAGAGTTAGTTCAAGGCAAGTCAGATTGGGAACTGCTCAATATGCCAACCGACGAAATTATGAAACTGGTTGAACAATCCGGTGAAAAACTAGACGAATTAAAAGCCAAATCCGCACGTAGCGGCAAGAACCTGCAAAAACTCGGTAAGTGGCTGGTACCGCAAACGAAGCATTACTCATGGATGAAGGCGGCTGACATCATCGGGATTGGTCTGGATCAAGTGGTTCCCGTTCCAATCGACGAACATTACCGGATGGATATTGACGAGCTGGAAAAGATCATTCGCAGTTTGACCTCAGACCATACGCCAATCCTAGGGGTTGTCGGTGTTGCGGGATCAACTGAAGAAGGTGCCGTAGACCAGATCGATAAAATCGTTGAACTGCGACACAAGCTGCAGAAAGAGGGCATCTACTTCTACCTGCACGTGGATGCTGCTTACGGCGGCTACTTTAGAACCATTTTTCTTGATGAAGATAATAACTTTGTCCCATTCGACCAATTGAAGCCACTTCACGCCGAGAACCACGTGTTTACCGAATCAAAAGATTATATCAAACAAGATGTCTATAACGCGTATAAGGCCTTTTCCGAAGCTGAATCAATCACGATCGATCCGCATAAGATGGGCTACGTTCCTTATGCCGCTGGTGGGATCGCCATCAAGGACGTGGCAATGCGCGACACGATTTCATACTTTGCGACTTACGTCTTTGAAAAGGGTGCCGATATTCCAGCACTGTTAGGAGCCTACATCCTTGAAGGTTCAAAAGCCGGGGCCACTGCTGCTGCCGTTTGGGCTGCTCACCACACGTTGCCTTTGAACGTAACGGGTTACGGCAAATTAGAGGGTGCTTCACTTGAAGGCGCCCACCGTTACTACGATTTCTTAGATAAATTGAGCTTTAAGATCAATGACAAAACGATTGAAGTTCATCCGCTGGTCGATCCTGATTTCAACATGGTGGACTACGTACTCAAGGAAAAGGGTAACGATAGTTTAGCTGATATGAACAAGTTAAACCACCAATTCTACGAACAGGCTTCGTATGTGAAGGGCACCCTTTACAGCAAGGAATACATTGTGTCACATACTGATTTTGCCAGTCCAGATTATGGTGACAGTCCACTGCCATTTGTTGAAAGTTTGGGGATCAGCGAAGCCGACTGGAACAGCGTTGGCAAGGTGACGGTTATCCGGGCGTCAGTTATGACACCCTACATGAACCGCCAAGAAAACTTTGATTACTTTGTACCCAAGATCAAAGTTGCCATGAAAGAAGATCTGCAAAATATCTTCGTGGCAGAAACAACCAAACAATTATCTTCAGCAAAATAATGATATAAGGTGGATGGAAGGAAGTTACCATGAATAAACAAGCAACCAAATTGGGCCTGGGTACCTTTATTGGGATGACGATGGCCCTATGCGCGACAGTGCGTTCAATACCATCTGTGGCTGCTACCGGTTGGTCTCAGATTACCTATATGATTTTCGCGGTTTTGTTCTTTGCTTTACCAGTTGCCCTAATCTCAGGGGAATTGGGTACGATGCTCCAAGCTGACGGTGGCCCACAACTGTGGGTCAAAACGGCTTTGGGTGAAAAGTGGGGTTTTGTCACGGCCTGGCTACTCTGGGTTCAGATGTTTCCAGGAATGGTCATGGTGGCCTCAACCATTGGGCCGCTGTGGGGCAACACGTTCGGCAACGTCTCACTGGGCAATAACCACTGGTTTATTTTAGCCAATATTCTCGGCTTCTACTGGCTCATCACCGTGTTGAATTTACGGTTTGATATGGCTAAAGTCGGCGGTAACGTGGGGGTCTGGTTAGGCGTTTATATTCCCATCGTGACTATGCTGGTAATGGGGATCGCCGCCCTAATCAAAGAGGGGATCGACCCCGCAAGTTACCTGGGGACCTTTTCAGTTTCAAAATTGATTCCAAACCTCGGTAATTTACAAACTCTGCAGTACTTTGCTGCGATTTCATTTATTTACACGGGGATCGAAATGTCGTCCGTGTTTATTCCTCGGCTAAATAATGCCAAGAAAACTTACACTCGCGGGATCTTCGTTGCCCTGATTGGGTTAATCTTAATGAATATCCTGAACGGGATCTTAGTCGCAAACGCTGTGCCAAATGGTCAAATTCAGCTCTCAAACATTACGCAACCCATTCTGCTGTGGTGCCAGATTCTCGGCTGGCCAACGATCATTGCTAATATCTTCAGCTTCATGGTGGTGATTGGCGTGCTGATTCAATTATCTGCCTGGGTAACGGGGCCATCCAAGACCATGACGCAAGTTGCCCGCGATGGCCAATTGCCCGCTAGCTTTGGCTATCACAAGGTCAACAAGTATGGGGTTTCCCGCAACGTGGTGTTAACGCAAAGTATCTGTATCTCACTTTTCGCCTTACTCTACGGTGTCATGAAGAACGTTAATAACGTTTTCCTAACATTAACGAACGCAACGACTGTGATCTACGCTCTGGTCTATATTCTGATTGCCATCGCGTTGATCAAGTTACGGCAAACGCAACCGGATTTAGAACGACCATATCGATTAGGTAAAACTGGGAATGCAGTGGCCTATGTAGTGGCTTATGCCTTGATCTTCGGGATCATTGTCATCATCGCGGCAACCTTCTTGGCTTCCAACTTACTGCAATCGATCTTCGTTATCGCAATCACGCTCATTTTGTTTATCATTCCACTCATTATTGATCGCAACAAGAATAAAGAATGGATGATTCAAGTTCAAGCTGATTTACAATCGACGAATAACTTCTAGGTTGGCTGGAATGTCGAACAGGGACTTATCTGTTGATAGGTTCCTGTTTTTGTTTTGGAAAGAGGGCCGATGAAAATGGATTCTTCTAATAAGGCAGCCAGGTTTAGCTTGGGAGAAAGCTTGGTTGTGATGTTAGCCATGTTTACGATTTTAGGTGTGATGATCATTAAGTTTGATATGTCGCCGCAGATTCCCATCCTGTTTGTTTTCACCCTGGTCATGTTCTACGGCCACTTGAAGCACTTTTCCTGGGATGAGATTTTCGATGGGGTTTCCGAGGGCGTCACACCAGGAATTATTCCCATTTTGATTTTTTTGATGATTGGTATTCTGGTCGCTAGCTGGTTAAAGGCTGGAACGATTGCCGGCATGATGTTTATTGGGTTGAAATTAATTTCAGTGCAGCTATTTTTACCAACTGTTTTTATTATCTGTGCCATTATTGGTATCACCGTTGGCAGTTCATTTACGACCGTTTCGACCATCGGCATTGCCTTTATGGGTATCGGCCATGTGCTGGGGTTTGCAGCGCCGGTGATTGCCGGTGCCGTCGTATCGGGGGCCTTTTTAGGCAATAATATGTCACCCTTGTCAGATACGTCGAATCTAACGACCGGTATCGCCAAGGTTAATTTGTATACGCATTTGAAAAATATGAGTCTGACGGTTATTCCAGCTGCCGCTATTTCGCTAGTGGCCTTTGCGATGATTGGCCTGCACTCTGCTAAAAATGCTAATCTGAGTGCGGTTAACGCCATCTCCGTTCAGCTGATGGCGACCTACCATATCTCGTTGCTGACTTTTCTGCCAGTATTGGTGCTGCTCATTTTGGCTTGGCGTAAGGTACCGGCAATTCCAACGTTGCTGCTAGGGTCGTTAACCGCTATTATTCTGTCACTGTTTCAAGATCGGTCATTCTCTTTTGATCAGATTGGTGATTTATTGATGAACGGCAATCACGTTGCCAGCAGTAATACAGTCATTAATCGCTTGATGAGTGGCGGTGGAATCACTAACATGCTGAGCTCTGTAGCACTGATTATCCTAGCGCTATCGCTGGGCGGGTTACTGATTAAATTTGGCATTATTGAGGTATTGATCAATAGCATGCGTAGTCTGATCAGCACGCCTGGCCGACTGATATTGGCCACCTTAACCGGTTCATTAGCTGTAAATCTATTGGTGGGGGAGCAGTATCTGTCGATTATTTTGCCCGGCGAGACGTTTAAAAAGTCCTATGACGAGCTACAAGTCGATAAAAAATACCTCTCCAGAACCTTAGCTACGGGTGGTGCCGATATTAACGCGTTAGTACCTTGGGGGGTCAGCGGTATCTTCTGTTCGGCCACGCTGGGAGTCAGTGCCTTTCAATACATTGGCTACGCGTTTTATCCGTACTTGAATCCGTTGATGACGATCATTTTGGGGTTTACGGTAGTGACTTGGACCACCAAACGGTTTAAGAAGCGTCACGCGAGTAACAAGGAAGAGTTTAGTTAATAGGAAGAAATTGGGTACAAGAAAAGCACTTCTATTGTAAGAAGTGCTTTTCTTGTACCCAATTTTTTGATGATTGAATTTAATTAATAGTAGGTTTTAGTTTCAATTTTTTATGAACTGCCCGTCACGATGATTCAAGAATTATATTTTGGTGTAGCCTAAACCAATATAATTCCCAGCTGAACCATTTTGACTAGTAATATCTGAGACGCCAGTCATATCGTTGACGGTGGCAGTACTTCTAGAAGAAGTTGTTACTTTAGCAGGAGAAGTTTTTGAAGCTGTTGAATTTGCTGATGATGACACACCAACTCCTACGAAAAGTGCACATGTACAGATAGCTAACAGAAGACCCTTAATTGTTTTAGATGACATCGATTTGAAACCTCCAGAAATAAGTTATTGTTAAATAGTGAACAAATTAACACATTCAATTATAGCCTTAATTACGACCAAGAGAAACCCAAGAATGTACTGCTGGGGACTATTAGGGTTTGGCTATATGTGAAACAAACGACAAAAGCAGTTATGGCAATTAATTGGATTGTATTTTAGACAATGTTTGAGCTAAATGATCCTCTAAAAAATTAAAAACAACTTCTTTTCCTTTTGAGGAAAATTAAGTAGCGATACTTATTTTGCATGCAGAAACTTTAAAATTTTAAAACTATATTCGACTTGAAAAAGTTGTTCACTATTACTTAAATCAAGATTAGTGAGCGTTGTAATCTTTTCCAACCGATTAGTTAATGTATTGCGATGGATATATAAGGTAGCAGCAGTTTCCTTCAATAATCGATTACGCTGTAAATAAACTTCTAAAGTTTTGAGTAATTCACTATCATGTTGCTGATCATGTTTTTTTAAGACCTTTAAGATAGGACTCTCTGTCATTTTTAAAAGGTCATCATCATTTAATTGACTCAAAATAATTTCAAAACGGAAACTTGAACTTTGATTAATTTCTGAGAGTTGATGCAATTTAGATCCAATTTTAAAAGCCGCTTTACAGTAATTTAGATGATTTAAACTCTCAAAAAAATTGGAATAAACATCGGAACTCATGATATTTAGATTTAATTTTTTAGCCAATGAGCGAAGCTGATGCATGAAACTATCAGTGGCTTGATTGGGGAAAATGGCATAAATATATTGATCACGGATAGAAATAAATGCGTTAACATTGAATGCTTTTAATTCTTCAGAAAAGTAGCGAAGTTCTTGATTTGTACCTTGACGTTGAGGCTTTATTATAGCTGCAATACAATTTTTTGAAAGTGTTATTTTAGCTTCAGATAATAATATTTTAATACGTTCTGACGTATTTTGATCCAGAATGCAATCTAATATTCGCTGACGAGAATTACCATACATTTCGCCAAAATTCGGGCTTTGACTCAATGTTTCAGTCGTAATTTCAGCAATTTTAGGGAGTAATGCCCAATGAGTTGCATTAATTGGTGTAGGAACATTAAACATGACAATATAACCAATATTGTAATTTTCCCAAGTAAGACGAATACCTAATTTATGGACTGGGGATAGATCACAACTAACATAAAATGGTGAAAGTGCATCATCAGGGTTAGAGTTGCTGACGATACGGTTCATTTCTAGTAGCAAGGAGTATGGTGCGTAACCATCTTCAATAATTCGTTCCCATAGTGGATCGGAGATGTCATATTTAGTTGAATAAGTGATGACTTTATATGAATTATCAATGACGATAATTGGATTGCTTAAAATCTTGGAGGCTTGGTTAATAATATCCTGTAGTGGTGTTCGCTTCATAGCTTGAAGTGAGAGATTAGTAATCGCTAAACTTTGTTTGTTTTCGGTGGATAATAAATTACTGATAAAATTTTGAATAGCGATAAGATCATCCTGTTTAGCAATAATGCCAGAATTAATTTTAGGATACATATTCTCGTTATAACTCAAAATAGATTTGGAAAAATGATTCAATGAACCCTGTAAATCAGTATAAATGATATCATTTTCAGGTTGTCGATCATCAGCCTGATTAAGCAGTTGTATTTCACTGATATCAGGATTAAATTCAACATTCTTAACTATCTGACAATCGAAATTTGTTCGAACTGCATTATAAATTGTGTCTAATTTCATTATATTAAATCATCCCTTGTGTGCATAATGCATAACTGAAAGAACTAATTCTGTACATGCATAATAGTGAATGCGTTTTCAGTATGTGCTAAATTCATTATATAGATTGATACAGAAATCACAAGTAAAAGAAAGGATGTATTTAATATGAGTTATCAATTTCTTGAACCATACACTTTTAAAAATGGAATCAAAGTTAAAAACCGGGTCGTTATTCCGCCGATGACAGAATGCATGAGTTTTGCTGATGGTACTGTTACTTCGGATGAATGTAATTATTTTAATATTCATACAGGTGGCGCTGGCATGTTCATCACTGGTTGTGCATTTGTTAATGAAGAGGGTCGTGGCTATGAAGGTGAATTAGGTGCTTCAGATGATAAATTTATTCCAGGACTCACTCGATTAGCTAGTGCAATTAAACAAAATGGCACTAAGGCTATTTTACAAGTGTTCAGTGCTGGTCGGATGAGCACCACAGCAATTTTACGTGGTAAGAAGCCAGTTAGTGCTAGTGAAGTTCCTGCACCACGTCCAGGAGCAGAAACACCTCGTGCACTTAAAACTGAAGAAGTCGATCAATTAGTTAAGGATTTTGGAGAAGCAACTCGCCGTGCAATCCAAGCTGGGTTTGATGGCATTGAAATTCATGGTGCCAACACTTATCTAATTCAACAATTTTTCTCACCACATTCAAATCGTCGAACCGATAAATGGGGTGGCAGTCTAGAAAAACGGATGCGCTTCCCACTAGCTATCATTGATGAAGTTAGTGCTACAATCAAAAAATATGCTGACCGACCATTCTTGTTTGGTTATCGAATTTCACCAGAAGAAATTGAAGAACCAGGCATCCGCTTCAGTGATACGCTCGCATTGATTGACGAAATCGTCAAACGTCCAGTGGACTACTTACACGTTTCAATGGGAACAGTATGGCGTACGTCATTGAACAATAAAGATGATAAGACTGCGTTGAACCTAGAAATCAAAGAACGTATCGGTGATATGCCATTGATTGGTGTTGGTGATGTTGAAAAGCCAGAAGAGGCTGAAGATGTAATTGATAAGGGTATGGACTTTGTTGCTATCGGGCGTGAATCAATTCGTGAACCACATTGGGTACAAAAAGTTGAAGCTAATGATGAAAAATCAATTCGTTATGACTTGTCATTGACTGATTTAGACGAATTAGGTATTAAAGCACCATTTTGGGACTTTATTATGTCACTATTTGGTGCAGGAATGCATGTGACAGGGCAAAACAACATTGATCGTAAGACTTATCGAGATGCCGTTGACCAATTGTTAAGCTAATCAAATCAAAGGATAGGTGAAAAAGATGCTAAAAGATTTTCAAGGAAAAGTTGCCTTTATTACTGGTGCTGCTAGTGGATTTGGTAAAGTACTTGCCAAGGAGGCTGCCAAACGTGGCATGAAATTAACTTTGGTAGATATTGATAGCGATAGTTTAAAGGCCGTCGCCGATGACCTATCAAAACAAACAGATGTCTTGGCAATTTCTGGAGACGTTTCTCTACAAGCAACCGTTGATGATGCCGTCAAACAGGCCATGGCTAAATATGGACAAATTGACTTACTTATAAATGATGCTGGTGTTGTAGTTGAAGGTAATGTATGGGAGCTACCACCACATGATATTGAGTGGATCTTGGGTGCTAATGTTATGTCACAAGTTTATTCAATGCATGATGTTATCCCGATTATGAAAAAGCAAGGAACACCAGCCCACATCGTTAACGTGGCATCAATTGCTGGTTTACTCGCGATTCCAGGGATGCCTGCCTATCATACAAGCAAGTACGCTGCAGTTGGTTTATCAGAAAGCACTAGTCTTGATTTACAGTCTGCAGGTATTAATAATGTTGGTATTTCAATTTTTGCACCTGGGTTTGTTCAAACAGACCTACATCACTCAGAGACGCATCGTCCAGAACGTTTTGAAGATAAAAATAATCCTTATTACCAAAGTGAAACGTTTAAAAACGGCAAGAAGTGGATGGAACAATGTATCACCACTGGGCACCCACTAGATACGATTGTTCAACCAATTTTTGATGCGATTGAGAACAATACGTTCTACATTTTGACTGATCGTGATTATGATGGCGTTTTAAAAGACCGTGCACAACGCATTATGGACACTAAAGGGCCAGATTTAGGGTTCTTAGGACAATTTTTAGGTTAGTAATAAGTAAATAAATATTGATACGAACAGGATGTTTGATTCTCCGTTAGAGAATTGAACATCCTGTTTTGTGATGGATGTTTAGCTAAGGATATACGTGATACAGAACTATTATTTACTAATTAAAGATCGAAAGCTAAATGACTATTTTAAGCAGGAGAGTATCAAGTATGCTAGTGAGATGGCTAGGTTAGATCAATATAATGAGAAACGAGAAAAGAAAATTAACTATGATAAAATGCTCGCAGCTAAGAAACAAGATCAAGTAATTTACTCCACTAATCCACAAAAAAAGAAGGTTAAAACTGATTAAGCAGCTGCTACTGTTAATCAAGAACTGGCTCGAAAAGTTCTTAAAAGTACCAAAATTATTCTCATAGATTGGCAAACAACGTATCCAATTACCAAGGCGCTAACTAGATATGGTGCAGAAGTGATGACCTTTAATGACAGTAATTATCACTATAATCGTTTACAGACAGTTCTTAACCGTGAGGATATTGATCTCATACTGATTAATCCGAATGGCATGCATCATGAAGTTGATTTAATTATTAAAGATCCAAACTTTAAATATCAGAAACGAGTGCTGAACTTACAGCGGGTTAAGGATAGTAAGCGGAATGCTTTTGATGAAGTTGTTTGGTGGTTGAATGGGATGAGGTCGAGGGGAGAAAGGTAAAGTAGTATACCTATATGTAGGTTTTTCGCTTAAATCGAAATTAATAATAAAAAATGATGTGGTGTTCTAAAGGGGATAATGACTTTAGAATTACACATCATTTTTACTATTACCATTCTGATACCGTTTTAGATGTGATAATATATTATTATTAGACACAGAGAACGAAAGGTGTTCAATATGAGAAAGCAAATTAACGTGGTGGGAGCCACTTTTATTGAAAATGGTCAAATCTTAGCAACAAAACGAAATGATGATCGTGTATTAGGAACACTATGGGAGTTTCCTGGTGGAAAAATTGAGCCGCATGAAACACCAGAACAAGCTTTAAAGCGGGAATTAACTGAAGAGTTCAATGATGAAATTATTGTGGGCCCTCGTGTGACTGAAACCAGTAGTTATGAGTACGATTTTGGGGTTGTTAATTTAACGGTTTATTATGCTAAGTTCTTAACCCATCATTTTGATCTGATAGCGCATAGTAAAGTCGAGTGGTTGAATCAAGACGAGCTGGGTCAACTATCTTGGGCAGAAGCTGATCAGAAAGCAGTTAAGATAGTTTCAAAAGCAGATTTAACACAGGTGAAATTTAATGAATTTAACTGATATTCAATCTAAAATTGAAAATTCATTAGCTAATGGTTTTGTTGACCAAAAAATTGCTGGTTCTGAAGAATTAATGCCACAATTTATTCATAATGGTCCTGGCGATACGATGTTGCTACATATTGAAAGGGAGCTGTCGCACTGTTCATCATTTACCTTTGCTATCGCATTTATAACTGAAGGTGCACTAACCTCTCTTAAGGTGAAATTGGCTGATTTAGCAACCAAGGGTATTCGTGGTCGAATTTTAACCTCTACATATTTGAACTTTAACTCTCCAAAAGCGTTTCAAGAATTAAGAAAATTGGCTAACGTGGATGTTCGGATTGCTGAAAATGATAATTTTCATGCTAAGGGCTATATTTTTGATCATGATGCACAACACTATCAGTCTGCTATTATTGGGAGCTCTAATCTAACTGAGCAAGCCCTAATGAATAACTACGAATGGAATATCAAATTTACTTCTTACGATAATGACTCAATTACAGAAAAATTAATTCAAGAAGTTGAGCTGGCCTGGAAACAAGCGACACCACTGACTACAGATTGGATTACAATTTATTCTGAGAATTATCAACCAGTTGTTCGAGCTGAACCAAATACGAATAAGACTATTTCAGCAAATAAAATAACGCCCAACGCTATGCAATGTGAGGCACTTAATAATTTGTTGGAAATTCGAAATAGTGGTGCCAAACGAGCATTGATTATTTCAGCAACTGGTACTGGTAAAACTTATCTAGGAGCTTTTGATGTCGCTAATTATCAGCCCAAAAAGTTTCTATACATTGTATATCGAGAACAAATTCTTGATAAAACTATGGATAGTTTTCGGCAAGTGTTAAGTGATGAACCAGAAAATTCCTTTGGGAAAATTTCTGGAACGCATCGGGACATGGATGCTAAATAAACTTTTGCGACCATTCAAACTTTATCTAAACAGAGTTGTCTTACACAACTTAATCCAGATGAATTTGATTATATTTTAGTTGATGAAGCTCATCGAATTGGTGGAGAGACATACCAGCGCGTTCTAGATTATTTTCAACCAAAGTTCTTATTAGGCATGACTGCCACGCCAGAACGGATGGATGATTTTAACTTATTCGAAATGTTTGATCATAATATTGCCTATGAAATCCGTTTGCAGAAGGCACTAGACGAAAAGATGCTGTGCCCATTTCACTATATTGGGATAACCGACTATGAAAAAGATGGCGTAGTTAGCGATGATACCAGTACGTTGAAATGGCTAGTATCCGATGAACGAGTGGATTATATTATCAAACAAACGACATATTATGGCTATTCCGGAGATTGTTTACACGGCCTTATTTTCTGTAGTCGAAAAGATGAAGCTTATGAATTAGCTGATCTTATGACTAAAAAAGGTTATCCCAGCAAGGCACTCACTGGAGAGGCAGCTCAATCAAAACGAAATGAAGTCGTCGATGAATTGGAACAAGGAAAAATTGAGTACATTATTACTGTTGATGTTTTCAATGAAGGCATTGATATTCCTTGTGTCAATCAGGTCGTTATGTTAAGAAATACGCAGTCCAGCATCGTTTTTATTCAGCAATTAGGACGTGGCTTGCGAAAGGCAAATAATAAGTCATATGTGACAGTAATTGACTTCATCGGTAATTACAAAAACAACTATTTAATTCCAATTGCACTTACGGGTGATAAGTCCCGCAGTGCTGACAAAGCGCGTGATGATTTGGAAGTTAGACAAATTTCAGGTGTATCAACGGTTAATTTCTCAGAAATTGCTAAAGAAAGAATTTACCAGTCGATTAATCACACGAGTTTAGATGGTTTGGCTGTTCTACGAGACGATTATAAGAATCTTAAGCACCGAGTAGGTCGTGTACCATTACTGTGTGATTTTCAAAAATCCGAAAAGGTTGATTGCACGGTATTTGCTGATAAATGTCAGAACTACTATCATTTTCTACTTAAAATGAAAGAAGACGTACATCTTACTGCAGATCAAGAGGCCATTCTTAGTTTTATTTCGATTGAATTGATGAATGGAAAACGTAGTGTGGAATTAATTTTATTAAATGAACTGATTAAGCACCAAGGAAAATTTGCTAAACGTAATCTTGAAACTTTGATGGCTAAACAACAAATTTTCTATAATGCAGATGTATCTAGGTCGGTTGAACGTGTACTTTCACTTGAGTTCTTCCAGAAGGCTGCGAAAAAGAAGTATGGTGATGAACCGGTTGTTTTAATTGAAGATGGTAGTTATCAATTAAATACAAAGATTATTGATTGGCTTGAGAATAATACACTGTTTAATGAATTACTAACGGATGCTGTTCATGTAGGCATAATGAGATCTAATAAGTACAATCAAGATGAGCAATTTACTTTGTATCATCGATATAACAGGAAAGACGTTTGCCGAATATTATGTTGGGATAATGATACTAGTTCAACAATTTATGGCTATCGAGTAAGAGACCATGAATGCCCCATTTTTGTGACTTATGCTAAGTCGGATCAAATTGATTCAAGTATTAATTATCAAGATCGGTTTATTAATGCTGATACTTTTCAATGGTACACACGACATAATGTGAAGCTGGATTCAAAAGAAGTTGTGAATATTAAAGATAGTCAAACGACTATTCGATTATTCATTAAAAAGAACGATGATGAAGGCAAAGGTTTTTATTACTTTGGTGAAGTACAGGTTAGAGAAACAGAACAACAAGAGTTCCAGGTTAAAGATGATAAAGTTGAACCAATTGTATGGATGATTTTACAGTTGGATGATAGTGCACAGTATGATAAGTATTTGTTGTTTGAAAAATAGTTTGACTAGAATGGTATAGATTCTTAAGCTTGCAAAAATGAGGTATATTTTCTAATGTTAAAGAGAATCAATCCGATGAATTATGAAGAAAAGTATCTACAGTGTTAAAGCTTCGAAATGAGTGTTGTTGGAATAAGTACCACACAATTTGTTCGGGTTAGGGCTATAATTGAAGGTATGCTAAATAAAACGAGACCACAATAATTGTGATCTCGTTTTGTTTATCGTTTTTCAATACGACATAGCGTATATCCGGTAGCTTTGGCTTTTGCTAGGGATATGTGTTTAATGTGGTGATGAGCTCGCGTTAACCCCCAACAGTGTTTGTTATAGTGGTACTTTTTCCCATGACGAGGAGCAATCCACACCATAGCTGCCGCATCAGTGATCTTGGGGGCAACCACTGAAGTAGTAAGCCCAGTTGAAGTAGAGACTAATAGGATAATAACAATACGGGTGATGATTTTTTCATTGTTCAACTCCTAAATATTTTTTAGTGAAAGGCTTATGATAGAATAATTAATGTCAACGCCGATGTGAAAATGTCGTTTTTTGCCGATTAAAAAATGCTGTTTTTTACCGATAAGGTTTACAGTGTCTCACTGCTCCTTTCTTTATTTTG
>NZ_BJDO01000023.1 GCF_005405185.1 Secundilactobacillus hailunensis
TAGTCACCTTAGAAGCTACCGCAAATGCGGGGTTTTTGCATATAATTTGCTTTAATCAATGGGCTACTCGACAAATGTTACAAAACTAGCACTACACGTTAGTAGCCTGAATGCCAATCGTTTGACTGGTATTCAGGCTATTTGCGTTAACGCTGTTGCTTACCATCAGTACCTTGGTTAAAATGATGATATGGCTTTTATCGATTAAAACAGTTAAGTGAAGGAGGGATTTCTTGACACATCGAATAAAGTGGGCAACGTTATCGGTTGTGATTTACGTGATTTTTGTGGTCTGTGCAATAGCGTTTAAGCTGCTTGACCCAGCTAAGATCGGTCTGTCATGGACCGTTTTCTGGTACATTGCCGCTGCCGGCCTGATGTACTACTTTTACTTTAAAAACATGGCTTACCGAGAAGTGATCTATTACGCGCGGCAGTTTCATTTAACCAGACTAGATCTGGAGGCCATGGTGCCGAACCGTAAAAAGACGGCTGAGGTACCGGATCCAGACCATCCCAGTATTTTTACACCACTGATTTCGGTACCACTGAGTGTGACGAACCGCTTGACGGATATATTGGAGAAACGGGCCAAGGATGAATACGTGGCGCCGTTTAAATAAATTTAGACAGTAAAATCCTCACCACACTTGAAATGTGATGAGGATTTTTAATCATGACATCAACTCAACTAAATTACTGAAGCACCAACGATACTTGATAGGATCATGGTCAAAATGCCGTCCGCAATTAACGCAATCAATAGCGCGTGAACTTTATCCAAACCGCGAGCTTGTTTGAACTCAAGAATGGTATATGAATAACCAATTGAGTAGACGGTAGTGGTTAGTAGGACGAAAAGAAATAGTAGAAAGGCACCGGCTAAGGTATTCAACAGTGCGATGAACACCATGCCCAGCAGTAGAAAAATGAGGCTGAGATTGGTGTAACCTGCTAAGCGAGTCGCAAATCCGAGGTAGGTCTCGTGTTCATCACCAATCAGATAACGCCGTGTTAACCAGCCAACCAAAACAAATAGGGCCATAAAAATAAGTGCAATTAAGAAAATCTTGAGAAAGATGGTGAAGCCGCTGCCGGTTGGATAATTGGGAAAGCTCGAACCGTTGCCATCCGTTTGACCATTGATGTCATTTATCGCTGAACTGAGGTCATTGATAAGGAGGGTCAACTCTTTGATGATCCGGTAAAGTGCAACCATACCAGTAATCCCAATTAGTAAGGCCGCGATGATAAATGAGGTGATGCCGAAAAACTTATTGCCCTTTAAGTCAACCTTACTGGGATGTTTAATGGATTCCCAGAGCCAGCTGAAATAGTTAGTGGAATACTTCTTGGCTGCTTCCACGTTGGGATTAGGCTGGGATACCCGTTGCTGAGTCGACTGCTGTTGAGCGGCTTGCTGTTGCGAACGGGCGTTAAAATGTGTTAAATCATAGCCGCAATTGGTGCAAAACTTCGCGTTTGGTTTTAGCTTGGCGCCACAATTGGGGCAAAAACTAGGACCTGCTGTTTCACTCATGATAATTCCCCCCTAATAAAAGATACGTACACTATAAAAGTATCACAAATAATTAATGATGAGGTAGACTTTTTCGATATTTTAGGGCGATATTGTCTTATTGAGTGTCAAAAAGTAAAGTAATGTATGTTAATTTTCTAGACGTGGTTTCCCTAACGAGCTTCTTACACCCGTGTTTTCCTTGACGTTTCCGCTCACTGCATGCTAGTATGAAACTACCTAATTACTTCTCAAATCAAGTAGTGCTCAGTCTGGGTGTCAGGAAGTCGGTGGTTGCTGCGAACCGATCAGGGCTGTGTAACCAAATACTGAGGGGCATCGTACGGAAAAATCTAGAGCCGTTATCATCTAGTGAGTGAGGAGTATTTGCGTACTCTTAAGCTGGGTGGTACCACGGTTAGTCCAATCGTCCCTGTTGCGTCTTTTGACGTAGCAGGGACGATTTTTTATCTAGAAGGGATGTTAACGATGAAAGAGCAGTCAAACGTCAAATTTGGCGAAGCAATTGCAGTTTTATTAATGATGTTAGTAGTCATGGGAGTCGGAGTGATTGGGTTTGGAATTAGTCCCCAAATTCCGGTGCTAATTGTGATCGGTTTGGTCATTCTCTGGGCGCGGTTCCGGCATTTTAGCTGGGATGAGATTCATAAAGGGATTACTGAAGGGGTCACTACAGGGATCGTGCCGATCTTTATCTTTATTTTGATTGGGGTTTTGATCAGTGTCTGGATTGCAGCCGGAATTATTCCGTCCTTAATGGTGGCTGGTTTTCATATGCTGAGTGTCCAATGGTTCGTACCGTCAGTATTTTTAGTTTGTGCGCTGATTGGGACTTCAATTGGGAGTGCGTTCACCACGATTTCAACCGTGGGGATTGCGCTGTTCGGTATGGGAACAACCATGAACCTTAACCCGGCGTTAGTTGCCGGTGCCATTATTTCCGGCGCTATTTTTGGTGACAAGACTTCGCCATTATCGGATTCAACTAACCTGGCCGCCGCAATTGCGGATGCTGATCTGTTCAAGCACATTAAAAACCTGATGTGGTCGACCATTCCATCTTTTTTGATATCATTGATTTTATACGCCATTCTCGGGCATGGCGCTGCCAGCAGTGATGCGCTGACGAAGGTCTCCACAACGGTCAACGTCCTCAACGGTCACTTCGATATTACCTGGTGGGCGGCCTTACCGATTCTACTAATGTTCGTTTGTGCCTTTATGAAGATTCCAGCGATTGGGACGTTGCTTATCAACATCGCGGTGGCTGTCGCCATGATCTTTATTGAGGATCCGACCACTAAAGTTCAGCCACTGGTCAAAATGATGGAGACTGGTTTTGTTTCACATACCGGCAATCAAGCGGTAGATGCTTTACTGAGCCGAGGCGGTATTTCGTCGATGATGGGCACGGTGTCACTGATCTTTATGACACTTTCATTAGGTGGCTTACTGATGAAATTTAATTTGATTCAAATTGCCATGAAGCCATTAATTTCTAGACTGCATCGTGACGGTGATCTGGTCACAGCGGGTATTCTTGCTGGGATTGGCGTTAATCTCTTTGTCGGGGAACAGTATCTGTCGACGATCTTACCTGGTAAAGCCTTCAAAAAACCGTTTAACGATCACGGTCTAGATAATCTAGCATTGAGTCGAGTCCTTGAAGATGGCGGGACGGTTATTAATTACTTGGTCCCTTGGGGCGTTGCTAGTGTGTTTGCGGCGAATACTTTAGGCGTTAGCACGATGGCGTTTCTGCCATTTTGTTTCTTCAGTCTCCTGTCACCAGTCTTCTCAATTTTGAGTGGTTACACGGGAATCGGGTTGAAGAAGTTACCACAGACTGAAACTGAATAATCACGTAAAAAAGCGTTCGGCGATTTTATTTCGCCGAACGCTTTTTGATACTTAAATTAGTAAGAATCACCATTCAAAACAGAATTCTTAACCACTACGTAGTCAACTAAGCGGATATCCATCAGCTTGTTGCCACCGGCGTAAGAGATCGAACTTTGCAGATCCTGTTGCATTTCTGATAAGGTATCGGCAATGTCACCGCGGTAAGGGACTAACATTTGCTTACCTTCCACGTTACGGTAGGCGCCTTTTTGAGTTTCTGAAGCGGAACCCCAGTATTGTTTGTAGTTCTTGCCATCGATTTTGATCATGGTGCCAGGGGACTGCTGATGACCGGCTAATAGTGAGCCAATCATGACCATGGTAGCACCGAAGCGAATCGATTTGGCGATGTCGCCGTTATAGCGAATACCGCCATCGGCAATCAGGGGCTTGCTGGCAGCCTTGGAACAGAGCCGTAAAGCGGCTAACTGCCAGCCACCGGTGCCAAAACCAGTCTTCAGCTTGGTGATGCAGGCTTTACCTGGTCCAATACCAACTTTAGTGGCATCGGCGCCGGCGTTTTCCAGTTCACGGACAGCTTCTGGTGTGCCGACGTTACCGGCAATCACGAAGCTAGCGGGCAGGTATTGCTTGATGTGCTGAATCATTCGAATGACGGAGTTGGAATGCCCGTGTGCGATATCGATAGTGATGTACTCTGGGACATCGTCGGCATCTGCTAACTCTTGAATGAAATCAAGTTCTTCCTGCTTCACGCCCACGCTGATGGAAGCAAATAAATCTTTGCTGTGCATCATTTTAACGAAGGCGTGTCGTTTTTCTGGTTGAAACCGGTGCATGATGTAGAAATAATCGTTTTGAGCCAGCCAAACGGCGAGATCATCGTTGATTACGGTTTCCATGTTGGCGGGAACGACGGGAATTTTAAATGTTCGAGGACCAAATTTGACTGAAGTATCGGCTTCGGACCGGCTCTCAATAATACATTTATTCGGGATCAGTTGAATGTCTTCGTAGTCAAATACTTCTGGGTTGTTCATCATTTATCCTGCTCCTTATTCGTGGACGGTAGCGTCAGTATCTTGCCAAGCGTCGATCAAAACGTTGGTTTGCGTCCGGTCAGGGCCAACTGAAAAGGTGGCGATATCTACGCCGACCAATTCAGCAAGCCGGTTAAGGTAATTTTGAGCGTTAACTGGCAGGTCTTCAAACTTTTTAACGCCGGTAATATCGTCGTTCCAACCAGGAAATTCTTCGTAGATCGGTTTGCACTTTTTCAGTTCTTTCAAACTAGCTGGATAGTGGTAGATCGTTTCGCCATCAAGTTCGTAGGCTGTTGCAATTTTTAAAGTCTTCAGACCAGTCAGGATATCCAAACAGTTCAATGACAGGTGAGTTAAACCAGAAACCCGCTTAGCATGACGCAGTACCACTGAGTCAAACCAGCCGATTCGACGAGGACGCTTCGTAACGGTACCGTATTCATGGCCGGCTTCACGGATGAAGTCACCAGTTGCGTTATTTAATTCAGTTGGGAATGGACCATCACCGACACGTGAGGTGTAAGCTTTGCAGACACCGATCACTTCGTCGATCTTAGAAGGACCAACGCCGCTACCAATGGTGACTCCGCCGGCAACGGGACTGGAACTTGTCACAAATGGGTAAGTCCCGTGATCAATGTCCAGCATGACCCCTTGAGCACCTTCGAACAGCACGTGCTTACCAGCATCGATGGCATCGTTGATCACCACGGATGTATCGGTAACGTACTGTTTGATTTCTTGCCCATACTCATAGAAGGGTTCGAAAATATCTTCAAACTTTAATGGTTCATGACCATATAGTTTGGTGATCATTTCGTTCTTTTCTGTAAGGTTTTGACGCAGTTTTTCTTCAAACGTATCTTTCTCTAATAAATCAGCAACCCGAATACCGATCCGTTCAGCTTTATCCATGTAAGCCGGACCGATACCTTTATTAGTGGTTCCAATTTTATCTGCTTTAGCTTCTTCTTGTAATTGATCAATGAGGATGTGGTATGGCAAAATCACGTGTGCCCGGTTAGAAATTCGCAGATTATCCGTAGAAACATTGCGATCGTGCAGGTAATGGAGTTCTTCAACCAGTGACTTGGGGTTGAGCACAACGCCGTTACCGATCACACTTAACTTGTCTGAGTAGAAGATCCCAGATGGAATTAAGTGTAACTTGTAAGTTTCACCTTTGAAGACAATGGTATGACCAGCGTTGTCGCCGCCTGAATAACGTGAGACAACATCGGCCTGTTTGCTCAGAAAGTCGGTAATCTTACCCTTACCTTCGTCGCCCCATTGACTCCCTACTACTACTATAGATGACATTTAAACACCCCATATCTAAGATTGCTAAGCTGATGCAAATACGAACAACCCAGCAATTTATATATTACCAGTTTAAAAATTGGAAAGCAAGTAAAAACACGAATAATATTTTAAAATATGGTGATTAATGTTCATATTTTAGCTGAACAAATTAAAGCAAACAAGTTATATATAGGAACTTTTTGATAATTATCAATTTAATCATGCAAAATGGAGCATATTATGTTATGATTTTGATGGAAATTCAGCTGTGGATTTCAATTAATGTTCGTCTTTTAATGAAAATCAATCAGAAATGAGGATCATAATGCTCGAAAGATATACACGCCCAGAAATGGCGAAAATTTGGTCGCTTCATAACCAGTATCAATCTTGGCTGGAAGTCGAAATTGCGGTGGATGAAGCGTGGGCTCAATTAGGAGTCGTTCCTCAAGCAGACGTTGATAAGATCAACGCGAAGGCTACTTTTAATGAGGATCGAATTGCTGAAATCGAAGCAGTTACTCATCATGATGTTGTGGCGTTTACCCGCGATGTGTCTGAATCATTGGGTGAAGAACGCAAGTGGATCCATTATGGCATGACCAGTACCGACGTTGTGGATACAGCACAGGGTTACCGGTTAAAACAAGCCAACGAACTTTTACGACAGGATTTATTGCACTTAAAAGAAGTTGTGCGTAAGCAGGCACTGAAATATAAGGATACGGTGATGATCGGCCGGACCCACGGGGTACAAGCTGAGCCAACCACTTTTGGTCTGAAATTAGCGCGGTGGTATTCTGAAATCAACCGTGATATTGACCGCTTTAATGAAGCCGCCGATGAAGTTGAAGCTGGCAAGATCAGCGGTGCGGTGGGAACGTTTGCTAACGTACCGCCAGAGGTTGAAAAGTACGTCTGTGACAAATTAGGCATCCGGGCACAGGAAATTACCAGCCAAGTGCTGCCACGTGATCTGCACGCCCATTACATTGCCACCTTGGCGCTGATCGGGACGAGTTTGGAAGAATTTGCGACTGAGATCCGGTCACTGCAGCGATCTGAAATCCATGAAGTTGAAGAACATTTCAATAAGGGACAAAAGGGTTCTTCAGCAATGCCGCATAAACGCAACCCAATTGGTTCAGAAAACATTACCGGCTTAGCACGGGTACTCAGAGGCCACGTTCAAACCGCTTATGAAGACGTGGCATTATGGCATGAACGTGATATTTCTCATTCATCAGCGGAACGGATCATTTTGCCAGATACCACAACGCTGTTAGATTATATGCTGCACCGGTTTGCGAACATCGTGGAGAATCTGACGGTCTTCCCAGACCGGATGAAGCACAATATGACCTTGACGTATGGCTTGATCTATTCGCAACGGGTCATGTTGAAGCTGATCGATGCGGGGTTAACTAGGGAAACGGCTTATGACCTTGTCCAGCCGTTAACGGCGAAGGCCTGGGACGAACATCTCCAGTTCCGGCCATTGGTGGAAGGCAACAAAACTATCATGTCGCACCTGTCAGAAAAGGATATCGACGACGCGTTTGATTATCATTATCATATCCGCAGAGTGGGAGAGATCTTTGAGAGGATTGGATTAAAATAAGGTGCGGAAGAAAGCGGTTAGAGAGCGTAGTGTAAGTTAACTATGACAAAAATCCTGGGCTTGGATTTATGTCATAGTTAACTTACATGCAGCTCTCTGCTTTCTGTAGCCCGATTCGGCTAGATAAGCGAAAAGAGCACACAAAAATCCTGGGCTTGGATTTTGGTAGAGAGTCCCTTAGGTGCAAGTCTCTGCCTGGTGTAGCCCGATTCGGCTAGATAAAATAAAACAACCAAACAAAAACCAAACTCAAATTGGGTTTGGTTTTTTAATGCATATTTTTCAGATTACCTTGACACACACAGTAATCCAGCGTAGATTATTATGTGACAAATAGTAATCGAGGAGGCTTCCAAATATGACCAGTCGGCACGATATCTCCAAAGACCTGATCCGTGGCGTCACGGACGGGATCATCTTAAACATCCTGTCACAGGGCGATTCGTATGGCTATCAGATGGTGCAGCAGGTGACTGAACTGTCTGATGGGCATTATGAAATCAACGAAGCCACGCTATATACAGTTTTCCGACGCTTAAGCAAAAACGGGTTGATCGACAGCTACTACGGAAACGAGACCCAGGGTGGCCGCCGCAAATACTATCACATCACCCAAGCTGGCAGCGCGGAACTGACCCAGTTTCACAAAGACTGGCAATTTGCCAAAGAAACCATTACGCAATTAACGACTGGAGTGCTAAAACATGATTAATGATGAATTAATAGCTGCTGCCTTAGACCCGATTTTTAAAGGCTACGTGCAAAATGACGATGTGCAGGACTTTTATAATGAAGTTACGGCTGATGTTAAGGAAAGTGCGCAATTTTTGTTGGACACTAAGCAGGTTATGAGACCAAAACAGGCCGTTGATAGGGCGGTTAAATCGTTAGGTGATCTAACCGAACCGCTGCTGCTAATCAGCAGTCCCGTAGCATCTGCATCAACAGCGACTGCCTCTGCGACCGTTGCTCAAAGCTGGCCTGATACCGAGGTTGGCCACATCGTTTTGCGGGCGGATGAGACCCAAGTCCGGTTAGTGGCCAGCGCTGATGCTCAGATTCACGTCCACCAGTTCCAGCAGTCTAAGTTAGCCGCCAGCAAACTGCAGCTTAAACAAAGTGAGGACACGCTCTATCTGGCAGCACCATCGCCACGCTGGTTTCAGTATCTGATCCCGTTTCGGCATCCTAAGTCGGTGGTTGAGATTGCTTTGCCAGCGCAGTTTGACGGGACCCTGGACGTTGACCTAAAGTCAGGGTCGCTTTCAGCAACTGACCTTACCAATCAATTACGAGCAACTTTAACGTTACGGTCTGGCGGTATTACTATGCAGCACGTTCAGTTCAAGACGCTTAGTGCGCAGCTGACTTCAGGATCATTTAAAGTTAATCACCTCGTGTGTGAGACGCTATCACTGAATGCCCATTCTGGTGCGGTTCATCTGGCGAACGTTGAAACGGTATTTGATATCAGTGCCCATTCCGGTCTGGTTAAAGGCAGCATGCTGGCAGGTGCCGGCCAATTTGATGTGCATTCCGGCAGTTTAACCTTGAACTGGCAGCGAATTGACGGCGATATTGCGGTGGTTAACCAATCTGGGACGGTCAAGCTGCAGGCTCCCACGGCTGATTCATTCAAATTCGACCTGCAGGCACAATCGGGGACTGTTAAAGTGACACGCAACGCGACTTATAGTCTTCAGGTTCAAGGCGCGGCGCTGGGTCAAGTTGGTGAAGCGCCGCAATACAGCGTTACAGTTAAAAACCATTCTGGGACGATTCGACTTAATTAAAGCAATGTACAAAAAAACCAAACTCGATTGAGTTTGGTTTTTTTCAAGGGGATATTTTCCAATCATAGGGGGAATTGGAAAATACAAGTGGGTAGTGAGATCTGTTTTCTAGGGGAGGAGGATAGATCTCACATGCATATCAGTCTCTTTAGGGGGAAGAAACCGATGAATCAAGGAAGTGTATATAGCTTGTTACCTTTGCTATGAATTAAATATACCAACAAAATGTGATAAAAGTGTGAACAGGACGGGGCAGATTTTTGAAGATTTTCTAATGTTAGAAGTAAGTCTTCAAGAAAGCGGCTACTCGTGCCTGATAGGCTGCAGGATTATACCAGAAACTTTCGGCGTGAGTCGCGTTTTTAACGATCCACAGCTGTTTCGGGGCCTTAGTGGCATGGTAGTTTTCGTAAGCCATTCTTACTGGCACGTAGGTATCCTTACCGCCGTGAATGAAGAGAATCGGCCGGCGGTTCTTTTTGAGCTGTTCTTTAGAAGAGACGTCACCGAGATAATAACCTAACCGGCGCCGGTTGATGGTGCTGACCATTGGTTCAAACGGATATTCAGGTAAGTGATACTGTTCCTTCAGCAGATAAGTCATTTCTTCTTTAATGCTGGAATAGCCGCAGTCAGCAATGATGGCTTTTACCTGAGTGGGTAAGTTTTCGCCCGACAGCATTTCCATCGTGGCACCGCCCATGCTGACACCGAAGAGCAAGATCTTTTCGTCCTCGCCCTTAATGTCGATCAATTTGTTGATCCAGGCCATGTAATCCAGTCAGTCTAGCCAGCCAAAATTGATGTATTGTCCGGCACTGTCCCCGTGCGCCCGGTCGTCTGGCAGTAACACGTTGAAGCCTAGGTTGTAAAACATCTGGGCATAGTTTGCCATGGTTTCGCGGTTACCCTTATAACCGTGAGAAATGATCACCGTTTTTTTCAGGTGATCGGGATGTTGAATAAAGGTCGCGACCAGCCGTTTAGCCGGATCGTTTTGATGTAAGTACCAAGTTTCATGGGGAATTTGCCGAAACCAGTCGACATAGTTGTAATATTGCTGCGCGTACTTTTGCTTTTCAGCAGAAGTTTCGGGCACGTAATTGACCCGTTTAAAGGCCACGTTAAACAGTCGATGACTAACGTAAAGCGCGCCAGTGGCAACTGCTGCTAGCGAGAGTCCAAGTGTAACTGATTTTTTCAATAGCTAACCTCCGTTAATTAGTGCGTTAAGTAGAGTTTCTTCAAATCGTTAATATCTTCATTAGATAGTTGCAGGGCTTGATTTAAAAATTGCGGCATAGCACCGTAATGCTTGTTGATAGCTGCCATGGCAGCATCAAAATAACCGCTTGAAACGGTCATCTGTGCTTTGATCGTATCTAGCGTGGTGCCGGTGATACCTTCATTTTTAGCTTTAGTCAGGCGATCCTGAATGAATGGGGACAAAATATCGTTAGTGAGTAAATAATCTTGCTTGACGATTTTTTGCGGTACGCCCAATGCGGAAAGGAAGAACGTTGCGCCCATGCCAGTGCGATCTTTACCGGCAGTACAATGAAACAGCAAACCATCTTTTTCGTCCGTATTGCTGAGTAGCATGGCAAAAAAATGCCGGTAAGCAGATTGTGCTTGCGGTTCAGTCACCATTTCTTGGTAGACTTCCACCATATGGTCAAAGCCGTTCTTTTTGCGCGCTTTCAGCTCAGCATTAAGTTCTTCCCGGGTTTTAGAAGCATCGGTTTTATCGTCCGGAAAAACGGGCAGGTGGCGATAAAGAATCTGATTAGGAATCTGGTCTGGGGCCTTCGCAACTTCACCATCAGAACGGAAATCTACATCGAACTTGATACCATAATCTACTAGTGATTGCTGGTCGTGTTTGGATAAGTGGGCTAAGGTACCTGTTCGAATTACCCGTTGCCACTGCACGGCCTTACCGTCATGAGTTTGGTAGCCACCCAAGTCGCGGAAGTTGTAGCCGTGGTCCATTGTCAGGATGCGTTGATTAGTTTGCTGCATGAAAAGTCCCCCCTCATTTTGTAAATACACGGTTATTGTAACGCAAATGACAGGGCATTTCATGGGTAACGATATTGCTACAATGGTCAATAGACGGGATAGCAGCAAAATGACAGGACTGCAAATGACTGTTGAAAAGCAATTGAAAGCGCTATAATAATCGTAACCGATTTTGAATAGGAAAGGATGATCGTGATGAAAATTGGAATTATTGGCGGCAACGGTAAAACCGGCTCAGCCATCTATGCTGAGGCCAAGAAAAGGGATCACGAACCAACTGCTATTGTCCGTAATGAAGAACGCGCCCGCGCGGTACTGGGCGATGACGCTAATTTGCTAGTGAAGGACGCCCTTGACTTAACCAAGGCTGACTTGACCGCCTTTGATGTTGTCGTGGATGCGTTTGCTGTTCCGATGGGGTCAGCACAGTCCTATCTGCATTTGGACCTGCTGACCAAATTAGTCCGCGAGCTGCGGGAAACCAAGACACGATTGTTCGTGATCATTGGGGCAGCCAGTCTTAAGTTGCCTGATGGCCACCGTTTATTGGACCAGCTTCAGGCCACGCCAAATAATGAGCAGTGGATCGGCGTACCGCTTAATCAAACCTATGAATATGAATTCTTACAAATGATTGATAATGTCGACTGGGTGGCCATTTCGCCACAAAGTAATTTTGGACCAGGGCCTACTAATGGCTACGTCATGGGTAAAGATGAGCTTATGAAGGATGCCAATGGTAAATCAGAACTGTCTAACGGCAATATGGCGCTGGCAATTCTGGATGAAATTGACTCACCAGCCCATAAGCAGCAGCGCTTCACAGTTCGTAATCAGGAGGCTGATCAATAGATGAGTATGCGCGGTGATTGGCTCTTATTTAAGATAAAACGCAGTCGGTTGAAACAACAGGTGGCCACTAGTTTCCTGCATCCCGGCCGGCGTACGGATCATCTGGACCCCAGTCAATTTCGGCAGCCGGATCAAGTGAAAGTTGTCCCCTTAGACCAGAGCCGCCTAGTCACACTGTTACCTAAGACGGCGACTAATAAGCACGTGGTGATTTTTCATGGCGGTGCGTACACGGTTCCCACAACGGAAGGCCACCGGCAGTGGATGGAACGCATCGTGTCTCAGATGGGAGCTAAGGCGACCATGCTGGACTTTCCACTCGCACCGGAAAATACCGCGTCAGTAACGGTACCAGCCTCGCTGGACGCCTACGCGGAACTGCGGCTGCAATATCCCGATGATCAGTTTTACTGGTTAGGGGATTCTTCTGGTGCTGGCCTGGCGCTGGTGCTGTTACAGCAACTACGCGCTCAGCAGCAGCCCATGCCGACAGCTAGCGTATTGGTGTCACCCTGGTCTGATCTAGCGATGCGCGATCCCGAGATTCAGCAGCGCCAGCAGTCGGACCCAGAACTGCCCTTGCAGGCCATGCGCCAAGTAGCAGCCAATTACGCGGGGACGCTGGTTCTAGATGACCCGTTAGTCAGTCCGTTAAATGGGTCGATGGCGCATCTGGGCCACATCAGCCTCTGGTATGGGACGACGGAATTATTGTTACCTGAGCACCGCAAGTTGGCTACTAAGCTCAAACAGGCTGATGGTACTCAAGTTGACGTACATGAAATGAAAAATATGCTGCATGATTTTCTCATGTGGCCCAATCTGCCGGAAAGTCGGCAGGTGTTTGAGACATTAAATCAATTGATGCAAAAAGACGACCAGTAAGACTGGCCGTTTTTATTTGTAATTTTTGGCATTCATTTTAGAACCTGCGAAACCAGTTAGTTGATTGACAATTCTGGGCGACATGCTATACTCGCCGTGACATAACGCTAGGGGTGCCTTGAGCTGAGAAATACCCTTTAAACCTGATCTAGTTAGTACTAGCGAAGGGAAGCCAATGCAATGAATATGATGATGAACGCTTAGAATAAGGGGGTTCCTAGCTTCTATGCCGAAAAAATAAAAAGGAGATAACACCTGATGAGTTTTTCGACAGAATTGATTGAAGCAGGAACGCCTATTTTAGATCACATCATGGAACATCCCTTTGTAAAGGGAATTGGTGCAGGTCAGTTATCCAAAGAAGCACTAATGTTTTACGTAACGCAGGATTTTAACTACCTCAACGAATTTTTGCATGCTGATGCGGTGGCGCTTTTGAAGAGTACGTCACGTGAAGATATGCAGATCATTGATAACCAGCTCGATTTTCTTTTGAGCAGTGAATCTGAAGCCCACAAGAACTTTTGTGAAGTTGCCGGAACACCGTATAAATCACTGCAGGGACAGCCAATGGCGCCGACCACTAAGCTGTATACTAACCATATGTTAGAGACACTGAAAGCCGGTGACCTGATCGACATCATTGCAGCGATGACACCGTGTCCTTGGACCTACGCCGAAATTGGGAAGAAACTGGTTGAACAGGGCAAGAATACGCCAGATAATGTGTTTACGCCTTGGATCGAACTTTACGCCGGCACGGCTGATGATGACGATTCGGATGAGACACCAGAACAGTTGCCGCTCTTTGAGATTTTGGACCGTGAAGCACCGAAATACAGTCGGCAACGGCTTGATCAAGTCAAACGCAGCTTCCTCGAAAGTTGCGAATTTGAGTGGGACTTCTGGGAACAGGCCTATTATCAAAAAGACTGGCAGTTTTTGCCTGGTGTTAAGTTACCAATAGGTGTAACTGCGAAGACTAAGTAAATGATTGATCAATCAATTATTTTAAAACGGCATGGCGCCGGTATTTCTACTGGGGCCATGCCGTTTATTGTGATATCAACTATTATTTACGCGTCCGTTCCGCCACTTTCTGGCTACGGGTAATCAGATCAGCAAACAGCGCTTTAGATTCTGCATGATGTTTATACATATTTTCGGGGTGCCACTGCACCGCCAGAATCTGATCGTTGGCGGTGGACTCAAAGGCTTCAATCACACCGTCATCCGCACGAGCGGTCACTTTCAGACTGGTAGCAAGTTGCTTAACCGCTTGGTGGTGGCGGGAATTGACGTAGGGCCGGGCACCAGTAATTTTAAAGAGACGGCTATCAGGGTCAACGGAAACGTGGTGGGATGGCATATTGCCGGCCGCTGCCTGATTATGCTTGAGTGTCATGTCGGGGTCTTCTGACAGGTCTTGGTAGACTGTCCCGCCTAAACCAGCATTGATCAGCTGCATACCACGGCAAATACCAAAGATAGCTTTTCCCTGAGCAACGGCTTGTTTCAGCAGTTCGATTTCAAATAGATCACGTTTACGGTAGGTCACGCCCAGTTTTTCGTGAGGTTCTTCACCGTAAAAGGTGGGATCCACATCGGCACCGCCAAGAAAGGCTACCCCATCAAAGAGGTCCATGTAATCAATAACGTCTGCGGGATCAACGCTGGGGAAAATAATCGGCACGCCACCGGCTTTAACGACGGCTTCAATGGCCGGTCGAGGGGCAAAAGCGGCGTTGCGTTCGTTAATAATGTTAGTCGCTTCAGCTAAGGTATCAGCTGGCAGTGCAATTCGTGGGCGCATGGCGAACCCTCCTGTTCTGAAATTATGATGTGATTAGTTTAGCAGGTGAGGGCTAATTAGGCAAGGTGTGTAACTAGGCGTTTAGAGACTGGAGCCTAAGCCGGTTCTGATAGAAATCCTGGTTCTGGATTTGTATCAGAATTGGCTTAGGTGCAAGTCTCTGCCTAGTGGAACCCGATTAGGCAATAGAGGGGGAATTCCCTCAACAACCTTAAAACATTTAACATTCCCCTAAAATAGGGTTACATTAGTTATGTAACTAAAATTTAAACGAGGTAAATGAAGATGGCAATGACAGAGAGACAAATGATTCAAGAAATTTTGAATACGGTAGATGTTATCTACGCATTCGAAGACGTTGATGAAGATACCAAGGAATACACGTTACTGGTTACCCAACAGGACAACGATTCACGTCCCCTTGAGACCGTTAATGCTGAAATGAAGAAGTATTTCCAGGAAGCAGACTTCAACTACAAAGAAGAACTGCACCCAACGAATACCGACAAGCAAGCTGATATCCGTGTCCTGATCAAACGGTAATTGAATCGATCATTGATATAAATGAGCATTTAAACCCCGTACAGTTATTTTACTGTATGAGGTTTTTGTTGTATTCTGCCGTAATTAATGACAGGTACTTTGTGAATGTGATAAAGTAAGACTAGTTTTGAAACCGTTTACTAGTCACAAACTTGGAAGGATTGAGTTGTTATGGCAATGAAGCAGCCGGAACATTATATACTCGCGATCGATCAAGGGACCTCGGTGACCCGGGCCATGTTGTTTGACCACTCTGGCCGTAAGGTGATTGAAAGCCAGAAGTCGTTTCCGCAATACTATCCGCATAATGGCTGGGTGGAAGTGGATGCCAATGAGATCTGGAATTCAGTGCAGTCGGTCATCGCCAGTGCGCTGATCGATGCTGGGGTTCATCCCGAATACATCGACGGCATTGGCATTTCCAGCCAACGTGAAACCACGGTGATCTGGGATAAGGCGACTGGACAGCCCATCTACCATGCCATTGGCTGGCTGTCGAAGCAGACCGCGCCGATCGCCAAGCAAATGGTGGCGGCTGGTTATGCCGAACTGATTCACGAACATACCGGTCTGATCATTGATTCCTACTTCTCAGCCACTAAAGTTCGCTGGTTGCTCGATCACGTTGACGGCGCTCAAGAACGTGCTGAAAAGGGTGAGCTGCTGATGGGGACCATTGACAGCTGGCTAGTTTGGAAATTATCGGATGGGCAATTGCACATTACCGACTATACCAACGCCAGTCGAACGATGATGTTTAACATTCACGATTTAAAATGGGACGATGAAATCCTTAAAATTTTGAACATTCCCAAGCAAATGCTGCCAGAAATTCATTCCTGCTCGGAAGTTTACGGCACCACTAAGAATTACCAATTTTACGGAGTTGAAGTCCCAATCTGCGGACTCGTCGGTGACCAGCAGGCAGCCTTGGTCGGTCAAATGGCGTTCAAGCCCGGTGAGGTCAAGAATACTTATGGCGATGGGGCTTTTATCATGATGAATACTGGGGATCAGCCGCAGCTGTCCAACCATAAGTTGTTGACCACGATCGCCTATGATTTAGAGGGGCACGTCACCTATGCCCTTGAAGGGTCGATCTTCGTGGCTGGGACAGCGCTGAACTGGTTGCAAGAAACCATGAAGATCATTGATAACGTCCCACAATCCCGGCAAGTCGCCATGCAATCCACGAATGATGATGAAGTCTACGTGGTGCCGGCCTTTAACGGGTTGGGCGCGCCGTACTGGGATCAGGATGCTCGAGGGGCGGTCTTTGGGCTGACCCGTGGGACTGACCGGAGTGATTTCGTGAAGGCTACCCTGCAGTCGATTGCCTATCAGACGCGCGATATTATTGAAACCATGCGTCAGGATACGGCCATGCCGGTGGTGGAAATTCTAGCTGATGGCGGGGCATCGCGTAACCGCTATTTGATGCAGTTTCAAGCCGATATTTTGAACCTGCCGATCGTGCGTTCCAGCGATGAAGATACTACTGCGCTGGGGGCTGCTATTTGTGCTGGCCTCGCTATCGGTTACTGGAAGGATCTAAAGGAAGTCAGTCAGATTCACGCGGCTGGCAGAACCTTCACGCCGAAAATGACCGAAGAACGCCGAGCCCGTTTATATGATGGCTGGCAAGTCGCCATCAAGGCCACCCGAGCGTTTAAACCACAGCATTAAAGTTTTGGATAAGTAAGACAAAAGTGTGACCATCAACCGTTTTTGACTGATGGTCACACTTTTTGTCACATACTTATTTTTTAGCTTTAGGTAAATAGCCACTACTGGTAAGTAAATCCTTCGACCGCTGTGTTGCCGGTTTATAGCCCCGGTTGAATAAGTGGCGGAAGTACATCAGGTTGTACAGATAGCCCCAAACAAAGCTCAGTGCGAATTGCAGTACACTGGTGACAATGTTAAAGGTCTGTATCGAAGAAAAGTGAATGGAGTATAGTCCCAAGACGACCCCCAGGTTCACACCGAGCATACAGAGCAGGTTATACCAATCTCCCCGAAAAATGGGAACAAGGAAGGAGAAGAGAAAAGTGGTGTATGAAAAACCGACTTTACTGATTCTGATATCGCCTTCCTCTTTTACAACGGTGGCATAGTTAGGTGGGACGGGCAGCCCGTTTGGCCCCTCGTTGTTATCACCATTATTGCCGTTATTGCCGTTTCCAAATGGATTTTGCATTTAACCCCTCTTTTCTACACGGAATCTTTTAAAAGTCAAAATTGGTCAAACCGGTTATTGGTTTATGATAAGCCTAAATTCAATTTTTGGCTAACGCTAAGCACGGGTAAATTTCACAACTGCCTCGCAACGGGCGGTTTGCGGCATCATATCAACGGACTGAATGTAGTTGACGTGATACTGCTCAGTTAATTTAACGAGGTCTCGGGCGAGGGTCGAAGGGTTGCAGGAAATGTAGACGAATTTTTTTGGCTTGGCGGTTAAAATGGCGTTGATCAGGCCGTCATCTAATCCCGTACGCGGTGGATCGACAATCAGTGCATCCGGTTTGAAGCCTTCATTGAGCCACTTAGGAATGATCGTTTCAGCGGTCCCAGTTTCGTAATGAACGTTGTCGATATGGTTGATCCGGGCGTTTTCGTTGGCGTCATCCACGGCGTCAGCAATCACATCCATTCCGCGGACTTCTTTAGCAGCGTGGGCGATTGACAGCCCAATAGTTCCCACACCAGAGTAAGCATCGATAACGGTCTCGTTATCAGAGAGCGCCAGTGCTTTCAGGGCTTCGTCGTAAAGGCGAACGGTCTGGTAGGGGTTCAGCTGTAAGAATGCCCGGGCGGATAAGTTAAACTGCAGGTCGTTTAACACTTCGCGGATCTGCGGTTTACCAGCTAACAGTCTGGTCTTTTCACCCCAAATGAGTGAGGTCTTATCATTATTGATATTTTGCATAATTGAAACGATCTCTGGAAATTCGGTCAGTAGCCGGTCGACCATCTCAGCTTCTTGTGGGAAGGGGGCTTTGGCGGTCACAAAAACCACTTGAACTTCACCAGTCCCTTCAGCCACCCGAACGACCACTGTCCGAACGAGGCCAGTGCCCCGTTTTTCGTCGTAGGTGCTGACGTCCAGTTCTTCCATTAAAGCGACCACGCCACGCATGACGTGCATCGTGGCCGGCATTTGTACCGAACAGGTCTTCAGGTCGACCAGATCATGACTGCGTTCCTTGTAGAGCCCGGCGATCACGTGACCGTCAGCATCCCGTCTGACTTGGAACTGGGCCTTGTTGCGGTAGCCGTAAGGATCGTCCATGCCAATGGTGGGCTTTAATTGAAAATTACGGAAGCCCTTGGGCTGAAATTTTTCCAACGACTGTAACATGATATCGCGTTTAAAGGCTAATTGGGCGGGGTAAGCTAAATGTTCCAGCTCAAAGCCACCGACTTCAGCTGCGTAAGCGTCACGTGGCTTGACCCGGTCTTTACTGGGCGTTTTGAGTCGGTGAATCTTGGCCGTCAGAAATGAGGGCTTAATGCCGGTGACTTCAGCGACGATCACTTCGTCAGGTAACGCACCCTTAACGAAGACCAGCTTGCGCTTAAAGTAGCCGATACCTTCACCGTTGATGCCCAGACGCTTGATAGTCAGCGGAAAGCGCTGACCCAAAGTGACCTTCACGCCGGTTTGCTGATGGTCCGAATGCGCTGGTCTGCGGTGATTGGATTGATTGTAATGATTATAATGATTTGTATTCAATTGTTTTTTCCTATCTATATTGGTCTAGTAGTTGACGTCTTCCGTATTGTAGCGTAAAAGAGCGGTCCAGCACAAGCTGAACCGCTCTTTTCATGATTGAAAAGTAGAATTACTCTTCGTAATAGTGATATTTGATTGAGTACGACTTTAAGTCGCCTGGGTGTAACGTGATATCACCGAAACCGTCATGGTTGATGGCATCTGGTAACGTCTGAGCTTCAGTCGCTACCGCATTGTATGGTTTACTGTCGTCAAATAAGTTGGCAGTGTAAACAACCAGCCCGTTACGTTCTGAGTAGATGGCGACGTGACGCTTGCTGGACTTATCGTTTAAGATAGCGACTGGTTCAGTAGTGCTTGGCGTAACTTCGTAGATATCATCGATTTCATTCTTGTCAGATTGTGACTTGATATCGGCTAAGGCGCTCGGTAAATCGCGGGCCTTAGAGAAGTCGTAACCAGTTCCAGCTAACTTCGTGAACTTACCAGTTGGTACTTTATCTGAAGCTAGATCCAAACGACGAGAACTGTTGATCTGTAACAATTGATCGTTCAAGTTCTTTTGGCCTTCAGTTAAGTTCCAGTAGATGTGGCAAGTTGGGTTGAACAGGGTCGTGGCAGTTGAAGCAGCGCTGAAGTTGATGGTAACATCATTATCATCCGTAAAGGTGTAAGTGATGCGAACATCTAGATCACCAGGGAAGTTGTCTTCTGAACTGGCGATGTGACGTGAGAACGTCACGCTGCCATCGTGCTGACGAGTAGCTGGTTCAGCGTGCCAAACAAGATTGGCGAAACCGTGAGGGCCACCGTGCAAGGTGTTGTCATTTTCGTTGGCATCGAAGTGGTATTCTTTACCATCGATGGTAGCTTTAGCTTTAGTAATCCGGCCAGCCACCCGGCCAATGGACTTGCCTAAGCAAGAAGCGGTTTCTTCATAATCTGAAAGTTTATCGAAATGACCGATCAACGGGTGGTCGTTCACCACGAAGTTAGTCCAAGTTGCACCAAGTTCACTGACTTGAATATAGTTTCCAGCTGCGTTTGTAATCGTATAGCGGGTAATGTCTTTACCGTCATGTTGACCAAAAATATCGGATGTAATTTGCATAAATAAATCCTCCTTGTGTAAACGCTTTATCGGTTACTATTATACGCTTTCTGACGTAACAATTTTACTAAAATTCCAATTATTTTGGTAAATTATTTATTAAACGTAAATGCAAGTTGGTTCTTAACCTTTTCCCAATAATTTCTTCACAGTTTGGTGACATTTAGTTGGTATTCTTAATAATGTACTATCAAGGATTTAATTCTCGAAAGGATTGATAGAAATGTTACTTGATAATTCCAAAATTGAAACCATTGCCGTTCAATTAGTGGACGTCAATAAGTCTAAAATGACCGCCAAAACCGAAAACAATGATCTGATTCAAATTAAACCAAGTGCCGTAGCTAAAAATGATAAGTCCTTCTGGCAGAGTATGAAAGATATCGCTAAGGCGAAGATCTGGTTGCCGGTAACTAAGGGCACCCACCAATTGCTGCAGTATGACTGGCTAAGTGCAACGCCAGCAATCTAAAATTGAGATAGCTTGATTTAACAAGTGTGGCGATACCATTAGGCAAAGTACTTGCGTTCAAACTAAAAGAAACGGTAGACTCGAGTCTGTGAAGACTTAAGTCTACCGTTTTTTATTTAAATGAAGGAGAATGCACTATGACGCTAACAGATACGTATACACTTAGTAATGGGACCAAGATCCCAATTGTCGGTTTTGGTACTTGGCAGACGCCGGAGGGTGAGGTCGCTTATCAATCAGTGTTGACTGCTTTGAAGGATGGCTATCGACACATTGATACGGCCACCGGTTACGGTAACGAAGCCAGTGTTGGTCGCGCGATTCATGATTCTGGCATCAAACGCGAAGATCTGTTTGTCACGACTAAGTTAACGAATTCGGCTCACGGCTACGAATCAGCTAAACAGGCACTTGATATGTCGCTGTCTAAATTGGGCTTGGATTACGTTGATCTCTATTTAATTCACTGGCCGAATCCCAAGGAGTTTCGGGATAATTGGGAAGCAAAGAATGCCCAGACCTGGAAGGCGATGGAAGAGGCTTACGATGCCGGTTTAGTGAAGGCAATCGGTGTCTCCAACTTTCGACCGAAGCACATTGATGCGTTGCTGAAGACCGCTAAAATTACCCCAATGGTCAATCAGATCTTCTTGAACCCGTCTGATTTACAGCCAGATGTTGTGGCGTATAATAACGCCCACGATATTTTGTCGGAGGCTTACAGCCCCTTTGGCACTGGCCGCATTTTCCAAATTGAAGACTTAAAGGGTATTGCTGAAAAGTACCACAAATCAGTACCGCAATTAGTTCTGCGCTGGCATCTGCAGCATGGTTTCTTGCCGTTGCCGAAGTCCGTACACGCGGACTATATTCAGGCGAATACCGATATTTTTGATTTCAAGATCAGTGATACTGATATGAAGCAAATGGATAGTTTTCGCGGTGCTGCTGGATTAGCTGAGGATCCGGATAAGGTACCGTTTTAAGGATGTAAATTTGAGCTAGGTCCCGGTTGGGGCTTGGCTCTTTTTTTGGTTTGTGGGGAGATTTTATATAGCCTAGTTGGGCTACAGCAAGCAGAGAGCTGTGTGTAAGCTAACTAAGCCATAAATCCAAGCCCGGGATTTTTGCCTTAGTCAGCTTACACGTCGCTCTCTAAGCGCTTGCTTTCGCACCCTTTATCTTTTACAATTAATCCAAACAACACGAGGGGTGTCCCCGCTTTTTATGGCGGGGGCTGAGATGTGCTTGCACTATCCCTTTGAACCTGTAAGTTCATACTTGCGAAGGAACGTGTTCAATTCGGGCCGGTTTTGCCGGTGGAGAGTCGAGCTAACGTTTTGTTTAGCTCGATTCTTTTTTGCGACTGACTGTTGTTTGTACTTATATTAGGGAGGATTTTCTCAATGAAAATTGATCTGCTGAATCAGATTCGCGCAACGAATCCCGTTGTTCTCAATATTTCAAACTTTGTCACCGTCCAAGATGTCGCTAATGGGATTAATGCCATTGGTGGTTCACCGATCATGTCCGAAGAAATTCGGGAAACCGATGAAATGGTGGGTATCAGTAATGCCGTTACTTTGAACCTTGGCGCCTTTTCTAAGCCACAGGTTGACCACATTTTAGCCATGGGGAAAGCAGCTAACGCACAGCACAAACCGTTAGTCATCGATCCAGTGGCTGTGGGCGCCATCAGTTTCCGTAAAAAGACGGCTTTGGACCTTATGAACCAATTCCAAGTTGACGTCATTCGTGGTAACGCCGGGGAAATCGCTGCGTTGGCTGATGTTGCTTGGGACGCTAAGGGCATCGATGCCGGTTCCGGTAACCAAGACGTGGTCGAAATTGCTAAGAAAGCCGCTCAAAAACAAAACTGCGTGGTCATTCTTAGTGGTGCAACGGACGTCATTACCGATGGCGAACACGTGGCCCGCGTCTTCAACGGGACGCCTTTGTTCCAGCTGCACGTTGGTTCCGGCGATATGTTGAGCAGTATCGTGGGCGCCTTTTGCGCGGTCAGTGACGGGGATTACTTTGAAGCGGCTCAGACTGCTTGCCTCGTCTTTGCTTCTATCGGTCAGCTAGTCGCTGATCAAATGAAGGAAGAGCGGCCAGGGACTTTCTCAGTTCGGCTCATGGATGAGCTGCACCTCGCTACCGTTGCTGATATTGAAAAGATTGCCCAATTTGACTGAAAGGTGTGACATTAAAATGAGTGCACAACTCAATTCATTTCCACAGACGTTGACCATTGCTGGGACTGATTCCGGCGGTGGTGCTGGGGTCATGGCCGATTTGAAGACCATGCAGGAACGCCACGTTTTTAGTACCGCGGTGATCGTAGCCGTCACGGCACAAAATACCTTGGGTGTACAGGATTTCTCAGCATTGTCCAAGAAGCTGATCGACGAGCAATTTGCTTCGTTAGCAGAGGACATGGCTATTAAAGCCTGCAAGACCGGCATGCTGGCGGATGCTGAACACGTGGAGATCGTGGTTGATAATTTAAAGAAATACGACTTTGGCCCGCTGATCGTGGACCCAGTCATGATTGCGAAGGGCGGGGCGCCGTTGCTGGCAGACAGCGCCATCGACGTGGTCAAGCGTGATCTGTTGCCACTGGCGACGGTAGTGACCCCGAACTTACCGGAAGCAGAACGGCTGACTGATATGACAATCAAGACGCCGGCTGATATGCAGGCAGCGGCTAAGAAACTGCGTGCTACCGGTGCCAAGAACATCATGATCAAGGGCGGTCATGGCAATACTGAAAAGGTCACGGATTACGTTTTACTAGAAGACGGCAAAGAGTTCTGGCTCAGCGCACCACGGGTCGACACGAATCGGACGCACGGGACTGGCGACACGTTGTCCAGTGCCATGACGGCCGAAATTGCCAAGGGTCAAGACATTGAGTCAGCTATTCGCTTGGCGAAGGACTTCGTTGAAGCCGCCATCCGTAACACGATTCAAGTCGGCCACGGTCACGGTCCGCTGAACCACTGGGCCTACGGAGAGGAGCATCCCGGCAAATGAAATTTAAACCAGAAATGTTAAAAGCCTACTTTGTCTGCGGGTCGCAAGACGTTCCGGAAGGGCAGTATAAGGCTGTCGTGAACGATGCGATTAAAGCCGGTGTCACGGCGTTTCAGTTCCGTGATAAGGGTGCAGATTCCACGTTGACGCCCATTGACCGAGCAGCGGTGGCCATGAAGTTACGTGGCAAATGCGCCGAAGCGGGAATTCCCTTTATCGTGGACGATAATGTGGAACTGGCTAAGCAAGTTAACGCTGACGGTATACATGTGGGTCAGTCGGATGAAAAGATTCAAGACGTGGTTAACGAAGTGGGCGACCAGATGATCATTGGCCTTTCCTGCTCAACGGCTGAGGAAGTCAAAGCTGCTAATGCCATTGACGGTATCGACTATTACGGCAGCGGTCCGATTCACCCAACGGGATCGAAGGCGGATGCTGATCCAGTGATTGGACTTGTCGGCCTGAAACAACTGGTCAGCCTAACTAAGCGGCCAATCGTTGCCATTGGTGGCATCACTGTGGCGGATCTTAGCGATGTGCGCAAGACTGGCGCCGCTGGTTCGGCGGTCATTTCAATGATCGCGCAGAGTGAAGATATTACCAGTGTGGTGAAAGCGATGCTGGAAGCTTAAGTCGAAAATTTGGATAGTATTTGGTTGGTACTTCAAAGGTTAGCGATAATTTTTGGGGTGCCTTTTTTTGAAATTTAAGGTGATCAAGGTAAGTTAGTTAATTCATAAAATCATTATGAAACGTTTGACGTAGTTTAATATGATTGCTTGCGTACTCAAATAAGTCGTTTAGGAGGGGGTGATGATTCTGATGAAGTAGCCCAGTTGGCGTTTGAAAATATCAGTGAAAAAGAGGTAATTAACAAATGAGAAGTAAAGACAAGATCTTAGGCACTTTATATGGGCAGGCAATTGGCGATGCGATGGGAATGCCGTCAGAACTTTGGCCGGTTCAGACCATTCGAAAACAATTCGGCGGTCAAATTACCGAATTCTTGGACAGCACGGACAATAACGATGTTGCAATTAACTTTAAAAAAGGTGAATACACGGATGATACCAATCAGGCACTTGCAATTTTAGATTCGTTATTTGAAACCAATTGGGTGCCTGATCAAAAAAACATTGTGCAACATATTATGAAGTGGGCAGATGAAGTGGGTGCTTGGACCAACAATATTTTGGGACCCAGTAGTAAAGCTGCTTTAAAGGCAATCAGAAATGGTGAGGATCCTCGACCGGTAACTAACAAGGCGCTGACCAATGGTGCTGGTATGCGCATTTCACCAATCGGTGCCTTATTTGAACCCGCAGAAATTAACGAACTGGTCAACATGGTTTATGAGATTACTAGAGTGACGCATTCCAGCGACGTGGCTATAAGCGGGGCATCAATGATTGCTGGTGCTGTAACAGCCGCCGTTGCTGACTATTCATGGGATGACATCATTAATTTTGCACTAAAGGCCAATGACCAAGGTTTTGCGTTAGGCGCGCCAACTTGGGCTGCCAAGACCCATGACCGGTTGAACTTAGGTATCGAGCTTGCGCATAAGTACCAATATGATGAGCCCCGATTCAGTCAAGCAATCTATGATGTAGTTGGGACGGGCACAATGATTTCCGAAAGTATTCCAGCTGCTTTAGCGATTGCTTACTATGCCAAAGATGTTCATAAATCAGCCATTTTGTGCGCTAATCTAGGTGGCGATACCGACACCATTGGGGCGATGGCAACCGCCATTTGTGGTGCCAAAGGTGGCGCGTCATCAATTGATAACAACTGGAAAACATTAATTGATAGTAAGAACCCGCAACATCATTTTAATGACTATGCTGATAAGATGCTTAAATTTCAAGCACGCAAATAAGAGAGGTATTGGGTAATGGATGATAAACTCATTAAAGTTCCTGAAAAAGATAAGACATTAACGCCAGGCAAGCTGTTTTATAATTGGTTTGCTGCCAACATTGGTATCATGGGATTTGTTTACGGGGCCATGATCGTTAGTTATCATTTGTCATTTGTTCAAGCCATGATTGCCGCTTTAGTTGGGGCGCTTTCCTTTATGATTCCTGGCTGGGTTGCCATGATCGGTCAACGAGAAGGGATTACCACTTTCAAGTTGAGTCGAGCTGCGTATGGAACTTACGGGAATAAGATTCCTAATGGGATCGCGTGGTTTAACATGGTTGGCTGGTTAGCCATTAACGTCATCACTGGAACACTATTACTGGTTTCTTTATTTAGCGTGATCCATGTTCAAAAGAACAACTTAACAACCGCAATTGCACTCATTATTTTCGGCGGACTCGTTCTGCTTTCCGGGTTGTTAAAGGAAAACACGCTTGCCAAAATTCAAACTTGGATTAGCTGGATCTTTGGGATTCTAACCGCCTTGATTTTGATCTTGTTCCTAGTTAAGGCGAACTGGAGACAGGCGATGGATCTACCGACTGGCAGCTGGGTAACGGGCGTTCTGCCAGCCGTCAGTATCGTGGCCGCTGGTTCCGGTATTTCTTGGTCAATGGCGGCTGCCGATTGGGGTGCTTATGTCAAACCCAATACTAAACCAGCTGCTACATTTTGGAATACTGCAATGGGTGGTGCCGTTCCACTATTTGTTCTCATGGCTGGCGGGGTGCTCTTAAGTACCATTGAACCAACGTTATCCACTGCCAGTAATCCCTTTGATGTGATGTACAGTGCTTTGCCAAGTTGGATCGGGGTGATTTATTTCCTGGTGGCTGCTGGTGGGCTGATTCCGCAGTGTATCGTTTCCTTGCGCTCGGCGCGGATCAATTTGTCGACCATTGGGATCAACGTTTCCCAACGGACGTCATTGGTTATTCACGGCTTGATCGTGATTCTTATTCCAGTTTATGTATTGTTTATCTCCGGTAACTTCTTAAGTAACTTTGAGATATTTCTTAATTTCTTAGGCATCTGCCTTGCTAGTTGGGTTGCCATCTTCTTGTGCGACAGTGTCATGTTTCGTCGCAATGGTTATGATACCAAATTGATTGATCCGCAATCACCAGCTCATTACAACTGGGGCGGCATTATTTCCTGGGTGATTGCCACCGTGACCGGATTTTTGTTCACTAATAACGCCATTTGGAACGGCCCGTTTGCTCACGGCATTTTTCGGAACAATAGTTTAGGCGTTTTCGTTTCAGCAATTTTGGCGATCATTTGCATGTTTATCGTGAAGTTATTTAAAGGCAATCAGCATGATGAGAAGGCGGCCTAATGACTAAAACGTTGATATTAGGGGCCGCCTATGTTGATGTAGTGATCGATGTGCCTCAATTACCATTTTCTGGTGGCGATGTGACTGGTGATTTAAAGTCAGCTGTCGTGGGCGGTTCAGCTTTTAACGTCTATGGCGCAATGAGCTATGCTAACGCTGAGGCTGATTTATTTGTGCCCGTTGGCAAAGGGCAGTATGCCGATATTGTTCGAAATGAATTGAAAGCAAAACAGATTCCAGAATTACTTTCTGTCAACGATGCCGATAACGGCTGGGATATCTCAATGGTAGAACCATCAGGAGAACGCAGCTTTTTAACGATTCCAGGGATAGATCAAATCTGGAAGAATGACTGGCTTGATCGGGTTGATCTAGATACTTACAAGTATTTTTATGTTAGCGGCTATCAGATTGAAAATGAACAAACTGCCGATAGTGTTTTGAAAGCGTTATCTCATCGATCTGCTGATGCTTACCTCTTATTCGATGCATCACCACGGATCAGTCATTTGACACCGCGCACGATTAACCAATTACTGACTAAAAATATCATTATTCATTGTAACGAAGATGAGATTGAATACTTTGGTGCTACCGGTGATTCACTTGATGAAATCGCCCAAAAGATTTACCAGAAGACACAAAGTCCAGTCCTTTTCACTTTGGGATCAAAGGGGACGTACTACTTTGATGGCAATCAGTCGGCCATTATTCCTGGCGAAAAAGTCACAGTAGTTAATACCATTGGTGCAGGGGACACCCATTGTGGTGGCTTTCTGGCCGGATTATCTGCTGGTAAAAGTATTGCTGATTCAATTAAATTGGCTAATAAACTTGCTGCAAAAGTCGTGGCGCGCGAAAGTCCAAGTTTGCGGTAATCATCACGGATGATCAGCAATCTGAAACGGGGCGCTACCAGGCCACGCAAAAAACTGCTAAGCTAACTCTGTTACGGAGTACATCATATATTGGAAGTAGGGGGAATTTAAAAATGGCAAAACCAATCATTGGCATCCCAGCTGAACGCCGGCTGGTGGATGGCTCATATCTTAATAGTGTGAATCAGGGGGAAGTGGCTGCGGTGGTTAAAGCAGGTGGGGTGCCAATTTTAATTCCAACTCGCGAACCAGATCTAGCGGTACATTACAGTCAGCTGATCGATGGCCTACTATTGCCAGGTGGTGTTGATGTGGCACCGCGTTTCTACGGTGAAGAACCACTGCCTAAAATGGCAGCTTCGGATGACCGGCTGGACGCAACTGAAATTGCGTTAACGAATCAGGCCGTGGCAGCTGGTAAACCTATCTTAGGTATCTGCCGTGGCACCCAAGTCTTAAACGTGGCGCTTGGCGGGAATCTGTACCAAGATATTGGTACGCAAGTTGATCATCAAACTTATCAACATTCACAAAAAGTGCTGTTTGATCAAGGTACTCACTACATTGACGTGGCTGAAGGTTCCCTGCTGCAAGTTATCTTTCAAGGCCAGCAGCACGTGTTAGTTAACAGCCTGCACCATCAAGCCATTAAAACGCCGGCACCGCAGTTGAAAGTTACCGCTAAGGCCAGCGATGGCATTATTGAATGTGTGGAGAGCAAAGATAGTAACTTGATCGTGGCGGTGCAATGGCATCCGGAGTTGATGTTTAAAGAGAATGCACTTCAGTTTGCGATTTTTGAAGATTTTATTACACGCGTAAAAAACGCATAAAGTACCAGGAAAAGTGATTTTCGGTTAGTTTTGTTAACCGAAAGTCACTTTTTTAAACTAATCTATTTTTAAGTCACGTAGTTAATCAGGTAACCTTGGTTAACTGATTAACTACGGGAAAAATTATTCGAATAATTCTTCCCGTAACGTTCTAATAAGACTAGAAAGGACTGAGTACTATGGTGAATATCATGCCGGTTTCGGAGCTGAAAAATTATGGTAAGGTTTTAGATACTGTGGGGCCGGATAAGCCGGTCTTCTTAACCAAAAATGGCTATGGCAAATACGTTGTAGTTGATTTAGCTGACTACGAAGCTTTTGAAAAGTTCAAGAAAAGTCAAAAATTAGCTCAAATTTTGAAGCAAGCAGAAAAAAGTGGCACTCGGCCTTTAGATGAGGTTGCTGCAGAATTACTGAAGTAGGTCAGTATCAACTGGTTATTATTAGTAGTGCAAATAATCCCTATTTTCGCTGGTTTGCACTTTGTGCGATTATGAACGATAATGAAAGCGGTAACAAAATACAGGAGGCTTTGATTATGACTAAAGTTTATTTATCAGCTCAATTACCTGATGTCGCAACTCAAACATTGGAAAAAGCGGGGTTGGATGTTAGTTCATATGATGGTGACGGTTTGATCTCACATGATGAGTTATTGAAACACGTTAGCGATGCCGACTTTTTGATCACACCGCTTTCGACAAAGGTTGATCAGGAAATTATTGATGCGGCACCAAAATTAAAGCTGATTGCCAACTTTGGTGCCGGTTTCAACAACATTGATACCGCTTATGCCAAGCAAAAGGGCATTCCAGTAACCAACACGCCAGCGGTTTCCACTAACGCGGTGGCGGAAGTTACGATCGGCTTGATGCTGGCATTAAGTCACCGGATGGTCGAAGGCGACCATAAGATGCGTAACGAAGGGTTCCCTGGCTGGGCACCGCTGTACTTCTTGGGGCATGAAATTGCCGGCAAGACGTTAGGTATCTTTGGCTTAGGCAATATCGGTAGCGACGTTGCCCGCAAGGCGAATGCACTGGGCATGAACGTTCAGTACTACAAGCCAAACCGTCTCTCTGACCCAGAGGAGCGTTCCATGAAAGTGACCTATAAGCCACTGGCCGACTTGATCAAGACCAGTGATTACATTACGATCAACGCACCACAGACCCCTGATACGGTCCATAAATTTGATGCGCAGGCCTTTAAAGCCATGAAGAAGACCGCTTCAATTATTAACGTTGGCCGTGGCCCAATCATTGACGAAGCAGCTTTGCTGGACGCGTTGAAGTCGGGTGAAATTGCCAGTGCCGCTTTGGATGTTTACGAGAAGGAACCCAACGTCGATGACGGTTTCAAGTCGTTGAAGAATGTCATTTTGACACCTCACGTTGGTAACGCCACCGTTGAAGCGCGGGACGCTATGGCTAATATCGTGGCTGATAACGTCGTGTTAGTCAACAGCGGTAAAGACGCTAAATTCGTAGTTAACAAATAATCTTTTCAGTCTGCTCCGCGCTTTTGGCACGTTGCCAAGAAAAAGGGACTTGTATTTTGAGAAAATTAAAGTACAATGAGAACAACTTAACGTTTAACAGAGAACCGGGTAAGGCTGAAAGCCGGCACGTTAAAATGGTAGAAACACTTGGTTGCGCAACCAATATCAGCGATTAAAGGCAGTGGCATACCCACTGCAAACTTGGGTGGAACAGCGTTACGACGCCCCTTGGTACTCAGTAAGTGAGTGCCAGGGGACGCCGTTTTTGTGTTCAGAAAAGGAGTTTGTGATGGAAAATAAAAATAAGAATTTATCGCGGTCGTTGCAGTCCAGACATATTCAGATGATTGCCATCGGTGGGGCTATCGGGACCGGGCTGTTTCTGGGATCTGGTAGCGCGATTCACACGTCTGGTCCGTCAATTATTTTGGCGTACATCATCGTCGGCCTGTTCTGTTTTTTTATGATGCGCGCCATCGGTGAACTACTACTGTCAGATACCACGAAGCATTCCTTTCTGGACTTTGTCAGCGTGTATCTGGGCGACCGGATGGAATTCGTGACCGGCTGGCTGTACTGGTTTTGCTGGATCAGCCTGGCTATGGCGGATTTGACCGCGACTGGGATCTACATTAAGTTCTGGTTTCCCTCGGTGCCGCAGTGGATCGCGCCATTTGTGATCTTGATCTTTCTCTACTTCACCAACCGGATCAACGTTCGGGCCTTTGGTGAAATGGAATCGTGGTTCTCGATGATCAAGGTGGCGGCCATCATTGTCCTAGTCGTCGTCGGCTTCACGCTGGCGCTGCTGCATACGCAGGTGGACGGTCAGCCGGCTTCCTTTAGTAATTTAGTTAGCCACGGCGGTTTCTTCCCAACCGGGGGCTACGGGTTTATGATGGCCTTCCAAATGGTCGTTTTCGCCTTCGTCGGCATTGAAATGGTGGGACTAACGGCTGGTGAAACCAACGACCCAGTCGCTAACCTGCCAAAAGCCATCAACAGTCTGCCGATTCGGATCGGCCTGTTCTACGTCGGTTCCATGATCGCCATTATGAGTGTCTATCCGTGGAATAAAATTACCACCACTGCCAGCCCCTTCGTGCAAGTCTTCTCCGGAATCGGGATCGCCGGTGCTGCGGGAATCTTGAACTTCGTGGTGCTAACCGCGGCGTTATCGGCAACCAATAGCTGTTTATTCAGTACCAGCCGGACCCTGCACGCGCTGAGCTGGGGCGGTAACGCGCCCAAGGCGTTGTCTAGACTTAACAAGAGCGGTGTCCCCACCAACTCACTGAATTTTTCGGCGTTAGTTTTATTGGTCATTGTGGTGCTGAACTACTTCATGCCAGCCAGCGTCTTTGAGATGATCTCCGGGGTCTCCACCATTAACTTCGTGTTAGTCTGGGTGATCTTGATCTGGTGTCATATCCGCTACCGCCACGTTCATCCGGAAGGTGCCAGCACTTTTCGGATGCCAGGTTATCCGTTTACTGATTGGTTGAGCTTACTCTTCTTTGTTGGCGTGCTGGTGTTCTTATTGATCAACGGTTCAACGCGAGTCTCAATGATCATCTGTGTCATCGTTTTTCTGGTCATGCTGGGGGTCTACGAGCTGATATATCGACCAAAACGGCAGCGTAATCAATAAGTTCATTAACGCTTAACGGTTGCAAGTCAGCCGAAAAAATGCCACCATATTAAGGTGAATTCGGTCAGGATATTACTGACTTAACTGAAATCAAAGGGGTATTTTAACGTGATCAAACACATTTTTTCCGACATGGATGGGACCCTGCTTAATCAGCACGGCAAGGTTTCACCTGGTAATACGACAGCCATTCAGCAGGCTGGGATTCCGTTTACACTGGTGTCCGCCCGCTCGCCTAGACAGATGCTGGAGGCCATTCAAACGCTTAAATTGACGGCACCGCAAATTGGTTTTAACGGCGGTGTGATCTATCAGGTGAAGGCGGGTCAGCTGCAGGTCATTGAAGATGCGCCAATTGCATTTGAAGTGGTTAAGCAGGTCGTGGATCTAATGGAAGCTCATTTTCCAGATACCGGCTTTAGCCTGTTTGGCCTCACCGACTGGCAGGTCACGCACATGGATGATGGGATTGCCTTCTTCCAAGAAGATATGCCGCAAAAGCCCACGGTGCTGGACCCAGTATTCTGGGAGCAGCCGGAACCAATCTATAAAATCACCTTTTGTGTGTTGAAGCACGACGTCATGGATGGCATCGTGAAGCTGCTGCAGGCAGCTAAACTGCCAGGCGTGGCAATGCAAAAATCCAGCGATATTTATCTGGACATCACAGCTATTGCCGCCAAGAAATCACGGGGCGTGAACTACATCGCGAAACGCGAACAGCTAGATTTGAGTGAAACTGCCGCCTTTGGTGACGGTCCGAACGATATTCCCATGTTAAAACTGGTGGGAATGCCGATCGTTATGGGCAATGGCCTGCCAGAGGTTAAGCAGGTTGCCCGCTACCTGACCGCCGATAATGCGCATGACGGTGTGGGTCGGGGGATTGAGAAGTTTGTGTTAGGTGAATAGAGAATATGAAAGAGGCGTGATGACGATTGATTGGTAATCGTGATCACGCCTTTTAATTGTATGACTCAAACAAATCACATTCCTTTGCAACTCGATCAGTTTGTAATACAATGTAATACAGAAAGGGGCGATTGCTCATGGCAATGATTACTGTTCGTGTCAGCGACTCCGAAAAAGAATGGTTGCAGTATATGGCGGATTTCTATGGCATCACGCTGTCAGACCTAGTGAAGAAATATTCGATGGAACAACTGGAAGATGAATATGATAAACAGGTTGCCCAGGTCGCTTATAAACGTTACCAAGAGAGCGGTAAAGAAACGTATTCAATGGCAGAAGTTTTCCGTAAATTTGGCGGGATAGATGATGACCTATAGACTGGAATTTTCCAAAGATGCGATGAAACAGCTTGGAAAAATGGATCAACATCAGGCACAGCTCATCACCCAGTGGTTATATGCTAATATTGATGGCATTGAAGATCCGAGGACTAAAGGGAAGGGCTTAGAAGCCAACTTAAGTGGTCTTTGGCGGTATCGCATCGGTAACTACCGCGTCATCAGTGTCATTGAGGATGATCAGCTAGTTGTACTGGCGATTTCTGTTGGGCATCGGCGAGACGTGTATCGTTTTTAGATTACGAGTAACTTAAAAGACCAGCCAACGTATAAATACGTTGACCGGCCTTTTCAATAACTAACGTTCACCTGAGTTTCTTGAAGATCAACAACTCATCACCCAAGTAAATTCATGGTCGATTCTTGAGAAATCAACTAGTTTTAAGCGATTTACTAACATTAATTGCGTGTTTGATTCTCTTAATGTATTGGAATAATAAGTGACAGGGTGGTTTAAAGGACCAGATTAAACTTTGGCTGAACATCAGTTATCGAAAAAAACACTTCCAAATTGCAATTGGGAGTGTTTTTTCATTTGTTTTAACAAAATAATGAACCCGTAAAAAAACTAGCCCCAAGTATATGAATATCGAGAACCAGCGCCATGATCGTCAACAATCAAATACCAACGACCAGATCCGGAGGCCTTAATTACCACTGGAGACTTAGTAGCAGAACCGCCGTAGTATTTAAAGCCACCACCTTGTTGATAATGGTTGAAATTTGCTTGATCAACCAGATAAACATCAGCTGCCTTTTGAAGCCTGACAGTAACGGATAGTTCTCCAGATGGATTGTCATAATGTGGAATGTCATCCATAGGGAACACCTTCTTTCTAGAATAATTATCTCACTTACAGCAATAGATGATATGATACATTGTGCACAAAATATATTTAACAAACTAACATGATGCCAGTACGAGGTTTATATTTGCCAGGGGGAAACGATACCCTTTAAATAAACTTTTGCACGAAAAAATGATTTGTCACTATTCAAAACATGGAATGGCCAGTACTTATTGTAGAGAAGGTATCTAAATTACCTGGACATTACAGCTATTGCTGCTAAGAAATCACGGGGCGTGAATTACATCGCAAAACGCGAACAATTAAATCTGAGTGAGACTGCCGCCTTTGGTGACGGCCCGAACGATATTCCCATGTTAAAACTGGTGGAAATGCTGATCGTCATAGGCATGGCCTGCCTGAGGTTAAGCAGGTTGCCCGCTACCTAACCGCCGATAATGAGCATGACGGTGTGGGTCGGGGGATTAAGAAGTTTGTGTTAGGTGAATAGAAAAATATAAATAAGACGTCAGTAAACTCTTAATTCTAATAATTTACTGATGCCTTTTTAATTTGGTTAATTAAATAGTTAAAATGAATATAATCATGTGGAGGTAAGGATATGTTTGGTTTCCAATAAGCCTGATAACATAAGGAAAAACGGCATAATGGTGTCTAAAAATAAAAAATTAAATTTTTATTAACTGAATAATTATCAATATATGGTCTAGAAATATTCAAAGTGAACGAACCTTTACTAGGTCTGGTTTAAAGCAAAATGATGATTTAGGAATAATTTGTAATTTGTCTAGTACTAAAAATAGCTTTAGACAGTTGAAAATTATCTAAAACTATTTTTTATGTGATATAACCGTATGATAAACGTCTACCGTTAGAGGTTATTCGTCATTATCGATTTGTTGAACAAGATTGAAATTTGGTTGACAGATATAATTATATCTAAAATTTTTGAAAATTGTTTTTATTGAAAAAAGTCCAAAAATTGTTTCTGTGAAAATACTGAAAATAACAAGTTTAATATTGATATGAGTGAGCAGGTTAAATTAAAGTTGATTACTCTGATATGAATTATTCATGCAAACTTAATGTTTAAATAAGATTTAAAATGAAAATCATCTTATTTTTTTACATAATATCAAAAGCAGGTAATATGATGATTATTAGTTTTTCATAGTGCTAAATTAGATAAAAAAGAGGTAATAAATTCCGTGTTATAGGAAAATAGCATAAATGAATATTCCCTCAATAACGGGAATCTTTATTTATTAACCCTGTTTATCATTAGAAATAGCTACTTGAATTAGTAAGTGTAATGGTGATAATATACTGACCAATTAGTAAGCCATATATTTCAATCGGAGGTTGAAATGATAAAGGTAACGGGTCTACTAAGGGTTTTTGGTACGTTTTGGGGGAGTACCTAAAACGCGCCGTGAATTTATCAAGGGGGAATATTCGTTGGAAAAGTATAAATTTAACAGGCAAAAGTTAGAGTGTGATACCGCTGAAAGAAAAGTTAGATTTAAACTTTATAAGGCTGGAACACGTTGGTTAGTTGCTGGGATGGCAACACTGACTTTTGGGTTAGGTGCTTTCTCAGCTCCGGAGCAGGTAAAAGCGGACACTAATTCATCTACTGGTGAGAGTGACACAAGTTCAAGTACGACAAAAAATGTAACCGGTCCCAATCAAGTTGCTTTGAAGAGTTCGCAGAATAATGCTGCAACTTCCTCAACGACTACTCAGTCGATTTCTGTAAAGGCACCTTCAACGGAGGGTACAAAACCGGCTGGAGATACTACTAACGATGATCAGCAAGCTATTACGGCGCCACAGAGTACAGCATCATCAGTTACTCAGCCTAGGACTGCAAGTGGCAATGCAACAGCCAATCAAACAACAGCAGCGAAGCCGTCCTCAACGGAAGGTACAGGATCAGCTGGAACTGCTGCTAGTGATCAAGCAACTACAAATAAGACCACTGTTGATACGGGTGCAACACTAAAGGACAGTGGTGTAAGTGCCTTAACGGATACTAAGAGCCAAGCAACATTAGCAAAGACGGTTTTAGCTACCGGAACTACTGCTAATAATCAAAAAGGCGCAAGTAAAATTGATGTTGATGCTGCTTCAACATCAACAGGTAGTGCTATAAATACATTAACGGACACCCAAACTGGGCAGACAGCATTAGCAACTGCTGGTGTTAATAACCAAAAAGTCGCCTTCAAGGAAGCTGTCGATGCGGTTGCAACAACACAGACTGCTGTAGCAGCTGCACCTGTTGATCCTACTAAAACAGCACATTATATCGTTAGCTACATTGATGAAGATGAGGACAACCGAGTAATTCAAAATGTTTTAGTTACAGACACAGAAACACTAGCTGCGCATGGTTTTTACAATTATAAGTTGGGGTATGTGCAGAAGTCTGATGGGACAGCAGATACTACGGGTCCCAAAGGTGTTACTTTTAATATTGCCGATTATAATTATGATTTAAATAAGCTTAGTGAAAAGGCGGGTTCAACTTTTGAAGAAGGGCTGATAGACGATCCAGGTTCTAAAGTCCCTTCATATGATCCAACTCCTGGTTATGAAATAATTAAGGCTGCTAGTTCCCGTGCTCAAGAGTACATCATTCAATTACAGCACAAATATAAAACGGGTGTGGCAACTGGAAGCCGTACCGTTAACTTCAAGTACACGGATGGCGCTACGGCGGCTAAATCAGTGAGTGATACGGCTCCTTTTGAATACCGAACTGATTTAGCTTTGCAGGGTGCTAAGCAAGCCTCTTATACGAAGAAAGACGGTACCGTACTTCATCAGACGACATATCGTTTTAATCCTAGTACACTGACACCATTCCAGCTTAATACTAATGTATCTGTGGATCCAAAGTATAAGGCAGTTTCAGCAGTTGCTGTCAAAGGTGCTACACCAAATGTAGCATCTATCCCTGCTGTTTCAGTTACTAATGCTGATGGTTCACCAGCGAAACTATCTTATGATATTATCTATACACCCAAACATGAAACACCGGAAAATAATACTGATCAACTTGATTTAACTAAGAATGTTACTGAAAATGTTATTTATAAAAGCAGTGATGGAACTCAGTTGGATACGGACAACAACGTCCAGACGTTGACGTTCTATCGGACTGCTACTGTGAAGGAAGATGGCAGTGGTAACTGGGGTTATTCAGTTTGGACGACTAACCCTGATGGTGTATCTGAACATAATGATGATAAGTCAGATGATACAAAGGGTACGATTAATAAAGTGCCAGACTATATCCTTAATTCACAAGAGGGTTACACCTTTAGTAAAGCTACAACTGCTGTGGATGGTAAGGCTGTGACGGCAGCAAATGATCCTGTGACCGTCACTGGTGCTAATAACACTGTTACTCGAACACTAATTTATACTAAGAATCCTGATATGACGCAAACCGACGGGCCAACTCAAACCGTTACCCGGACGATTCATTTTGTTGATCAAGCTACTGGCACTCAGGTTCATCCTGATATCAAGCAAACAGTTACATTTGGAACAAAATATATTAAAGCTACCAACACGATTGTTTCCTATACCGTCAAGTCATCTGATGAAGATGGTGATGGAAAAGCTGATACGACAACTAATAAGATTTTTACCTCTCTCAAGGCACCTGCACCTACTGTCGCTGCCTATACTGGTGAAGTTCCTGATATTAAAGTAGTTTCCGATCAGAACGTACCAGTGCAAGCTGATGGTCTGTTAGCGGGTATTCAGACTACGGTCACGTACAGTAAGCCTGCTGAAGGAAGTACATCAATTCACGCACTTACTGATGATTCAACTGCAGGTAAACATATTGTTTACTTCTATACTGGTTCAGTAGTGTCAAAGACTTCTGATATTCCAAAGGGGTCGGTGATTGGTCAAGCAACCATTAATGATGGTGCTAAGGGTGCTACTGGCGCTGTGGGTGCTACCGGTGCTGCAGGGGTAACTCCCAACATAACAGTTAATCCGACTGGAACCACTAGCACAGACGGTTCAACGACTACCTATCAAGTACTGAATGGAACTAAATCTATTGGTTCTTTCACGGTTAAAAATGGATCAACCCCAACCTTAACTGAAAATCCCACTAAGACTGGTTACGATGTTCAGATTAATGGTAAGACAGTTGGAACACTGACTAATGGTGCACAGGGTATACCGGGTGCTAAAGGTGATACTGGTGCTACCGGTGCTGCCGGCAAAGATGGTGCTACTCCAGTGGTTACGACTACACCGAAAAAAGATACATCGGGTAATGTCATTGGTACTACAGTTACCCTTACTACAGCAGGTCAAGCACCTGTTAGCTTTAATGTTGTTAATGGTACTAACGGGGCAGCCGCTAAGCCGGTAACCATTGATACTGCACCAACTACAGGTCAAAACGGTCAAACCGGTACGGCAGTTACTGTAAACTCGTATGGTCCTGATGGTAAACTACAGCAAAATACTTTCTATGTATATAATGGTCAAAAAGGTGATAAAGGTGACACTGGTACTACCGGGGCTACAGGCAAAGATGGTGTTACTCCAGTGGTCACTACTACGCCGGAAACAGATGCTTCAGGTAGTGTTATTGGAACTACAGTTACCTTTACTACGACAGGTCAAGCACCTGTTAGCTTTAATGTTGCTAATGGGGCAACTCCAACGCTAACTGAAACCAAAGACAATCAAGGTAATGTTACGGGCTATGATGTTTTAATTAATGGTCAAAAAGTTGGCACGCTTACTAATGGTGCCAAGGGTGATCCTGGTGCAGCCGGTAAGGACGGCAGTACACCAACTATTGATCCTAAGCAGACGACAACGGATAAAGATGGCAATACCACCTATGTATTAGTTGACGGCGCTGGCAAGACAGTTGGAACATTCACTGCTAACAAGGGTGCTAAGGGTGATACAGGTGCTCAAGGCATCCAGGGTGTTGCCGGAAAAGATGGCAGCACACCGACCATTGATCCAAGCAAGACGACAACTGGTACGGATGCCAATGGTAATCCAACCACGACTTACCACTTCATGATCACCGGACCTGATGGCAAACCCGCTGATGTCGGTCAACTGACCGTTACCGACGGTAAGAATGGAACTAATGGCGATACGCCAAAGATTGATCCAAGCAAGACGACGACTGATGCCAATGGCAACCAGGTTTACACGCTTGTAGATAGTAAAGGTAATTCACTTGGGACCTTGACGGCACCTAAAGGT